>CANKNP010000275.1 GCA_947483545.1 Deltaproteobacteria bacterium | reverse complement strand
TCCTGGCGGCTCTTGGACATGGGGGTGCTCTTTGCGCGGCTCGCCGCCGTGGTCGGCGCGGCCTTCCTGCTCGTCGGCATCGATGTGTTGGCCGCTGGCATGTTGTTCGGCGAATACCCGGTGCATGGGTTTTTCCAGGTTTTCCTCGCCTCAGCGATCTTCCTGCTCGCCTATGAGCCCATGTCCAAGCAGCTGGAGACCCTCGCCGGACGGGTGATCAACTCCAGGGGACAGAGGCTGATCGACGCCGTCGCCGCGACCGACCTGGCGCTCGCGCGGGTGATCTCGCTCGAGAGCCTGCGCACCGAGCTGATCGACCGGCTGCTGGGGAGCGGCCGGGTCCGGGCCGCAGCGCTCTACTTGTGGGACTCGGAGCGTCGCGCCTACCGTCTGGACTGCGAACGCGGCGCGCATGACGAGCCCCCCGTGCTCCAAGTCGCGCGCCAGCCGTTCGCGGACGGCTTTGCACACGGCCCCTATGTGCGCGTCGAGGATCAGCACATCCTACGCCTCCAACTCCAACACTCGGATGCCCTCGAACCCCGGCTCCGCACCATGCGTGCGATGAACGCGGATGTCGTCGTCCCGTTTCGGTCGGGCGATGTCGTGCTGGGCTGGCTCACGCTCCGGGATGCCGACGATGAGGGATTCACTGAAGCGGAGGTCGGCCGGCTGGCCAAGGTCGTGGACCGGGCGAGCGTGATCTTGGAGAACCTGCGGGGCTTTGAACAACTGAAAGAGGAGCATCGACTGGCAGCGTTGGGCACGATGGCCGCGGGTTTGGCCCACGAAATTCGAAATCCGCTGGCCGGCATCAAGGGCGCCGCTCAGTACCTCCAAGGCGGCGCGCGGGCCGCGGACGACGCCGAGATGGTGAAGGTCATCATCGACGAGGTGGATCGCCTCTCGGGGGTCGTGACCCAGTTCCTGGATTATTCCCGGCCGCTGCAAATCGAGCGGCTGCCGTTGAGCGCCGAGCAGCTGGTCGGCCAGGTGATCGGCCTCCTACGGGCGCAGTCCGCAACGACTGATCTCGTCCAAGAGCACGCGGTCGATGTTCCGGAGGTACAGCTGGATCCCGGGAAGATCACCCAGGTCCTGCTGAACCTGGGGCAGAACGCCATCACCGCTGCGGGGCCCGTCGGCACCGTCACGTTCTCGACCCGCCTCGGAAAGATGCGCGACCCGAAGGCCCGTCAGGCCGACGCTGTCGAGCTGGCAGTGACGGACACCGGCGCCGGGATGTCCCCATCTGAGCTGGATAAGCTGTTCGTGCCCTTCTACACCACGCGGCACGAGGGCACCGGCCTCGGGCTCGCGATCTCGCGTCGCATCGCGCTGGCGCACGGCGGGGAGCTGGACGTGAGGAGCACCGTGGGCGTCGGGAGCGTGTTCACGCTGCGCATCCCGTTGTGAACGAACTGCGCTTCGCCGTTCGGCGAACTTCGCGGTGCTCGATCCGACAAACCTCGTGAATTCCACGATCCTGAAATGGCACACGCCTTGCAGTGGTGGGGCTCAACGGAGCCAATGTGCCAACCCAACACGAGCGAGAGGACGCCCGGCGCACGCCTAAACGCGCGCGTTCCTTCGACCCGGAGACCTTCCAAAGCCTGATCACGCTGTCGGACGAGCTGCCCGGCCGGCGCCCCCAAGACAAGGGCGGGCCCTCGGACTGGCTTGTTACCGCGATGATCCTGCTGGCGCTCGCGTCGGTGGCGTTGACGACGCTGTTGTAAAGCTACCCGCCGGGGCGCCCCCGGGGTAACCGCCCGCATGCTCCCCACCATCGCCATCGTCGGTCGCCCAAATGTCGGCAAATCGACGCTTTTCAACCGCCTCGCCGGCAACAAGAAGGCGCTGGTCCATGACCGTCCCGGGGTGACCCGGGACCGCAACTATGTCGAGACGGCCTGGCTCGACCGCCCGTTCATGCTCATCGACACCGGGGGATACGATCCGTCGCCCGAAGATGCGCTGTTCAGCTCCATGCGCACGCAATCCGACACCGCGATTGCCGAGGCCGACGTGGTGATCTTCCTCGTGGATCGACAGACCGGGATCACCCCCGCGGACGTCGAGACCGCGAATCGTGTACGCGCTGCGAAAAAGCCCGTGATCGTCGTGGTGAACAAGTGCGACGTCTCGAGCCACGAGGATGAAGCCCACGAGTTCTGGAAGCTGGGGTTCGACGCGTTGGTCCCGATCAGCGCCGAGCACGCCCGCGGCATGTTCGAGCTGATGGACGCGGTGTTCGAAGCGTTGCCCGAGCGCATATACGGGGAGCCGGTGGAGATCGAGGGCGAGATCCGAGTCGCGGTGCTTGGACGACCGAACATCGGGAAGTCCACGCTGCTCAACCGGTTGCTTGGGCAAGATCGGCACGTGGTCCACGACATGCCGGGGACCACGATGGACGCCACCGACACGCTGCTGGACTACGAGGGCAGCCGATTCCGCCTGGTGGACACGGCGGGGATCCGGCGCCGGGGCCGCATCTCCGACCGCGTGGAGACCATCGCGGTCTCCGCAGCGATCCGTACGATCGAACGGTGCCATGTGCTCATGCTGGTGATCGACGGCGCGGAGGGGGTCACCGACCAGGACGCTGCGCTGGCCGAGCTGATCGAGGAGCGCGGGCGGGCGGTGGTCCTGCTGGTCAACAAGTGGGACATGGTGCGCGAGATCGAGGATCGCAACATCAAGGTGCTCGAGGATGAGGTGGAGCGCAAGCTGCCGCACCTCTCGTGGGCGCCGGTGCTCTACATCTCAGCGCTCACAGGCAAGGGGTGTCAGAAGGTGCTGACGGTCGTGAAGGACGTCTACAACAGCTTCAACCAGCGTGTCGCGACGGCGAAGCTGAACGACTTCTTGCGCGCGTCCGTCGCGGCCTACCAGCCGCCGCAGCTGCACAATCACCCCGTGCGGCTGCAGTACATGACCCAGGTTCGGGTTCGTCCGCCCACATTCACGATTTTCTGCAACAACCCCGACGGCGTGTTGGACGGGTATCAGCGGTACCTGCAAAACAAGCTCCGGGAGCAATTTGGATTTCTCGGCACTCCCTTGCGGCTCCAACTTCGCCGACGACGCAAGCTCGGCGAAGAGCGAGCCGAGGCTGACAACCCAGGTACGCCCAAGCCCCTCTGGATCGACGACATGGCGGTGGAGCTGGAAGGCGACGAGGCCGCCATCGATGACGACGAGATGGACGTGGTCGAGCCGGGTGACGAGGTCGGCGAGGGCGAGGGCGAGGAGGAATAGGGGCGCGTCCTCCCCGGGAGAAGGTGGCGCCGTACCCGGCGTCGGATGAGGGCTCCCCTTGAATTTGGAAAGCCCTCATCCGCCCACGAGTACGCGGGCACCTTCTCCCGCTCTGGCGGGAGAAGGGGAAACCCACCGTCGCAGCTTCCGCGCGGAGCGGGCAACGTCGCAGGCTCCGCACGCGGCCCCGGTGTCCGCTGCGTACGCACGTTCCCGCGTCCAGGCCCGCTCGCGGGCCGTCGTCGTCCGTCGCGTACCCGCGACGGACGACGGGCGCCGATCCCCACCGCCTGCACGCGGGGGGTAGCCGCCTTCGGGCGGCGGAGGGGGGCCGGCTGAGCCGGCCCTCCTCAGAAAGACGTGGTAGGCTTGCGCCCCTTCCTGAGAGTCCCGCATGGCCGAAGATCGCAAGCCCGCCAACCAGAACCGCCTCGGTGAGCTGCTCGTCCGCGAGAACCTGATTTCGCCCTTGCAGTTGGCCAAGGCCATGGAGAGCCAGCGGGCCACCGGCACGCGGCTGGGCGCCCAGCTCGCGAAGCTCGGCTACGTCGAGGAGAACGAGCTCACCCAGTTCCTGTCGAAGCAGTACGGCGTGCCGGCCATCAATCTCGCCGACTTTGAGATCGACCCCGAGGTGCTCAAGGTCATCCCGAAGGAGCTGGTGGTTCGGCATCAGGCGATCCCGGTCAGCAAGGCCGGCAACACGCTGATCGTCGCGATGGCGGACCCGTCGAACATCTACGCGGTGGACGACATCAAGTTCGTCACGAACCTGACCATCGACATCGTCGTGGCGTCCGAGCAGGCGATCTCCGAGGCCATCGAGCGCTACTACACGGCGAACGTCACGTTCGACGACGTGATGGTGGACTTCAACGAGAATTCCGAGGATGGCGTTGAGCTGGCGGGCGACGTGGACGAGGATCTGAACATCCTCGATCTCGAAAAGTCCGCGGGCGATGCCCCGGTCGTCAAGCTCGTCAACCTCGTTCTGCTCGACGCGATCCGCAAGGGCGCGTCCGACATCCACATCGAGCCCTACGAGAAGCAGCTTCGCATCCGCTACCGCATCGACGGCATGCTGTACGAGGTCATGAAGCCGCCCTTGCGGCTGAAGCACGCGATCACCTCGCGGTTGAAGATCATGGCGAACCTCGACATCGCCGAGCGTCGGCTTCCCCAGGACGGACGCATCAAGTTGAAGCTCGGCAAGGGCAAGGAGATGGACTTCCGCGTCTCGATCTGCCCCGTCCTCTGGGGTGAGAAGACCGTCATGCGGCTCCTCGACAAGTCGAACCTCCAGCTCGACATGACGAAGCTCGGCTTTGAAGAGCGCATCTTGCGCGACTTCAAGGACGCCATCAACAAGCCCTACGGCATGATCCTGATCACCGGTCCCACGGGGTCCGGAAAGACGACGACGTTGTACTCGACGCTCTCGGAGCTCAACAAGACGTCGCACAACATCTCGACGGCGGAAGACCCCATCGAGTACAACCTGTACGGCATCAACCAGGTGCAGATGCACGAGGAGATCGGGCTGAACTTCGCAGCTTCGCTCCGGTGCTTCTTGCGTCAGGATCCAGACGTCATCATGGTTGGAGAGATTCGAGACTTCGAGACCGCGGAAATTGCCGTCAAGGCCGCGCTCACCGGCCACTTGGTGCTCTCCACCTTGCATACCAACGACGCCCCGTCGACCGTCTCGCGTCTCCTGAACATGGGCATCGAGCCGTTCCTCGTCGCCAGCTCGGTCAACTTGATCGGCGCCCAGCGTCTGCTCCGCAAGGTCTGCTACGAGTGCAAGGCGCCGTTCGAGGTCCCGCGCCAGCAGCTGATCGACGTCGGCATCCCGCCCGAGGAGGTCGCGGACATCAAGGCGTTCAAGGGCACCGGCTGCCGGGTGTGCAACAACACCGGGTACAAGGGCCGCATCGCCGTCTACGAGATCATGATCTTCAACGAAGAGCTCAAGGAGTTCGTGTTGAACGGCGCTTCGACCCTGGAGCTCAAGCGCGAGGCCGTGCGCCAGGGCATGAAGACCTTGCGGGCCAGCGCGCTCACGAAGTTCCGCGAGGGCATGACCACCGTCGATGAGATCGTGCGCGTCACTGCGCCGGACTGATCGCCTTCAACGTGCCTTGTGCACGTTGTACACGCCCTTGCCCTCTGCGAACACCGTAGAGGCATCTTCGGCGTGCACCAGGATCCTGGCGATGGCGACCCTGTTGCCGAGCCGCACGACCGTGGCGTCTGCGTAGATGTCTGCCAGCGGCGCGGGCGCGTAGTAGTCCATGCGGAGGTCCACTGTGCTCACCCGGGCCCCGATGGATCCCACCCGCGCAAATACGGCCAGACCGCCCGCGGTGTCCGCCAACGTGGCGCTTACCCCCCCGTGAAGCGCCGGCCGGAAGGGATCGCCCACCAGGAAGTCCTGGAAGGGGATTCGAACCCGGCAGTGCTCGGCGGTCAGCTCGATCACCTTCATGCCCAGGTGCTTGTTGAACGGGATGCCCTCCTCGAAGAATTGGATGAGGGTCGCGAGGCTGGGCAGGGTCTCGGGGATCTCGATGGGCATGCCGGGCCATGTATGCAGGGGGTAGGCTGGAGGCTTTGGGATGGAGGCTTTGGGCTGGAGGTGCGTCGGAAAGGGGGCGTTGACACTCAGCACACCATGCCGTAGCCTGCGGCGGTGAACACCCGAAAACTACCCACCCTCGCCGTCGTCGCCTGGGCGGGGATCGGGTTGGTGCACGCCACCGAGCCCAAGTCCACGGCGAGCGCTATCGACCCGCCGACAGAGCTTCGTGGGGTCACGGTCAGCGCAGGGCCGACGGTCGGCACGGCGGTCCGTCCCTACCGCGAGATGCACGCGCTGATCATCGGGATCAACGACTACGCGGACGACAAGCTGGACCTCACGTACGCGGTGCGCGACGCTGAGGGCGTGCAGTCCGTGCTCGTAGAACGCTACGATTTCGCGACCATCCGGATCCTGCGGGACGCACAGGCAACGCGCACCGGGGTGCTCCGCGCCCTCGCGGACTACCGCACGCTGGATGAGAACGATGCGCTGTTCATCTTCTGGGCGGGTCACGGTCAGAGCGAGGCGGTCGGCAAGGACGAGACGCTCGGATATCTGGTCCCATACGACGGGTCGACGGATCCTGATGAGGGGATCTACGCCAACATCTCGATGAACGAGCTTCGGGATGTGATCGGGAAGCGTGTGCCCGCCAAGCACAAGTTCTTGGTGGTGGATGCCTGCTACGGCGGGATTCTCGTCACCCGCGACGCCCAGGTCCCGCGGGTGGACGAGGCCTACATCCAGGAGGCCACGCGCGAGCCGGTGTTCCAGGTCTTGACCGCTGGCAGGGCCGACCAACCTGTCCTCGATGGCGGGGCGGGAGGACATTCTGTGTTCACCGGGCGGTTCATCGAGGCGCTGGAGGACGTGCAGAAATTCACGACCGCGACCGCCCTGGGCGCCAGCATTGGGCCCAAGGTCCGCCAGGATGCGTTCGACCGCGGGCAACGTGTGCAGACCCCGGTGATGGGGAACCTGCTTGGGATGGGTGATTTTGTATTCTTGCGAAGAGGCGGGGGGGAGCCCGACCCACGGATCCTTGCGGCCAACGACATCGTGACCACCATCGCCGAACGCACCTCCGCCTGTCCCGACGTTACCGGCTTGGCTCGCATCGCGGAGGTCGCTCGAACCGCACGCGACGCGCTCGTGCAGGACGTCGAGAACGGCGATTTCGAACGTGCGGACGCCGAAGCGAGGGTGGTGGCGGGAGCGGGCGCCTTGTCGAAGCAATACCTCTGCGCCAACCCCCGTCAGGTGGGTCTGGAGGAGATGCCCGCGATGCTCCCGGACACCCCAGCGCCGGTCGCGCCGGCCGGCAACTAGATGACTTCGGCGGAAGTCACGACCCGACGCACGATGAAAGCCAGGCCGGACCGCGTCGGGCCTCCCGGTCCGGTACTCCGGAGCCGGGAGGACCGGACCCAAGTTTCGGTACTCCG
>CANKNP010000274.1 GCA_947483545.1 Deltaproteobacteria bacterium | reverse complement strand
GGGGATGTGGAGCGGGCGGTGGCGGAGCTGCGGGGGGCGGGGGTGGTCGTGGGGTGAGGGTCACCCCATCCCCCCCATCACCTCGATCACCGGCTCGGGACGCATCACCGGCTTGCCCATGAGGATCGGGCGTTTGACCTCGCCGGCGGGTTTGACCTCCGGGATCTCGACGACCTCTGGGATCACGCCCGCCTCGGGGATCCCTGTGGTTGGCCGGTTGGGCGTCGACGGCTCGCCCATCAGGACCGGGTAGTCCGCGCCCCTGGCAGAGGTGGAGCCGCCGCCGTGGGTCCGGTCCAGGTCCACCTCCGTGTGCTCCAACCCGCCCCCGCTATCGGCCCACGAGTCCGCGGAGTCGGCCCCCACGTTGCATGCGCCGAGTCCCGCGACCAGCGCGACCCCTGCGAGGGCGGGGAGCATCGCCGGACGATGAACAGCGCGGCCGGCGGCGTCCACTTCGACCCGCACGCAGACCGCCACGTCCACCTCGCGCAGGAAAGCCTCCGCGGCGGGGCGCGACATCGCGGACAGGTTGTGCACGTGCCTCTCGCAGGTGCCGCAAAAGCGCTTGGCGTCGTCATCCCCGCGGTTGGGGTCCTGCCCGCTGGCAACCCGGGCGAGCTTCTCCCAGCGCAACGGGCACTCAAACGCGAGGCGGACACTGTCGAGGGAGAAGGCGGCGAGGGGCTTCGACACGGGGGACTCCGGGGGTTCGGACGGACAACGCGACGCGCGGCTCGACCTTACAGGCGCCGCGCGCTCGGCGACCCTCGCTCGCGGCTCGGCGGTCTCTTTGCAACGTTGTTTGTCCCTCGCCCGGGCTGGCCCGCCGATCCGCGCGCTCGGCGAACCTCGCGTGCGGCTCGGCGGTCTCTTTGCACCGTTCCTACCGGTGGAATGCGACGGTCCGTCGAAGACGCCGGGCCCGTCGCCTTCCACCTGGAACGGTGCGGTTAGGGGCCAGCCCGGCTCCAAATTAAGCACTTCCAGGGACTTAGGACGGTGTTGTTTGTCCCTCGCCCGGGCTGGCCCCGGCCAGTTACGATCCGCGGCATGACCCTTCTTCGCTGCTCCTACCTGGCCCCCACCCTCCTGCTCATCGCCTGTGACGGCAAGGCCACTGAGCCGGTGGATTCGCCCGACGACACCTCACTCGACACGGACACGGACACCGACACAGACACCGACTCGGATACGGACACGGACTCGGACGCGGACACCGACACCGACGCCGACACGGACACGGACACGGACACCGACACCGACACCGACACCGGCCCCTCCGCGACGGAGGCGAGCTGCGCGACGCTGGTGCAGGCGGCGACGGATTTCCTGGCCAGCCTCGACGCCACGCAGCTCGCCGATCTTTCGTTCACGCTGGACGAGGTCAACCGCGGCGATTGGAGCAACCTGCCCGTGCCCACAACGCCGCGTGATGGCCTCTCCCTGGGCGAGATGACCGAGGCGCAGTCGGTCCTGGCCTACGCCGTGTTGGAGGCGAGCCTCTCGGCCGCAGGCTACGGGCAAGCCTTGGAGATCATCGGGGTGGATGAATGGGGTCGGCTCGGCGGCACGGAGATCCTCGGCGAGGAATTCTACACGTTCGCGTTTTACGGCACGCCGTCCGAGACGGACGCATGGGCGTGGCAGTTCGATGGCCACCATCTCGTCTACAATTTCACGGCGGTCTGCGACTCGGTCACGATGGCGCCCAACCTGCTCGGAATCGAGCCCAAGACGGTCCCGCCCGACGGTTCAGCCTACGCGGGGCTGACCCCAATGGCGGCCGAAGCGGACGTTCCCATCGAGCTGATGCAGAGCCTCACCGAGGAGCAACGCGCAGTGGCGGTCCTCGGGGATGACAACGTGTTCGATCTGGTGGCCGGACCGGGCGTGAACGGCGTGTTTCCCGACTACACCGGCCTCCCGGGGAGTGTCCTGACCCCCGCCCAGCGGACGCTGTTGATGGAGTGGATCTCGGTTTGGGTCAGCGACCAGGACGAGGCGTACGTTCCTGGCCGGTTGAGCGAGATCGAGGCGAACCTGGATGATACCTACGTCATGTGGTTTGGGGCCACCGAGATCGACGCGGTGTTCTACTACCGCGTTCACGGGCCGACCGTGTTCATCGAGCTCGATCACACCGCCCCCGACCATATCCACGCGGTGTATCGGAACCCCGTGGATGATTACGGCGGGGATTTGCTGTCCCGCCACCGGTCGCGGTTTCACTAAGCTACCGCTCCAACAGCCCCCTCAGCCGCGCATCCGCGTCCCGCGTCTCCGCCGCGAGATCCGCCAGCCGGCTCCCGTAGCCGGCGAGGTCCACTTCGGCGTCCGCGATGGCCCTCGCGGGGGCAGCCGTCCCGGCGGTCAATCGGGCAGCGCGCATCGAGAGCGCCGCCCGCATCGCCATCGCCCGTAGCTCCCCGAGCACGTCCTCCGTTCGCTGTAGCGTGGCCCGAAGCTCCTCTCGCACGGTGGCCAGCGCGGCGATCTGCGCGCGTTCACCCAGGATCTGGCGGGCGAGCCGCGCGGTCTCGGCGTCCTCTCCCCGGCGGCCCATCTCCTCGTTTGCGGCGACGATCTCGAGACGAGTGGTCTCGATCTCGGCAGAACGGGCACGCAGGGTCGCCTCGGCCTGATCGACCTCGACGATGCGGCTGCGCAACAGGACCATGTGCGGGACGTGCTCGACAACGGCGCCATCCATCACCGTCACAAACGAGCGCCCGAGCAGGCGCTGAAGGAGCCGGATCGCGTGCTCAGAGCGGGCGTGGGGGAGCGCTTCGATCGCGTCCACAGGATCGTTGGGGCGGAACGGCAGGAGGATGGGCGCCAGCGCGAGTGGGCAGATCAGCCCGCCGATCGAGCCCTGCGTCAACGAGTACAGCATCGTCAGCACGGCCGCGATGGCGACGAACTTTACCCAAGGAAGCTTGAGCCTGCCTTTTGCGTGCGCGACGAGATCCACGGGAGGCGACGTGTCCCACACGGCCAGGGTCTTCCGCAGCTCGATCAAGAGACGGGCCTCCTCCGTCTCCCCCTCGCTGCGTGCCGTACGGTCGAGCAACCCGCCCGGGGCCAGGGCGAGAAGCCACGCCTGCTTGGGCGAGCGGTCCGTAAGCTTGGCGAGGGTGTTGGCGTCGAGCACGATGACGGGGGCCGTCAGCGATTTCCCGGCGCCCACGGGCTGCGCAGGGGCCAACGGCTTGTCCGTCTTGGGGGAGGGCTTCGGGAGCGCGGCGGCAGGTGCCGATGGGCTGGCGTCGAAGGTCGCCTAGGTAGACGCTGCCCATGCCGCCCTGGCCGAGCGAGCGCTCCACCACCCAGATGTCGATCTCGTCCCCCGGCCCCAAGCTCACTTGGCGCACCGAAACCCGGTCACCACGTTCCCGGAGGTGCGGGAGACGGCGGTGGAGACCGTGCCGTCCGCGCGGCGCCAGGCCGGGGCACCGCCCTGTTGCCGGTACTCGTGCCAGGGCTGGGAGGCCGACTCCTGCCAGGTCGTGGGCTCCGCCGCGGCGTCTGCAAGTCCGCCGCGGCCTTTGCAGTAGGCGTTGGCGGCGGTCCAGGAGATCCCGACCAGCGCGCGGTCCGACTGCCCGGGGGGGGGCTCGGCGCCGGTCCAGCCTTTGAGGTAGCCCTCCTCGGCCTGACCCGCGGCGATCGCGGCGTCATGTTCCCAGTCGGGGTGGGTCTTGAGCCAGGTGGCGAAGCTCCCGACGGTGCCCGCGCGCGCCGCGGCCGTGCTCGCCGGGGCGGGGTCGGGGTCGGCGTGCGGCACGGCCACCTGGGGCGTGACGACGGCGGTCGTGGTCCCGGTCCCCGGCGGAGATGCGGTCGCCGCCACCGCCTCCGGAGACGCAGGCGCGATCGGCAAGATCAGCGCGCCAGCCGCCCAGGGGACCTCGACTTGGATCGTCCTTCCGTCGGCCAGGACGGCGGCGTACGTGCCGGGCAGGAGCGCGTCGAATTGGCGACCTCCGGGGACCTTTCGGGCGTCGCCGACCCCCTCGATCTGAGCCCCGGACACGCCCATCAGCGTGACGGCGCGGGCCTCGGGTGCGGGGAGTTGGGCCACCTCGGTCTGCTCGCCGTCGCCCTCGGAGACGGTCACCGTGCGTGACACCTGCTTGCACCAGGTCGCGACCGGTTCGCCGCAGTTCGCGCCCAGCGTGGCGTTGAGCGCGTGCGGACCGACGCTCACGATGCCGGCGGACCAGCGCCCTCCGGTGTCCGCGAGGATCGTCCCATCGAGCGAGAGCTGCACGGGCACGCCGGCGGGCACCCCGCTCACGATGAACGCGAGGGCGCGCGGCTGCGGGGGCACGACGGCGACGGGCTCGGGATCCGGCCGGGTCGCGACAAAAGTGGCGATGGCGAGCCCAGCAAGGCCTGCCACTGCAACGGCTCCAACGCCGAGCAGCGCAGCGAGCGAGCGGCCGGGCTTCGGCGCTGCGACGAGGGGCGCGGCGGGAGGGGACGCGGCCTTCTGGGCGCGCTCGAACACCCCGGTCGTCTCATTGAACGTCGGTTCGGCGGCAGGGCGGGTCAGGCGTTTCAGGGGTGCGGGCGCCACCGCGATGGCGAGTCCATCGTCGGGCACCATGGTGCTGTTCGACCGGGGGCGGGCGCGGGCCGCAGCCAGTGCGTCGTCTGCGGCGTCGAAGCGGTGCTCGGGGTCCACCGTGGTCATGTCGAGGTCCGCGACGCGGGCGACCAGCGCCTCGGCGGAGGGCACCCGCCGGTCGGGATCGGGGTGGGTCAGGTCCCGGACAAGGATCCGGAGCTCCAACGGGAAATGTGCGCCTGGATCGAGCGGCACCGACGACTGTTTCTGGGCAACGGTGAGCAGAAAGCGCTGGCTGGGGCTGCCTTCGGTCGGCATAGGGAACGCGACGTGGCCGGTCAGCGCCTCCCAGATGCAGACGCCGAGGGCGTAGATGTCCCACTTGGCGGAGTCCAGTTCGCCGGGGCGGGCCCATTCGGGGGGCACGTAGCTCGCGGAGCCCATCGCCTGGCCGTGCTCGGAGAGCGTGGCGCCGTCGAGCTCCGTGGCGATGCCAAAGTCCACGAGCTTCGCCCGCCCGTCGGTCTGGCAGACGATGTTCGCCGGCTTCAAATCTCGGTGGCGAATGTTCTGGGCGTGCAGGTAGCAAAGCGCGGAGGCGATCTCCCTGAGCAGGGAGACCGACTCGGTGACCGTGATTGGGCCTCGTTCGAGCCGGGACTCCAGGCTCATGCCGTCGACGAACTCCATCTCCAGGTACGGCGGGTCCATGTCCACCCGCCCGTTCCGCACCTTCACGATGTTCGGGTGGTCCAGCGCGAAGAGGATCTCGGCCTCGCGGATGAATCGCGCCTGGATCTTTGGGATGCGGTTCAGCGAGCCATCGAGCACCTTGATGGCGGCGAGGATGCGCTTCGCGGAACGATTGTGGCACCGGTAGACGCTGCCCATGCCGCCCTGGCCAAGCGCCTTCTCGACGACCCAGATGTCGATCTCGTCGCCGGACTGGTACACGCGCGCTCTCCGAACGGGGTTTCTAACGGGAATCGCCGGGCGCGGCGGGGGAGCCAGAATGGAAGGCGGCACGAAGTGCGCGCCTTCAGAGCTGGCTCCCGTGTTTGCGTCTCGGGCGGGAACGGCGCGGCAGCGCCGGACCCGGCCGAAAGGACGCGAACACAAGCCCGCGGATGCGGGCGTTCTTCGCCAACACGGGCCGATGCGCCCGGCCCGCGCCCTCGCGGGGCGGGAGAATCGGCGAGCGCCTCAGTCGAGCGGCGGGGCGTCCGGCCGACGCCGAGCTCCGGGTCCCCCCGGTGCCGACTCGCTCACGTTGGTGCTGCACTGAAGGAGCGAGCGGACGAGATCGATGTCGCTCCGCATGCCGTCGATCTCGGCCTCTGCGCCCGGTTCGGCGTACAGGGCGAAGCCGCTGGCATGATCCACCACGAACGCGCCGTAGTCCCGCAAGGTCCGGAGGAGGGCGCGCCCGGCGGGGGTCGAGGCCACGTGCTCGTCCACGTCCTGGGGGATCGCGACGTGCTGCCCGACCGGCACGGCCCCGATCATGCTGTCCTCACGGGACGTGGATAGCTCGGTGGCCGGCCAGACGAACTCCGGCGCCAGCACATCTACAGGGAGCGACAGGGCCAGCGCGTGCCACGCCCCGGCTTCGACCTCGCCGGTGCGCCACAGCCCACCGACCGCGCTGCCCCCGTAAATCCGCACGCCGCCTCTGCCGATGCCCGAGCCTGAAAGATCGTTCTGCGCGAGGCTGTCCACGTCCCAATCGCCGTCGGACCTCGGCCGCGCCTGCCACATCTCCGTCACGGTGCTCCCCGTGGCGTCCACCAGGTGCAGATGCGCGTCGCCCTCCGGCCAGGCGGGCAGGGAGGGCTCGGCGACTTCGGGAAAAGAGACGGAGACGGGCGCGAAGTCGTCTTCCCAGATGGCCACCACCGGGTCCGAAGCGGCGGCAAGGTGGACGGGGTGGCTCCATTCCGCCGCGTTGACCCAAGCGTCCACCGAGGTGCTCTGAACGGCTTCCGTGCAGGCGCCATCGGCGAGCAGCGCCAGCCCGTCTCCGACCGAGACGTTCCAGGGGGAATCGGACGCGAAGGGCCAGCGCCAGGCCTCCCGCTCAGACGGGAACGCGGGCTCCCGGCTCCCGGTGTCCGCGGGTGCGTCGGTGAGCGCGGCGCAACCAACCATCGCGACAAGCACGAGCATGGCGCTCCCTATCCGGGAACGACCATGCAGGTGGCATCGCGTTCAGATCGCGTCCAGCGCCACGAGGCAGCCGGACAGGTCGGGCAGGTCCGCCATCTCCAGGATGTCGGTGATGTCGATGAAGATCTCGACGGGGCTCAGGTCCGAGGCGTCGATGGACATGGGGAGGAGGCTGAACCGGGGGGCGAGGCTGCGCTTGGGGGACATGGGCGACTCCGGGGTGGGGGACGAATCGGTGTAGAGCACGCCGCGTGCCAGCCCCAGAATGAAAATAGTGACGGTTTGCGCGTTCGAGATCGACGAACAAACGCTCGGCTTCGCCAGGATCCGAACCCTCCTTCGGCCCGCACCGATCCGAGGCGCGTCGGGGAAAGCCAGGGCGTCGCTGATGCCTCATCGCGCCGGTCCCCCTGTGCCATGGCGCACAGGCCCGTGCGTTGGAAACCGCTCAGCGCGGGCGCCCGGAGCGCCGAAGGCCGCCGATCCGCGCGCTCGGCAAACCTCGCTCGCGGCTCGGCGGTCTCTTTGCACCGTTCCTACCGGTGGAATGCGACGGTCCGGCGAAGACTCCGGGCCCGCCGCCTTCCACCTGTAACGGT
>CANKNP010000273.1 GCA_947483545.1 Deltaproteobacteria bacterium | reverse complement strand
CGGGGGAGAGGGCGACAAGGGCCCGGATGGTGCGGTCCGAGCGGATCTGAAAGTCCCGGAACGCTGAGGCGTGATTCTCGTGGTAGATCCGGGTCTCTGGGCTTCGGTCGAGGATGCGCATGAGCATCTTTGTGCCGGAGCGCTGGCATCCAAACACGAAGGTGACGCGCCGCTTCCCGTGCCCGAGGTAGCGCACGTGCCGGAGGTTCTTCGCCTGGCGCTCGACAAAGCCCGGGGCGGCCGCCCAGGAGGCGCGAAGTGGGTCGAACCTGCTCAAGAAGATCGCCTGGGCGGGGGCGCCATCGCGGGCACGTAGCCGGGCGCCCGGGCCAAGTCACCCGGTGTCCGCTCGTTGTGGCATACTCCCGGGGCCCGATGCCCCCCCCCACGGTCCTCTTGGTCATCACCCGCGGAGAGCCCGGCGGCGCTCAGGTCCACGTCCTGGAGCTGGTCACTGGGCTCGTGGGCAACGTCGCCTTCGAGGTCGTCATCGGCGACGACGAGTTCCTCGCCCAGGAGCTTCGCGCCCTCGGCGTGCCCGTCCACGTGCTGCCCGAGCTGCAGCGGAGCATCTCCCCCGCGACCGACCTTCGCGCGCTACGCACGTTGATCCGGATCATTCGTCGGGTTCGACCTGACCTCGTCCACACCCACAGCACCAAGGCGGGCGTGCTCGGTCGTCTGGCCGCAGCTGCAGCCCGGGTGCCCTCGCTGCACACCGCCCACGCTTGGTCCTTCTCCGACGGCATCCCCTGGTCCCGCAAGTCCTTCGCCATCCCCACGGAGGCGCTGATCGGGCGGATCACCACGCGGTTCATCGTCGTGTCCGAGGCGGACCGGGAGGTGGCGGCGAGGTTCCACGTGACACGCCCTGCCCAGGTCCGGGTGATCCACAACGGGGTGCGCGACGTGCCGCAGCGCGCGGCACCCGACGCCCCGGGCCGGGTGGACCTCACCATGGTCGCGCGCATGGCGACGCCCAAGGATCACGCGCTCCTGCTCCGGGCGCTGGTCGGGATCGAAGGGGACTTCTGCCTGCAGTTCGTTGGGGACGGGCCGGATCGGGCAGCGATCGAAGCCCTGGCCGGGGAGCTGGGCGTCGCCGGCCGGATCGCGTTCCTGGGCAAGCGGCTCGACGTCGCCGACGTGCTGGCTGCCTCGCACGTTGGGGTGTTGATCTCGAAGCAAGAGGGCTTCCCGCTCGTGGTCTTGGAGGCGATGCGCGCCGGGCTCCCCGTCCTCGCTTCCGACGTCGGCGGCATCCGGGAGGCGGTCGAGGACCAGCACACCGGCCTGCTCGTGGCACGGGGCGACGAGGCAGGCCTGCGCCGCGCGCTCCGACGGCTCATCCAAGACCCGCCGCTGCGGCGAAGGCTCGGAGACGCCGGCCGCAGCGCGTTCCTCGCGCGGTTCACCGCAGCGGAGATGGCGACCCAGACCGCCGCGGTCTACCGCGATCTGGCCCGCGGACCATGAAGTTCTTCGGCATCCCCTACCAGCGCCGACAGCTTCACTATGTGGTGGGCGACGTCATCCTCGCGCTGGTCGCCATCCATCTCGGCCATGCCTTCATCCATGGGTTCGGCGCGCCCGGCCAGGACGGGCTGAGCATCGTCCAGAAGTACACCGGCGCATCGCTCTTCTTCTTCAGCTCCAACCTCCTGATGCTCTACCTCGCGGACGCCTACAACCCGAACCTTGACTTTCGGGAGCGCTACCACATCCCGCGCCTCTGGGTCGCCGTCGCGCTCGCCATCCCCGTTCAGCTGGTCGCATACGCGGTCTTCCCCCACGGCTGGTGGGGCCGCGACATCGCGCTCCTGACGGCGCTGTGCCTCGCGATCCTGCTCTCCCTCTGGCGGCCCGCCCTCTGTGCGTTCAGCCCCCGGCCTGCGTTCCGGTTGCGGACCCTGGTGGTGGGCGCGGGGCAGGCCGCTCACCTGCTCGCAACGGTGATCCGGAGCCACAGCCGCACCAACGGGGTCTACGATCTGGTGGGCCTGCTCGACCACCCCCGGGCCGGGTACCGGCGGCACGGCGATCATCTCGACGACGACAGCATCACCGACCCTGCCATGGACGTCGCCGTGGTCGGGAGCGTGAGCGCCTTGAAGGCCCTCGTCGCGGAGCATCGCATCGAGCTGGTCATCGTCGCGCTGCGCGGGAGCATGGGCAGCGAGGTGACCAAGCAGCTCCTGGAGTGCAAGTCCGCCGGCGTGCAGATCGAGGAGATGGCCACGGTGTACAAGCGGTTGACCGGGAAAGTGCCGATCCTGCACTTGACGGATTCGTGGCTCATTTTCGGGCCGGTCTTCTCAGGGGGGAGCCAATTCGGCGCAGCGGTTCAGCGGCTGGTGGACATCACGATCGCCGTGATCGGCGCGCTCCTCACGCTCCCGGTGGTGCTGCTCGCGATGATGGCGATCCGCTTGGAGTCGCGTGGGTCTCCGTTGTTTTTTCAAGAGCGCCTGGGCCGAAACGAGCGGCCGTTCGAGATCATCAAGCTGCGGACGATGCGCCTGGACGCTGAAAAACACGGGCCCAAGTGGTCACAAGGGCCACATGACAACCGCGTCACGAAGGTCGGACGATTCCTACGCCGTACGCGGATCGACGAGATGCCGCAGTTCTACAACGTGCTGCGGGGGGACATGTCGATCGTGGGTCCGCGGCCAGAGCGCGCGTACTTCGTGGGGTTGCTCAAGGAGAAGATCCCATTCTACGCGCTGCGTTTCTCGGTCAAGCCAGGGGTGACCGGCTGGGCCCAGGTGCGCTACGGCTACGGGGCGAATGAAGAAGACGCAGCGGAGAAGCTCTGCTATGAGCTGTACGCGATCCAGGAGATGAGCCCGGCGTTGTATGTGCTCATCGTGCTGAAGACCATCCAAACGGCAGTGTTGCGGTCGGGGTCTTAGAGGGGGGCCAGCCGAGGCCAGCCGGGCTGGCCCGCCGCTCAGCGCTGCGGCTGGTTCAACCCGTCGTCCACAATGTTGAACTCGACCCGTCGATTCGCCAGTTTCCCGGAGTCGGTCATGTTCGTGTCGATCGGACGTGTCTCGCCGTAGCCCATGGTGAGCATCCGGTCGGCCCGCACGCCATGCGCAAGCAGGTACTCGAAGACCGCGTCCGCCCGGCCCTTGGACAGCCGCTGGTTGAGCGCGTCATCGCCGACGTTGTCGGTGTGGCCGCCGATCTCCACGTGGATGTTCGGGTAGTCCTTCATCACCAGCACGACGTCGTTCAACACCGGGTAACTGTCCGCGAGGATCGTCGACTTTCCGGTGGCGAAGTTGATTCGCTGCTTGATGACGATCTGCGTCGCGGTCACCTCGATGAGCTGGGGCTTCTCGTCCGGACAGCCATCATCGTCGAGGTATTCGTTGCGTGTCTCTGGGACGGTTGGGCACTTGTCCACGTCGTCGTTCACGCCGTCACTGTCGCCATCCCGCGTCGGGCAGCCCTTCGACGCCATGGGCCCCGCCTCCCGCGGGCAAGCGTCCTGGCCGTCCGCGAGCCCGTCGCTGTCGTTGTCGAGCTCCGGGCACCCATCGGTGTCGTTGAACCCGTCGCGATCCTCCGCCTCGTTCGGGCACTTGTCGCTGCTGTCGAGAACGCCATCGCCATCGTTGTCGATCTCGGGGCAACCGTCGATGTCCCGGTAGCCGTCGAGATCTTCGGGGTCGCGCGGGCAGCCGTCGTCCGCGTCCACCACGCCGTCCCCATCGCCATCGCCGTTCTTCGGCACAGCCTTGGGCACCGGCGCCTGCTTCAGAGGTGGGCACTGCTGAACGATCACCACATGCTTTCGCGCCACGGCGATGTGCTCGGACGCGCGGCGGGTGTTGCCCTGGTCGAACTCGACGCGGGCGAACTCGTAGTTGGCATCGGCCAGGGCCAGGTCGCGGGGCGCGCAATTCGACAGCGTGTGGACCGTCTGGATGTCACGCTCCAGGTCCACGTACTGTTGCGCGAGCGTCGCCTGGCTCGCGCAACCCATCACGTTCCAAGTGGCAAGGGCCAGAACGGCCACCCAGGCGCGCATCAAGGGTCGTCCAGGTCGAGATCGAGATCCGGCTCGGGCTCCTTGGGCTTCTCTGGCTCCTTGACCCGCACCTCAGGCACGAATTTGTCCGGGTTCTGCGTCGGCGAGAGGTCTTCCGACCGGGTCAGCGCCTTCTCCGACATCTCCATCGAGCGCTTGGCCAACTTCTCCGCGACCCCGTAGTCAGAATATCCAATCTCCTCCTTCGCTTTCTGAAGGTATGCGCCCGCCATGGTCGCCTCGTAAGGCGCACGTTCCTCGGCCCCTTCGTTCATCGCGGACAGGTACTCGCGCTCGGCGCTGACCACATAGTAGCCGGCCCGGGCCGCACACCCGGGCAGCACGCCGATCGTGAGGGCCGCGGCCAGGAGGGGCGCTAGGAGCGTGGGGCTGCGCATAGCGCGCAGGGTATCGCGCCGTGGGCGAGCGCGGGAGGCCAGAGCCTCAACGCAGCCAGGCGGGAGCGGCCGCGTCGGCGCCGACGGGGAGAGCGGCGCCGGTCCGGAGGTTGATGCCCTCGACGGGGACCGCGCGGGCGCCCTCGTACAACAGCACGCTGCCGTCCTTGAGCCGCACCGCACCGGGCCCATCCGGCGTACACCCCGTCAGATCGTGGCTCTTCAAGATCCCCGCGAGGTTCCGATACACCTCGCCCATCGGCTTGACCGTCCGTTGCCCGGAGGCGCTGGACCGGAACAGCGAGTGCCCAAACATCGGCATCTTCCGGGTGGCGTCGGTCTCGGGCGGGTCGCCCAGGGTGTGCCAGAACAGCTTGTCGGCCCCCTCCAGCGCCGATCGCACCACGAAGGTCAGCACCATCCGGGCCTGGTCCTCCTCGTCGATCTGCTCGGTGGTGCCAAGGCTCGTCTCGGTGACCCAAACCGGCTTTTGAGGCGCAAAGCTGCGCTCGTTCCGGATGCCGATGGCCAGCCGCTCGCCGTCCAGATCGTCGTGGTACGTGTGGACCGAGACGATGTCGATCGCGTCCAGGACGCCCGCCTGCGCGGTGAACGCCTGGAAATAGCTGGAACCCTGGGCCGAATGCGGGCGGTAGAGGCCCCCGTTCAACACCCGCGCGGTCGGGTTCGCCGCCTTGATCGCCCGCGCAGAGGCCAAGAACACCTGCGCATACTCCACCGGGGTGCAGAACAGCGTCGGGTCGTACTCCCGCTTTGCGCTCTTTGCAGGCGTAGAGTTCTTCAGGTCGGGCTCGTTGTCCACCTCCCAGTAGCGCACCGCGCCGGCGAGCCCGGGCATGTCCTCCACCCCGTCGGCGTCGTACCGCTCGACAATTCTGGAAACGTAGGCTTCATACGCCTGCATATCGCTCGGCACGTAGTGTTCCGTCACGCTCGCCGTATCGTTCCCCGGCCAGGGGCTGACCATCCCCACGGGCTCGAGCCCGGCGCCCTGAACCGCCTTCACCCACTCGTCGGCCTGTCGAAGAAGGTCCGGGGATCGCGCAAGATCAAACTGGCTGATGTTCGGATAGGCGCCGGTGTGACCCCGTACGAGCGTGACCCCCAGCGAGGCGGTCAGCGAGGCGTCCGCGGCCAGCTCAGAAGCCTGTTGCTCCCAGGTCATCCCCCGGAGGAGCCGCCCCGGGATGGAAACCGCCTCGTTGATGCCGAGCGCGAAGGGGCCATCAAAGGGGGGGGCGGGGAGGGGGGCGGCGACGAGCACGGTCTCCTTCCCCCGCGCGGGGCGTGGCGGGCGTGCGGCGGGCCCGGCCGCAGGGGGCCCGGCCGCCGGGGAGGGCGCCGGCGTGGCGCGGGTACACGCCAGCAGGAGCAGAAGCATCACTTGATGACGCGCAAGAAGGGCTTGCCCGCCACCTTGGGCGGCGCGGGGGGCGGGGGCGGGGGGGCCGGCTCCTCGACAGGCAGCATGAAGTGAACCTGGCGGAACGCGGTCCAGGGGAACGCGCAGGTGTAGAGCTTGTCGAACGACAGCACACACTGAAACTCGTCCGGTCCGAACACGGGCTTGTTGTGCCGGTGAAAGCGGGCGTCGAGCCGGATCGGGAGCAGATCCTTGAACCGGTCCAGCACCGAATTCGGCACGCCAGACCCGGCCAGTTGCTTCGCGTCGAACATCAACAGCACGTCAATGCCAAGCGCAAAGCCCAGCCCGACCACCTGCTTCGGCAGGTTCCCCATCGGGTCCGCGGGCTCGGGGGCGTCCACCTCCTCGCCCCCGTGGACGACCGTGGGCGCCATCGGGCCGCTCGCTGTGAGCTTCAGCTCGTCCGGGCCCAACGCCAGCGCGTCGGAGAGCAACACGAGATCGTCCACCGTCATCGCCTCGGTGCCCGCCAGCCGGCGCTTGAGGATCGAGCGGTCAATGCCGGTTTTTTCGGCCAACACTTGGGATGTGAGCGCCTTGCGTCGCACCACATCACGAAGAAAGCCAAGCAGGGGATCGGAGGGGCGGGACATCGAGCTCCACGCCGGGCGAGCCGGCAGGCGGCGGCTATCACGGCGACCCGGGAGGATTTGGCCTGTCGAGCGGGAGCCACTCGTCGGCGGGCGCGGGGGGTCGGTCGGGCGGCCGCAGATTCCGTGGAATAAAGGCGTCCTTGCCGCCGCCGGGCGTTACAGCGACCCCGAGGTGTCTGCTGCCCGCACCTCCAGCCCGCGGCCCGCCGTGACTGAATCCGCGCTTCGCTGGAGTCGGTCATGAAAGACAATCTCCCCAGTCCTCCGCTCGCTCGGCCACCCGTCAATGACGGCGCAATCGAGGTTCAACGCCAAGAAACGCTGCTCAAAGCTGGCGCGTTGCAGAGCGCGATCTTCAACAGCGCGAACTTCTCCAGCATCGCGACAGACGCGAAGGGCGTCATCCAGATCTTCAACGTCGGCGCGGAGCGAATGCTCGGGTACGCCGCCGCGGACGTGATGAACAAGATCACGCCGGCCGAGATCTCCGACCCGCAGGAGGTCATCGCCCGCGCGACCGCGTTGAGCGCCGAGCTGGGCACAGCGATCACGCCAGGGTTCGAGGCCCTGGTGTTCAAGGCCTCCCGCGGCATCGAGGACATCTACGAGCTGACCTACATCCGAAAGGATGGAAGCCGGTTCCCCGCGGTCGTGTCTGTGACCGCGCTGCGCGATGCCCAGAACGCCATCATCGGCTACCTGCTGATCGGGACGGACAACACCGCGCGCAAGCAAGCGGAAGAAGCGCTGCTCAAAGCCGGCGCGTTGCAGAGCGCGATCTTCAACAGCGCGAACTTCTCCAGCATCGCGACAGACGCGAAGGGCGTCATCCAGATCTTCAACGTCGGCGCGGAGCGAATGCTCGGGT
>CANKNP010000272.1 GCA_947483545.1 Deltaproteobacteria bacterium | reverse complement strand
CGACGGAGGTCGGGGAGCGGCGATGGACCAGCGCTCCCAGCGCCGCCGCGCGGAGCATCCCCGCGTCCACGCTGTCGCAGCGTTCGTCGGCGAGGCCGATGCGCACCGCTTCATCCGGGCCGATCTGCTCCCCCGTCATGCCGAGCCGAAGCGCATGGTGGACGCCGACCCGGACCGCGAGCTCGGACGATCCGCCCGCCCCGGGGAGGATCCCGAGACCCGTCTCCGGAAGGCCGAAGCGGGCGTTGGGGCCGGCGAGTCGGTAGTCGCAGGTCAGCGTGAACTCGGTGCCCCAGCCCAGCGCGATCCCGTCGATGATCGCGATGTGGAAGACCGGTGCGGCCCGCAGGCGCGCGAGTACACTTCGTTGCCACCGGACGTGGGCCTTGATGCGCTCCGGGGGCCAGTCCGTGCGCTCCGTGACGTTGGCGCCGGAGATGAAGATCGGCGTGCCTCGGGCAGACACGCGACGAGAGCTGCTGATGAGCGTGCGAACAGCGCCGGTGCCGAGCCAGTCGCAGAGCTGCTCCAGGTCCTGGAGCTCCGGAGTGCCCATCTCGTTGGCTTTGCCGTGGTGAAAATCGAGGGTGGCGGTGCCCGTGTCGGCGTGGTGGGCGAGCCGGAGCGAGCGGAGGGTGGGGATGGGCATGTTGAAAACACTATATACTTTGGCCCCTTGTCTTCGATCCCCAGCCCGTTCCCGACCGACCGAAAGCTTGACGACGCGATCCTCGCGCTCGCGTCACAGAACGATCATGTCGCTGTGATCCGGGTTGTGGAGGCCTGGCTGCGCCACGGAAACCCCTCGACCCACGCGCGTTTGGCGGCGGCCCGTGCTTTCTTTGAGCTGCGGCTCATGGACCGCGCCACGATGCGGGTGCGTGAAGTGCTGGAGGCGAGCCCCCAAGATCTGGATGCGCTCACGCTCCTTGTGCAGATCTACCTGGAACGAGGCTGGAAAGAGCGGGCTCGTGGCCCACTTGCGGAGCTCTCGGCTGCGGGCGCTCCGGTCGCGGCGGAGCTGGCGAGCCGATCCGTCGCTGAGTTCATCCCGCCCGAAGCCAGCGCCCGCCAGATCGAGCGCGAGGGGACCACCGCGGAGCTCTTGTCGCTCGCGGAGCGGTTCGCCGCGACCGGAAGCTTTACCCGTGCAACCGGCATTCTTGAGCGCGTGCGACGTCAAGACCCCCGGCACCCACGGGCGCTTTCCTTGCTATGGGCCCTCGCCGGAGATCTGTCGGCGGGGCCGCCGCTGGAGGACATCCTGGCCGCAGCGGTGCAGCCGCTGAGCCTTCAGCTCGCAGAGCTCCCGGACGAACCCGAGCACACCGAGAGCGTGGACGCGAGCGAGCGCTCCCGAATGCTCGCCGATCTCGCGGACGAAGTCGCAGAGCGCAACTTTCCCTCGCTGTTCAAGAGCGGAGAGGCCGCTCCCGCGGACGACGACCCCGGCGAGCGGACGGCCACGATGGGGATGGCCAGCGAGGACGAGATGCAGGCCGGGGGGAGCGAAGACACCGACGCCCGGGTGGTGAGCCTGACCGGTGCCACCGGGGACGGCGACACGCAAATCCTCCTGGTGCTCCGCCCCGGCGAGGACATGCAGACGCACCGCCGGCGTGAGGAGAGCGACCGCCTTCGGGAGACGTTCAACCTGCGGGAATATCAGGCGTCCATGGGCGTGGCCGTGAGCCCCGATGTGGACCGGTCGGATGTGCTGGAAGAGGAGGACGAGAGCGTCGTATTGCTCGGACGTTCGGAGGCCCCTGCCCCCGCGCCCGCAGCGCACATGGGCAGCTCCCCGATCGAGGTGATCGAGCGGCATCCCGCGCCGATGCGGCCGGTCGTCGCTGCCGAACCGCCGCCGCCCCCGCCCGAGCCCCCCGCGCGCCGCCAGATTCACCCGCTTTGGGTCGGGGGCGTGCTGCTGGTGCTGCTGCTCCTCGGTCTGGCTGCGCTCGCGCTCATCCTCCCCGCACTCCTGGCGCACACCCGGAGCAACGCACGCACCGAGCTGCTCCATGCGCTCTCGACGGATGACCTGGCTACGCTTCTCCGGGCGGAGGGCGGGCTCACATCCCCGAGCGCCTCGGCGGAGCTGGCAGAGCTGGAGCTGGTGATCTGGTGGGAGTTCAACGGTGACCCGGCCCGGCTCGCGGCGGCCCAGCGAACGCTGGAGGCAGGGCGCTTCGATCCGCACCGTCGAGCGATGCTCGCGGCCGAGCTGGAGCTGGCGATGGGGAACCCGCGGGGGGCGGCAGCGGCCGCAGGTCTGGAGCCGGCGCTCGACGATGAAGAGCGCCTGCTGCTGAGCCGGATCGCGCTCGGCGGGGGCGCCAACGGGCCGGGTGCTGGCGATGCGGACCGGGCCAATGACGTGCTGGCGGACCTGGACCAGCCCGGGGCGCCGCGGTACCGCCTCGCTCGGGCGCGCGCGCTCGCTGCGGCAGGGCTCTACGAGCCAGCGCTGGCCTTGGTCGACGACGTGTTGGCCATGAACCCGACGCATGCGCGCGCTCAGCTCTTCTCGTTCGGGCTGTCCCCCGATGGCGCCGCCGGGGAGGCCGCGAGGAGCTACGTCGGGGATGCCTCCGTGCCCCCACGTCTTGCCGGCGAGGCGATAGCACTTCGGGTGCGGTCGCTGCTGGAAGCAGGGCTGCCCGAGCGCGCGGTGAGCCTGGCGAAAGAGGGCCTGCAGCGCGACGGGCAAAACGTCGATCTGCACCTCGTCGTCGCCGACCACCTGCGCGGAGAGGGGAAGCTGCTCGGTGCCTTGGCGGAGCTCGATGGCGTCGCGACCTTCGACGAGCGTGTCTGGACCGCGCAAGTGCTCCTGCTCGTGGACCTTGACCGGCTGGAGGAGGCGGATCGCGTCGCCACCGGGCGCTCCGGCACATCGCCGGACCGGGCTCAGACGTTGCGTGCCATCGTCGGCTTCGGAGAGGCGGTGCCGGAGGGGGAAGCGACCGCGTTGCGGGCCGCGGCGAAGGCGCTCTCGGCAGTCCGCGCGCTCGACCCCGAGGCGATGGACCGCGTTCGGGAAGCCGCCTTGCCGATGGTCCGCGCGGCCCCCGGCTCGGGGTTTGAGGCGGCGCTCCAGGGCAAGGTTCGTGCCCTCGTCGCCGAACTCGCCCCCAAAGGCGAGCTCGCGAAGGCCAGCGCGGCGTTGCTCGCATGCTGCTCGGATGATGCTGCGGTCCATCTGTCCCTCGCGCGGGCCTACGAGCAGACCGGGGAGCGGGCGCTCGCGGCCCAGCACTTTGATCGCGCGGTGTCGCTCGGCCCGGAGTTGGCGTTGGCTTGGTACGAGCGCGGCCGATTTTACGAGGACGCGGGGGATACGCTCTCGCGTTCGGCGCAGTCCTGGCATAGCTACCTCGCGCTCGCGCCGACGGGCCCCCGCGCGGAGCGGGTGGCCGGGCGGATGGCGATGTCGAGGCTCCCATGACCCGCTTGCTCTGCCTGTTCCCGCTCCCCATTCTCCTCGCGTGTGCGCCTGGGGAGGCCGCTTGGGCCATCCAGGCGGGTGCCGTGACGCCGGACGCTACCGGGCTCACCGGGGTGCAGGCCTGGTCGTTCTTCGCGAAGAACTGGGGGGACGCCTCCGGTGACCGCGCGTTCGTCTGCGCGCGTGCCCAAACGCTGACGGGGACCACTGCCGCCCCGCTCGCGGGTTGTGACGCCTGCACCGTCGCCTATTCGCTCACCGTCGCGGAGGTCGGCACGGATTGTGACGAAGACCTCGCGCAGGACGCCTCGTACACGTTGCCGACCGCCATCGCGATCGGCCCCGTCGACCCCAGCTTGGCGGACGCGGATCCGTATCCCGGCCGGTCCCTCGGCTGGTACGCGAGCTTCGATGGCCAGAGCTTGCAGGCGTATGGTTGGGCGTGGGACGCCGCGCTGGACGCGGGGATTGATCCCGGCCCGCCGGGCTGGAACGCCGACCAGACCTACACGCTCGCGCCTGCCTTCGCCTGGGAGCTTGCCGGTGCGACCGGCGGCGGGTAGCATGACGGCGCATTGCCGGGTCAGGGCCGACCAGGGTGTACCGATGACCTCCTTCTTCCTGTTGCTCCTCGCCGCGTGCGGCGGGGGGGAGAACGCGCTCAAGGCCAGCGATTCGGCCGGGGACGTTGAGGACACCGCGGGGCCTGACACGGGGGAGACGGACGCGGACGAGGAGATGGTGGCGACGTGGTTCACCGTGCGGGCTGAGGCGGAGGTCGCCGCGGGGGTTCCCGTGTTGACAGACCTGACGTTCATCGTCGTGGATCAGGACGCGTTTACCGTGGTGTGCGAGATCGCGGGCGACCCGACGATGGCAGTGGCGGTGACGTCTCCTGATCCGGCGGTGGCCTGGTGGATCAGCGTGCCAGTGCTGGTCAATGAGGCCGACTGCGCCATGCTCCCTCCTTCGCTCGGCCTCGGGATCGGTGAGCTTCCCATCGAGGTGAGGGCGCAACTTGGACCCGCTGGCCTGTCCAGCGTGGCGGCCTCCTTGTTCGGCGCCTTCGGGCGCGCCCCCGATGACAGCGGCAGCTCCGTGGCTGCGTTTGGGTACGCCGGCACCTCCTTAGATCTCGCTGGCGACGACGTGGCGACGCTGCCCCCCCCCGATGGACTGTATGTCTTGAATCCGCTGTTTTTGTTGCCGTTGCCCGCGGAGGGATGAACCTGCGCAAGCCGCGTGTACGGTATGTGCAGGATGGAGCGAGCAGCGCCCCTCCGGTGGCCGACCTCCTCGCGAGGTCATGGGATCTGCTCGCCCCGTCCTCCCTCTGTACGAGCGCAGTGCCGTCGCCGTCCGGGGTACCCGACGCCGCCGACCCCCGGCTCGGGCCCGGTTCGGCTGTCGCGGGGGTCCGTGCCGCAGCACGGAGCTTCATGCAGGGTTCGGGGTGACCACGCTCGTCCGTCCCGCGCGCCTGCTCGGGCTCGCGCTCGGCGCCGCGCAGTGCGCTCGCTTCTCAGACGAGCGCTACGTCATCGACGATGCCTGGATCTCGTTCCGGACCGCCCGGAACGTCGTCGAGCACGGGATCTTCACCTTCGACGCCACGCAGCCCCCCGTTGAAGGGGTGACGAACCTGCTCTGGACGCTGCTCAGCGCGTTGGGGCTCCTCATTTGGCCGGACCTTGAGCCCGCGCTCTTCGCCCGCGTGCTCGGTGGGGCGCTCTACTTCGGCGTCCTGTGGATCGGCGCGGGACTCGGGGCGAGGGATGCGGCCTCCCCGGTGTCAGGCGCCCTGGTCACAGGAGTGTTGCTCGGCGCTGCGGGGAACCTCGCCTTTCACGCGCTGTCCGGGCTGGAGTCAGGCTTGTACCTGTTCCTTTGGGCTCTGTCCCTCCAGTTGGTGGGCGCTGCGCCCAGACCCTGGCTCCTCGGGCTCACGCTCGCGGCGCTGGGTATGACGCGGCCTGAGGGGGTGCTGCTGGGGGGACTCACGCTCGGATGGGCGGCGTGGCGTTGGAACCGGGCCGCGGCGCCGGCGCTGGTCCTCTGGACGCTCGGGATCGCCGGGATGGAGGCGTTTCGGCTGACGACGTTCGGCGCCTGGGTGCCGAACACCTTTCACGCCAAGCCCCCAAACATGGCGGGTGGCTGGACATACCTGGCACGTTTCGCGCTCGCCGTCGGCGTGGTGGGTCCCGTCGGGGCGATCGTTGCCGCCCGGAAGTGTGAGGCGCTGCGCGTGCCGTTGGCGGTTGCTGGGGTGCTGCTGGCGGGGGCCGTATGGTCGGGGGGAGACTGGATGCCCGGGTATCGTCGGGCGACGGAGGCCTACTTTGTGCTGGCCTGGGGTGCAGGGGTGGCGTTCGCGGGGGTGGGCACGCGTTGGGCGGGAGGGCTCGCGCTTGTTGCGATGCTAGGTGGCTCGGGCGTCATGGCCTGGCGGGGGGAGGACGCGGGCCGGTATGGCCAGATCGTCTACGGTCAGGTGGGGTCCCTGCTCGCGGCCTCGCCGGGCGTGGACACCGTGGCCGCGGCGGACATTGGCCGCTTGGGGTGGTACTATCCAGGTTCTATCTTAGACCTCGGCGGGCTGACCGACGCGCGTTGGGCGGCTGCGGGGGGGTGGGATGAAGCGTACTTTCGGGAGCGGGATCCGGACGTTTTGCTGGTTGTCACGGGCGCCCCGATGCGCCCGGACCTGAAAGAGCCGGCCGGGGTTCGGGGCTACGAGCGGCGGCCCCTCGCGTTTGTGCGGGCGGAGGGTGGCTACCACCTTCGCGCAGTGATCCCGCTGCCGGGCCTGACCCAGATGGCGGTCATCGCCCGCGACGACGTCGTGCTTAGCGAGGAGATCTGGGGGCCGCGGCCGTAATTTGTGGGGGGCCGTGCCCCCCACGCCCCCCGCGAGCCGAGATGCGCTCGACTACGAGCGCGTGGTCGGATTCGGCGTGAGTACCCGCCGAATCCGACCCTCGGCTCGGGTGTGCTTGAGCACTCGCTTGTGGGGGCAGCGCCTCTCTCGCCCCAAGGAAAAAACCTTGACGCTTGCTCGCCACCGGTTACAAGGCGGGGGCTTGCGGGAATAGCTCAGTTGGTAGAGCACGACCTTGCCAAGGTCGGGGTCGCGGGTCCGAGTCCCGTTTCCCGCTCCATTTACACCAGAAAGGCTCGCCACTCGGCGGGCCTTTCTGCTTTGGGCCTCTGGTCGTCGCCAGAATCCGACGACGTCAAGCGACGGATGCGCTAGAGATCGTGTAGACTGCGTCACTGTCGTGCCCCTCAATCACCCTGCCGCTGTCGCGGTCCTCGGAGCCTGGATGCGTATCCACCCACTCGCCGCGTTTACGCCATGCCTCATCGCTCTCTCGCTCGTCGGTTGCCCTTCGAAGGACAAGGATGAGCCCTCCGAGAGTCAGCCGCTTGACGACAGCGTGCCCTTCGGAGACGACACGTACGAGGACCCCGTCGATGCGGACGAGGACGGCGTCACCGAGGCGGACGGCGATTGTGATGACTCCAATCCGGAT
Source organism: Deltaproteobacteria bacterium (assembly GCA_947483545.1). Next base: position 410 of record CANKNP010000272.1, on the reverse strand, counting down.
ATCTACACCGGCCACACAGAAGACTGCGACGGGATCGACAACAACTGCAACGGCCTCATCGATGAGGGGCTGACAGACACGGACGGGGACGCGATCGCGGACTGCCTGGACGTCGAGGATTGCGACGGTATCGACAACGACGGCGATGGGTACATCGACGAGGACTTCGCGGACAGCGACGGCAACGGCGAGGCCGACTGTGTCGGGACCGAGGCGTGCGATGGCATCGATAACGACGGCGATGGCGACATCGACGAGGGCTATGACGTGGACGGCGACGGCTACTCCCAGTGCGCGACCAGCTCCAGCGAGGAGGATTGCGACGACAGCACCGCGGCCACGAACCCGGGCGCCGCCGAGGTCGAAGGCGACGCGGTGGACAACGACTGCGACGGCATCGCCGATGAAGG
>CANKNP010000271.1 GCA_947483545.1 Deltaproteobacteria bacterium | reverse complement strand
TGGAGCAGGATCAGGTCGCCAAGGCCGTCGCCATCGACGTCCCCGGCCTGGAGGGCGTCTGCGATGAGGTATTCGGAGTCCCAACTGTCGTCGTACTCCGTCACAAATCGGGTGGCCCACCCTTGCGGGTCGCCCTCGCTCGTGCCGTTCACGAGCAACGAGAAGTCGTTGTCCCAGTCGTAGCCGAAGGCGAGGTCGAGATCGCCGTCCGCGTCCAGATCTCCGGCCGTCAGCGTCTGCGCGCCACCCCACGCATCCAGCGTGCTCGTCGTGACCCCCTGGTCCTCGCTCCGGATCGCGACTGTCAGCGTGCGACCACCGTTTCCCCCCATCGCAAAGTCCGGGTCGCCGTCGGTGTCCAGGTCGGCGGTGACGAGGGCGGTGACTGGCGCGGTCAGGCTCACCGCGCCCCGGCCGGTCAAATCGGGGCCCCAGGTGAGCTCATAGGCGGGATCCGCGCACGCGACGAACGCATCGTCCCCGTCCGTGAGATCGAGCGGCGCCAGCGCGATTCGGATCGGGGCGACGCAGTCGAGGGGGACGGAGGCGTGTGCCTCCCCGAGTGTGCCGTCCCCGACCCCCGGGATGAAGGCCAGCCGCCCCGCCACCAACGCGACGACATCGACGTTCCCGTCCGCGTCTACGTCGCCCGCCGCAACATCGCTGGCGGTGACCGCGGCGCTCCCACCTGGGCGAAAAACCGGCCCGCCGTCGCCCAACCACGTTGTGACGCTTCCCTCACCGGCCACGGTGATGTCCAGCCAACCATCGGCGTTCAAGTCCGCGAGTACCGGTCTACCGATCGCGCCCTCCACCGGCAGCTCGGACCACAACGGCGACCAGGAAGCGAACATCCCCGCCCCCGGGATCACGCTGGCATCGGCATCATCGCAGTCCCCGGCGTCGGTCGTCCACCCGTCGCCGTCCTGATCCGGGTTCGAGGAGGAGTCGCTGGAGGTATCGCCGGTGTCGGCGAACACGTCCACGCCGATGTCGTCGGCGCTTTTGCGCGTGCAACCGATCAAAAGGAGGATGGTGAAGCGGAGCCGCATCGCCCGACCGTATCCCAAGGCATCGACGATGCGGCCTGCGCCAAGGTACACGATGCCATGCGCCCAACCCTCGTCCTGCTCCTCGCCGCCTGCAACGGCCCCGCTCACGACACCTCCACCCCCGTTGACACCGACACCGACACCGACACCGATGCCGATGCCGACACCGACACCGACTCCGACTCCGACTCCGACTCTGACACCGACACCGACACCGACACCGACACCGCTCCAGCCTTCGCCAACTACACGCTCCCCACCTTCCAGATCCACATGGTGGCCATCCCGGCGGCCGGCACCACCTACAGCATGGGCGCCGGCGTTGCGGACCCCGAGGATGCGTTCCAGGATCACGACGTCACGTTCACGCGCGACCTTTGGATCGCCGACGCCGAGGTGACCGAGGTTCAATGGGCCGCTTGGGCAACTGCGCCGGATCCAAGCCCATCCTCTTCCGACCTCGGCGATAACTTCCCCGTCGAATTCGTGAGCTGGGAGGACGTCGCGCGGTACGCCAACGCGCTCTCGTCGGCGGAGGGTCTGGAGGCCTGCTACGCGGAGGACGGCACCGAGATGGTCGCCGCGTACGCCGGGGATCCGGGGGCCTGCGGTGGCTATCGACTCGCGACCGAAGCCGAGTGGGAGTATTGCGCCCGCGCTGGACAAGATCTGGCCTATGCGGGGTCCGACGTGGCGGACGACGTGGCGTGGTACGGCGCCAACGCGGGTGGCGCGAAGCACGAGGCACGCGGAAAGGTGGCGAACGCCTGGGGCCTCTACGACATGAGCGGGAATGTCTGGGAGTGGACGGGCGATTGGTACGAGAGCGCGTACGCGCCGGAGGCGGTCGAGGACCCGGCGGGGCCAACCTCCGGGCCGGGTCGGGTCATCCGCGGGGGGAGCTGGTTTGAGGCTCCCGAGAACGTCCGCGTGGCCTTCCGGTACTTCGTGGACCCCACGTTCGACGACGACAACGTGGGCTTCCGGATCGCGCGGTCGCGCCCGGCGGAGTGACCAGAAGTGAGTTTGGCAGATCTGGTCAATCCCCTCAGCCCGACCTCGCGATCTCCCTCCCGATCGTCAAGCCCAAGGCCATGACCGTGACCTGGGGGTTCACCCCGAGGGACGTCGGAAACACGCTGGCATCGGCCACGTAGAGGTTGTCCCAGCCCCATACGCGTCCGGACGGGTCCACCACCGTGGTCCGAGGATCGGCGCCCATGCGGCAGGTGCCCATGGGGTGGCTGGCGTAGAGCCCGAGGTCGATGGGCGCGGCGTCGTCGCGGATCGCGGTGTCGATCTCGTCCGGGGAGTGGATCACGGGCGCGCCGTGGATGCCGACGATCACCTCGGTCGCCCCGGCGGCAAAATAGACGCGTGCGGACTGGCGAAGCCCTGCGAGGATGCGGCCCTTGTCGTGCTCGCCGAGCCAGTACACAAGCTCGTTGGATCCGACATGGCCGACCGAGTCCTCGTCGTGGATCACGACGCCCCCGGAGGCGTAGTGCCGGAGATCGCGCATGACGGCGAGGGCGGGATCGCCGCCGAAAGGGATCGACAGGTAGTACTGGTCGGGGGGCATGGAGAAGGTCTGGAGCAGGAAACCCTGGTCCCAACAATCGACGTAGAAGCCCTGGGTCACGCCGTGCCAGGGCACGATCTCCTGCTCGAACTTGGCCAGCACGTAACTGGTTGGGTGGATCCTCAAGTTCTCGCCGACGGGGCCGCTCGCCAGCGCGTTGGACATCAGCCAGCGGGGGGAGCCGACGGCCCCGGCGCAAGAGACGAACTTCTTGGCTTGAACACGGAAAGTTCCCGAATCCGTGTAGCGCTCGGGCTCGATCGTGCGGCCCGTGACGGCGACGATGCGACCCCCAAGGGACTCAACGCCGTCCACCCGACAGTCCGCATAGACGCCGACGTTCCCTGTGTCCATGGCGATCTGGAGGAACGACCGGTCCACCGTGAGCTTTCCGCCGGTCGGACACCCCTGGTTGCAGGTGCCGCAGCCGGTGCAGCCGGGCGCCGAGCGGGCCATCCAGCGGCCGTCGAGCTTCAATGCGTCGGCCCCGCGCTTGAACACCTGGTTGTTCTCCCGCTGGACCTCCGGCGGGTTCACGGTCACGCCGATGCTGGTCCAGATGCGGTCGAAGCAGGTGTTCATCCACTCGTCGGAGAAGTGCTCACAGCCGTGATCGTCGCGCCATTGGGCGAGTACGGGGGCCGGGGTTTTGAAGCAGATCGCGCTGTTGATGAGCGTGCTGCCGCCCACCCCGCGGCCGCCCGCCAGCGGGATCACGCAATTCCCGCGTGTCGCACGCGTTCCGCGCCCGGCGTAGAGGTGCTTGAACGCCCAACTTGCGGTGGGCTTGAACTGCCGGGGCTGCCAACTCCGGCCCTCCTCGACCAGCACCACGGTCAACCCCGCTTCGGCGAGCGCGCACGCGACAGACGCGCCGCCGGCACCCCCACCGATGATGCACACATCGGCCTCGATCTCCTCGTGGGGAGCGTACTCCTCATGGCGATTGCGGCCGGGCTTGAACTTCATGCGGCCTCCTCGGCGCAGGGCGGGGCCCAGCCGATCGCGCGGGTGACCTCCGGGCGACAGAAGAACACCATGCCGACGACGGTGCGGAGGGCATCGTAGGCCAGGCGGCGGGCCAAGACCCCGGGCTCCGCCCAGCGGGCCAACACATCGACGCGCTCCGAAAGCGGCAAGTTCACGAACCTCGCGCCGCGGCTCACGAGCGTGCCGTCGTTCAAGCCCGCGAGGGTGTAGCGGAACACCAGCCCAACGACGGGCTCAAGCCTGTCGCCAAGCAAGTCATCGACCTCTGCGGCGAGCTCCATCCCGACCGCGCTCACGCCCAGGCTGCTCCCCGGCGGGAAGAGCGCCTCGGCCAGGGCTTGAACGAGGAGGTGCTCTGGCGCCGAGAGGCAAACCGATCCTGCGGCGGCGGCCGGCAGATCGAGCGCTCGCCAAGCCCCCAGGCCCGAGAGGGCGAGGATCGAGGCGGAAGCCTGCAGGAGGTGGCGGCGCGTGAGCATCTTTCACGATGTACCACCGGTTTTGCAAAGTGACTACGGGGTCAGTGTGAAAGTGCGAAAAACTTTACGCAGTGCTTTTTAGCTCAGTAATCCAACGGCGCATCATAGTGGCGCTCCATGTCGTCCCACCACACGGCGGCGCCGCTGGTAGACTCGCGGCCATGTCCACCCCCGCCGCTTCCTCTCCTGATGGTGCCCTCCGCGGTGTTGCACGCGATCCGGGAGGCCGGGCTGGAGATCGCGGCGAAGGACGTGGTCCCGGGGTCTACGCCACACTGGGGCGAAAAGAGTAGGACGAAACAGGGAGACACGGAGACGCGGAGGGGAAGATGAGGAGGCAGGCGGTGACAATCTCAACGGCACCCTCGCGAGACGAGCCCCCACCACGTCCTGGGGGGAACGCCTTCAACCCCGAACCGCGTCGGCTCCCCAGCCGGCCCATGCGTCCCGAACAGCACGTCCAGCCAGGGCGCGAGGTTCGCGTAGTGCCCGCGGGCGTCCACGGCGTGGTGGGCGCGGTGAAACTCGGGTGCGCCAAACAGCCATTTGAGCGGACCGAGCGGCACGTGGACATTGCTGTGCACGAAGATGGCCCACGCCCCTCGGAACACCACGACCCCGAGCCAGGCGCCGAAGTCTACCCCAAGCAGGATCGCGGGCAGGTTGACGAGCGCCTGGGTGTAGAGCCCGTCGAGCGGGTGCTCCCGGTAGGCCGCGAGCCAGTTCACCTCGGTGGACGTGTGATGAACGGCGTGGAAGCGCCATAGCAGCGGGATCCGATGCTGCGCGCGGTGGCCCCAATAGGCGCAGAAGTCCGCGAGGATCACGGCGATGGCGATCTGCACCAGCGCGGGGAGCGCGTGGAACGTCGGAATGGGGAGCCAGAATTGAAGGCGGCACGAAGTGCGCGCCTTCAAAGCTGGCTCCCGTGTTTGCGTCCCGGGCGGGAACGGCGCGGTAGCGCCGGACCCGGCCGAAGGGACGCGAGCACAAGCCCGCGAATGCGGGCGTTCCTCGCCAACACTGGCCGATAATCCCGGCCCGCGCCCTCGCGGGGCGGGAGAATCGGCGAGGGGGGCCGCGAGGAGGCCGAGGAGGATGGCCACGACGGGCAGGAAGATCAGGGTCTGACCGGCGTAGAAGGCGAGATCCTGCCCGGCCTCGAACGGGGATCGCGTGGAACCCGGCCGGGCGGGGGAGGCGAGCTCCAACGGCACGAAGATCGCGGCGACGAGGGCCAGATTGAAGATCGCGTCGCCGAACAAGGCGAGGAGACCGTTCACTTCTGGGTCGCGGGCTCGGGGGGTGGGTTGGACTGCTGCTCGGCGTTCGTTTGGGGCAGCTCCGTGCCCTCAAGCCTGGTGCCGCGCCCCATGTTGAGGATCCCGGACTTGGTGGCGGGGATTGGCTGCAGGGGGGCGGGCGGGGGCCGGATGAGCACCTTGCCGGACTTGGTGGCGGAGAGATCGTCAGCCGTCAACTCGCCGAGGATGTCCTGGAGGGTGTGCTCAGCAGGGACGCCCTGCGCCGTTGGAAGCACCTCGCCGGACTTGGTGGCGGACAGGTTGACGCTCGGCACGGTCGGAATCGGCGGCGGAGGAACATCGGAGATCGTGACGATGGGGGCGTGCGGCGCAGGTGTTGTGAACCACCCCTGTGCACGGCCAACGGCCCAGAGGAGCAGGCCGACGGCCCAGGCGATGGCGATGGCGCGGATCCAAGGAGAGCGGGGCATGGACGCCGTGTATCACCGTCGCCATCGACATCCCCCGCGCCCGCGACCGCGTCGATACCGTGGTCCGTCCCCGTCGTCGTCTGGGTAGGAGACGCTGGGATCGTACGCCTGGCTCCGCCGGGGGGCAAGCGCCGAATCCCCATGGTAGAATGCCGTTCGTGCTCCTGAACGACGCCCCCCTCACCCTCCGTGAGTTCATGACGAAGGAAGATCTCCCGCTCGCCGTGATCTTTCGGGAGGTCGCCACGTTCCTTTCCGGCAGGTCAGACGCCGTCATTTTCGGGGCCCACGCGGTCAACGCCTACGCACATGTCGAGCGGATGACGCAGGACGTGGACGTGTTGACCACCGACGGGCGGCGATTCGCCGAAGCCCTTCGAAAGCACCTCGGCGACACCTTTCACATCGCGGTCCGCGTGCGTGAGGTCGAGCCCGGGATCGGATTCCGGATCTACCAGCTTCGTGACGCGAAGAACCGGCATCTCGTCGACGTCCGACATGTCGGTGTGCTGCCCGCGTTCATCGAGGTCGAGGGCGTTCGCATTCTTGAGCTCGTCCCGCTGATCGCGATGAAGGTCGCCAGTCTGGCCGCGCGTCGGGGCCGGGAGAAAGGGCTCTCGGACAGGCTGGATCTCCACCGCCTCCTCAACGTCTTCCCGCACCTCCGATCCGAGCATGGCGTGGTCGCGGACAGGCTCCTGGACGTTGGCGACGAAGCCCTGCTGCCGCTGTGGACCGAGATCGTGAACGAGCAGATCGAGGCCGACGAGAGCGAGGCCGACTGAGCGTCTCCTCCCGTCACGATCCGGCACCCTACGCCTCGCCAGATTAGCTACCCGCGCCCTTCGGAGGCTGCCGTTGTTGCTTGAGCAGAAGATGTCCCAGTTCGCGTTGCTGGGTGCTGGCTGGGTGCTCTGGCTGATGGTCGGCCTGTCCGTGGTGTGCCTCGCGCTTGCATTGGAGCGAGCCGTCTATTTCCTACTCAACCGCTCTCCGTCCGGCGCGTTTGAAGCTGCGATGGGCGCATTCCTGATGGGCGGCGAGCGCGAGAAGCTCGACGCCGCGCTCAAGGACATGAAGGGGCTGGAGGCGCGGGTGATCCGCGCGGGGTTGAGCGTCGCGGCGGATGGCAAGATCGCCGGTGCGGAAGCGGCGATGGTGGGAACGCTCCAATTCGAGAGAGTCCGCCTCGAGAGGGGCGTGCTGATCGTCGGGACCGTCGCGTCGAACGTGCCGTTCATCGGGCTGTTCGGCACGGTGCTCGGCATCATCAAGGCCTTCCACGACCTGTCGCTCACCACGGGCGGCGCGGCGGGGGACAACGCCGGGGCCGTCATGTCCGGCATCTCCGAGGCCCTGGTCTCCACTGCGATGGGCCTCGCCGTCGCGATCCCCGCCGTCGTGCTCTACAACCTGCTGCAGAGCCAGATCAAGAACATCTGCTCCCGCACCGAGAGCATGGGGCAGCTCATGCTCGCGCGGTTGCAGGGGTATGGCATGTCGCGAAGTTTCTCGCCACCCCGTGCGCGCGCACGGGCGACCTTGAACCGGGGGGCTTGCCCCCCGCAGCCGATGCCC
>CANKNP010000270.1 GCA_947483545.1 Deltaproteobacteria bacterium | reverse complement strand
TAGGCGCTTGCGCCAGGAAGATGCTCAAGTTGCCGGGGCCCCTGACGCGCGTACCCGCGCGTCAGGGCACGTCCATCCGCGACAATCGCCCCATCGCCAACCCGCCCGCCACCAGCGTGACCATCGCGACCGCCACGAACCGCATCGGCTCGAATTCCGTGGACCAGCCTTGCCAGCATCCGAGCGCGTTCCCCAACGTCCAGGGCAACAGCTGCGCGGCGATGGCGATCTGCGCGAGGTTCATCAGGTTCAGCACCCCCCGCACCGCGAGATCCGCCATGAGGATGAGCACCAGCGTGACCACCACGCCCCCGACGGAGCGAACGATCAGCGACAAGAACACGGAGATCGCGATCAGTCCGACGTCCGACGCGAACGCCGCCAGGTAGCCGAGCCCGAGGTCCGCGAGGGTGGGGTAGTCCACCGGGACCTCGCCTTCGACAGGCAGGCCGAACAACGCCAAGCCGGGGAGCACAGTAAGGGCGCCGGTGACGAGCAGCGTGACGGCGGACAGCGACGAAGCCGCGATCATTCGGGAGAGGAGCGCCGACCAGCGAGGGATGGGGCGAACGAGGTCCTCCCGAAGCGTCCGGGCGCCCAATTCCCCGGCCACCGAGCTTGCCGAGGCGAGCAGCAAGAACAATGGCAGCACGAAGAAGTTCCGCGCGTAGAGCGCCCAGCCGCCGACCTCCACCGCGTTCATCTTCACGATGTCGGACAACGCCGCCCCGTTCACCACCGCCGTATCGTTGTGCCCGGCGTACCACATCGCGCCCACCGCGCCGATCGCGACCATCCCGGCGATGATCACCGCGCCGATGCCGCTGCCGCGCGTGTAGGTCTTGCGCAGCTCGGCCCACACCATCCAAGGGAAGTGCGCCGGGATCATGGCTTCCTCTGAAGATCATCTTCCACCGACGTGACCTCCAAGAACAGGTCCTCCAACGAGCGCGTGCGCGACAACAACGTGTGTACCCCCACGCCGGCCTCCACCAGCCGCTTGTTGAGCGCGGCCACTTCCATCCCGGACAGCGCGACGAGCAGCCGGCCATCCTCGCCGTCGCCGAGCAACTTGGCCCTTCCATCTGTGCGTTCCAGCACCGCCATCGCCGCCGCCTTGTCGCTCACGCCCAGCTCGACCTCGGTGACATCCCCGCGCCGGGCCAGCAGGTCCGACACCGTGCCCTCCTCCTTCAGCACGCCCTTGTCGATGATGCCGACGCGGTTGCACATCTGCTCGACCTCGGCCAACAGGTGCGAGCTGACGAACACGGTGAGCCGATCCCGCCGCACCAGCTCCTTCAGCAGGTCCCGGATCTCCCGCATGCCGCGTGGATCCAGCCCATTGGTCGGCTCGTCCAGGATCAGCACTTTCGGGGCGCCCACCAGCGCGCGGGCGATCCCGAGCCGCTGCTTCATGCCCAGCGAGTAGCCGCGCACGGTGTCGTTGGCGCGCTCGGCCAGGCCGACCCGGGCCAGGGCTTCGTCCACGCCGGTGGCGTCGCCCGCGTACGCGCACGCCAACTGCAGGTTCACGCGGCCTGAGAGCCACTCGTGGAACCGGGGGGTCTCCACCATCGAGCCCACGCCCTTGCGCTGCCGCACGGCGTCCCGCTCGCCCAGGATCTCCACCTGCCCCGCGTCCCGCCGGATCAAGCCCAAGATGCACCGGATGGCGGTGGTCTTGCCCGCGCCGTTCGGCCCGAGGAAACCGTACAGATCGCCGACCTTCACGTCGAGGTCCAGGCCTTTGACCGCGGCGCGACCACCATAATGGCGCTCCAGGCCCTGCACGCGAAGCGCGCTGGGGGCGTTGGAACCGAGAGCCTCCATCTGACCTCCGAGGGGCCGGGGTCTAATCGCGGGGGACGCCGACGGCTACCGGTGGACAACCCCCAAGGCCCCGTGTATACGCCGCCACCTCCCGAGCGCGCCCATGTCCCCGAAGTTCCTGACCCTCTGCCTCCTCGCACTTCCGGGCGTTCTCGCCTGCAACCTGGGCGGCAAGCCCGTCACCGATGACGACACCGCGGGCACCGACGACACGGGGCCCGCAGGCGACGACGTGACCATTGCGGACATCCGCACGGGGGCGGTGCCCTTGGACGCGCAGTACACGGTCGAGCACGTGATCGTGACCTCGCCGCACACCCAGGGCGACGAAGGGTTTTTCGTGCAGGACGCGGGCGGCGGGGCCAACTCCGGGATTTACGTCTGGTCCTACGATGGCGTGGGCGACATCTTCGCCGAGCCCGGCGACGAGGTCCGGATCACCGGCACACCTACCGACTTCTACGGTTGGATCGAGTTTTCCGTCGAATCCGTGGAGATCACTGGCACGGGGACGATCCCCGACCCCGTGGACCTTGGTGACGGCACCGCGGTGACCGACTGGGAGCCCTATGAGAGCGTGCTGGTCACGATCACCGGCCAATCCGTCGAGAGCGTGAACGAGTATGGCACCGGGTTGTTGGCGCCCTCCGGCATTTCCCTCGACAATGGCTTCGTCAACTTTGATTTGACCTGCGGCGGGACCTACCCCACCGTGACCGGCGTGATGTTCTACACCTACGAGGTCTACTCGTTGAACCCCCGCAGTGAGGACGATCTCTCGGGCGCGGAGCTTCCGGACACGGTCAGTGCCACCTGCGCGGATGTGCAAGCCGGCGTGTGCGGCACCGTGCAGCTGACCGACGTGGTCGTGACCAGCGAGGCTTGGACCGACGACGACGGCGCGTACTTCTTCGTCCAGGATCAGGGCGGCGGGGAGTACTCCGGGCTGCTCGTCTTCTTGGAGGATTTGACCTTCGACGTCGCGGTCGGCGACACCGTGACCGTCACCGGCTCGGTGAATGAATTCTACGGGCTCACCGAACTGAAGGTGACGGACGCCGCGAACATCGAGACCACGGGGACCGGCGTGCCCGTCGCCACGGTGTTGAGCGAGGTGCCCTCCGATTGGGAGCCTTGGGAGAGCTGTCTTGTGACCCTGACCAACGTAGATGTCACCTCCGCAGAGGAGTACGGCGAGGTGCAGACCTCGTGGGGTGTCGCCGTGGACGATTTGTTCTACGACTTCGACGCCGCCGAGGGCGACCACTGGGACAACGTCACCGGCCCCGTCTACTACAGCTACGAGACGTGGAAGGTCGAGCCGCGCTCGGCTTCGGACCTGGACTAAGCCCATGCGCGTAGACGGCGAGCAGACCCGGACCCTGTGGTGGGAGAACGGCGTGGTGCGGATGATTGATCAGCCGCTCCTGCCGCACCGATTCGTGATTGTGGACATGCCGACGTACCGGGAGACCGCGACCGCCATCCGGGACATGACCGTGCGCGGGGCAGGCGCCATCGGGGCGACCGGCGCCCTCGGGGTGGCCCAGGCTGCCGTCGAGGCGACCGACGCCGCCTTTCACGAGTTCGTGGCCGCTGCGGCGAACCATCTCCGGGCGACCCGACCGACGGCGCAGAACCTGTTCGCGGGCATCGACTTTGTGCTCCAGGCGATCACGGCGGAGGGCGACAACATCCCCCTCGCGCGCCAGGCCGCGGTGGCCGCCGCGAACGCGTTCTGTGACGACGACGCCGAGAGCTGCCGCCGCATCGGCGAGCTGGGCGCCCCCATCGTGGCCGCGCGGCCGCGCGTGTCCACCCACTGCAATGCGGGCTGGCTCGCGTTCGTGGACTGGGGCAGCGCGCTGTCCCCGATCTACGCGGCATCTCGCGGAGGGGCGGACCCCTTCGTCTTCGTGGACGAGACCCGCCCCCGCCAGCAGGGTTCGCAGCTCACGGCTTGGGAGCTGGGCCAGGAGGGCATCCGGCACGCCATCATCGCGGACAACGCGACCGGCCACTACTTGAAGGCCGGCGACATCGACATGGTGATCGTCGGGAGCGACCGCATCGCGGCCAACGGAGACGTCGCGAACAAGATCGGGACCTACACCTCCGCGCTGGCGGCAAAGGCCGCCGGCGTGCCGTTCTACGTCGCAGCACCCACCACCACGATCGCGTCGCACACCGCGACCGGGGCGAACATCCCGATCGAAGAGCGCAGCCCCGACGAGGTGCTCTACGTCTGGGGTTGGTCCGACGACGGAAAGTTCATCCGGGTGCGCACAGCCCCTGCTGGATCGACAGCCCGAAATCCTGCATTTGACGTGACGCCGGCCGAGCTGGTCACGGCGATCATCACGGAGCGGGGGATTGTGCCGGCGACGGTGGAGGGGATTCGGAGCGTGGCGAGGGGGTAGCTCACCCCTTCCCCTTCAAAACCGCCGAATCCCACGCGTGATCCCCGACCCCGCGCTCGCGCTCGGCGTCCAAGCGCAAGGTCTCCTCGACCAACTGTACGCGTTCACGTGCGGTTTTCACGAGCTCGGTCTGGTCGTGGCGCACCGCTGCGAGGTCCTTCACCGACTGCTCGTCGAGCCGGCGAAAGGTGCGGGAGGCCCGGACTGCGCGGTGGCTGCTCGCCCCCAGGAGCCGCATGGCATCGACGCCCATGCGCAAAGACGTGTCGAAGGTCTCGCGGTACACGCCCTCGGCGCCGGTGTCGAGCAGCTCGTACGCTTCTGAGCGGCCGCGGGCGCGTACGAGCACGGCGAGGTTCGGGAAGTGCTTGTGCGCCAGCTCCACGATCTCGACGGCCTTGGCCTGATCGTCTACGGCGACGAGCAGGACCTTTGCGCGCTCTGCCCCGGCTGAACGCAAGAGGTCCAAGCGGGACGCATCCCCGTAGAACGCCTTGTTCCCGAATTTCGTGACGATGTCGATCTGGTCGCTGTCCACGTCGAGCACGGTCGCGCCGTAGCCGTTGGACCGCAGAAAGCGCGCCGCGATCTGCCCGAAGCGGCCGAAGCCGGCGACGATGACCGGGCTGTGCTCATCGGCGACGTCGGTGTCGCGGGAGGCGGACCCCGGCCGCTTGAAACGTGGCAGGATCAACCGGTCATAAGCGAGGAACATCAGCGGGCTGGCCGCCATGGAGAGCGCGGTGACGGCGACCATCGGACCGGACACGCTGGCCGGCAGGATCCCGCTGCGGGTGGCGAACGAGAGCAGAACGAACGCGAACTCGCCGACCTGGCAGAGCGCGACGGCGAACAGCGCGGCTTGATCCCCGCCTGTCTTGAAGCGGCGCGCGAGCGCGTACAGCACGCCGCCCTTGAGGAGGGTGACCCCGAGGAGCGCCCCGAAGATCGTCCCGGGTGCGTCCGCGACAAGGCCGAAGTCGATCGACGCGCCGACGGAGAGGAAGAACAAGCCGAGCAACAGGCCTTTGAAGGGCTCGATGTCGCTCTCGAGCTCGTGGCGGTATTCGCTGTTCGCGAGCACCACGCCCGCGAGGAACGTGCCGAGCGCGGGTGACAGGCCGACGAGGCCCATCACCACGGTGACGGCGATGACCAGCGCCAGCGCGGCCGCCGTGAACATCTCGCGTAGCCCGGTCCGAGCCACCGCGCGCATGAGCGGCCGGACCAGGAACCGCCCCGCGAGGATCACCCCAGCGATCGCCGCGAGTACGACACCCGCGTGCGCCCACGGGGCCATGTGGGCGACGGCGCTGCTCCCGTGACCGTCATCGCCCCCCTGCGTCGGCAGCGTCGCGAGCAGCGGGAACACCGCGAGCATCGGGATGACGGAGATGTCCTGAAACAGCAGCACTGAGAAGGACTTCTGGCCGGCGTCGCCCTTCATCAGCCCCTTCTCGGCGAGCGTCTGGAGCGCGATGGCGGTCGACGACATCGCCAGGATCAGCCCCAGGGCGACCGCCTGTTGCCAGGGAAGTCCAAGGAACAAAGCGGGTAGCGCGATGGCGATGGCCGTGCCGAGGACCTGCAAGCCCCCGAGCCCGAGGATCGGGCCCCGCAGCCGCCACAGCCGCGCCGGCTCCAGCTCCAGGCCGACCAGGAACAGCATCATGACGACGCCGAACTCGGCGAACTGCATGACGGTGTGGCCCTCCTCGCCGACGAGCCCGAACCCAAAGGGCCCGATCGCGACGCCCGCGAGCAGGTAGCCGAGCACGGACCCCAAGCCCAGGCGATGTGCGATGGGCACGACGATCAGCGCGGCGCCCAGGTAGATGAAGGCCTGGACGAAGAGGTTGTCCATCACGACACCTCGGTGGCGGCGTCGCGTAGGGAGAGGATGAGGCTGCGGTAGTGGGCCGCCCAGGTGTTCAGCGTCTCGTCCGTCGCGTTGACGGTGCCGTGGGCGATGAAGGGGGTCAGCCTGTCCATGCCGCAGAGCTTCGCGGTCTGCTCGATCGGGGCGAGCAGCTGGCGCATGGTGAACTGGTTGTAGCCACCCTCCGTGTAGGACGCCTCCGGGCCGCCGGTCGTGAGCGCCTGGAGGAAGGGTTTTCCGCGCAGGGCGGTTCCTCCGGGGCCGTAGGCCCAGCCGAACTCCAGGACCAGATCCTGCCATTCCTTGAGGATGGCGGGCGTGCTGTACCAGAAGAACGGGTGCTGCCACACAAGCACCCGGTGTGCGAGCACCCGCGCCTGCTCGGCGCGTACGTCGATGTCGAGGTCCGGGTAGGCCTCGTAGAGGTCGTGAACCGTGACGCCGTCGAGGTCGGCAATGGCCTCGGCGAGGCGGCGGTTGACGCGGGAGCGGTGCAGCGCCGGGTGCGCCAGCAGGACGAGGACCTGACCCTCGGTCGGCGGCGGGGACCGATGAAGCGTGGGGCGGGGCGCGTGGGGCATGTCGCGGGGCCTACCACGAAAAAGGAGAAACCCTCCGCCCGGCAAGCCGAGCGGAGGGTGGGTGAGGCGGACGGGGAACTCGTCCGGCCTCCGGCCGTTCACGTCTCCGCTCACCTACGCAGCACGATCCGTGCCAGGGGGGTCTGGAGGGGGAACGGAAACGGTAGAACGCCGAGAAGTGTCGTATCCCGCCGCCGTGCCAGAACTCTCGACATGTCAAGTGCGACATGGATGTCAGCGTGCCCCATCGGCGAGGGCGGCGTTCAGGGATTCGACAGCTTCGGAGACGTGGTCGGCGAGGGCCCAGGGGCGCTCCTCGGGGTGGCCGAAGCGCCCGCCGGGGATGGTGCGAACGCGCCCGCCACCGACGATCGCGTCGATGCTATCGGCCTCAGCGAGGGGGTAGAGCGGGTCGTCGTCGCCCCAGACGAGCCAGAGGGGGACCTGGGCTGGGGGGGAGGGGGGGAGGGGATTCAGCGAGCAAAGGTAGTCGGCGACAGCGCGCCGTGCGCCGCGGTCTGCAAAGAGCGGCCCGCAGATCGCGGCAACGGTGTCGTGGTCCATGACGTAAGGGTTGCGCACGGCGCGCCGCAGGCCCAGCGACGAGCGGAGCCAGGGCAAAATCACGCGGGGGGACAGCACGGTTCGCAGCAGCGGCCCGAGGCCGATCAGCGCGGCGGTGACGGGATCCAGGCGGGTGATTGGGCCGTTGGAGAGGACGACCCCGCAGAGGCCTGAGGCCACCGCCTCCGACGATCCCGCGAGGAGCCGG
>CANKNP010000269.1 GCA_947483545.1 Deltaproteobacteria bacterium | reverse complement strand
CCGGGGAGCTGCTGCCGTACCACACGCCTGCGCCGCCGGAACCGGGGAACATCGTGGAGAGGTCCGAAGCGCCGTAGGTCAGCCCGGCCGCAGCCTCCGGGTAGCCGCCGCCGTCCCAGGACGCGCCCGCCGTCGCACCACCACCGTAGTTGCCACCACCGCCGGTGATCATCGCACCGCCACCGCCGTAGTTCGACAGGTAGTACCCCGCCGCCCAATTGCCGTAGGCGCCGCTGGACGAGTCCAAGCCGCCATCCCCGGTCCCGGCGTAGGACTCGCCCTGGTACGCATCCGCGTTGGAGAACGTGCCGGTCTGGCCTGCGGCGTAGCCCGCCTCGTCCATGTGGATGAGGCCGCCATCTTGCACGGTCACGGTGCCCCGGGCGCGGAAGGCCAGCACGCCGCCTGTGGACCCGCCCCAAACTGGCGCGCTGAGGACACCCGTCCCGGTCACGGTCACGTCGGTGTACTGCGGCACGCGCACCATCTGCACGGCCTGGTCGGTCAGATCGTCGTTGGTGGACTCGCCGAAGGTCACGGTTGGGGCGCGCTCGACGGTCACCGTGCCGCCAGAGACGGAGGAGACCCAGAAGAACTCGTAGCTGCCGACGTGGGTGTGGGCGGCGTCGCTGCCGTGCATGTTGATGACGAGCACCTCGTCGCCGACGGCCAGGCTCGGGCTGCCGTCCACCGTGAACGTGTGGTCGAACACGCTGGTGACGACCCAAGCGTCCCCGATGGTGACGCTCTCGCTGATCTCGATGGCGCCGTCCGCCCCCGTGCCGGCCCAGCCGCCGTTGTCGATGACGTCGTCGCAGTCCTCGTCCACGCCATCGGTGCGCTCCACCGCGCCGGGGTACACGCCGGCGTCGGTGTCGTCGCAGTCGGTGTCATCGGAGACGTAGTCCACAGGCGCCTCGCAGGCGGAGGTCGAGACCGCAGCGTTGCCGAACGTGTCGCTGTCCGCATCCTCGTAGAAGGTGAGCAGCGTGCCTTCGTCGATGCCGGTGTCGCAGTCGTTGTCGATGTCGTCGCACACTTCCAGGCCTGCGGGGTTCACAGCGCCGTCGGTGTCGTCGCAGTCGGTGGCGTCGAGCACATAGTTGGCGGGCTGCCCGCATTGGCTCAGCGCGTCTGTCACATCGCCGTAGCCGTCGCCGTCCATGTCTGCGTACCAGACAGACGACAGATCCTCGTCGATCCCGGTGTCGCAGTCATCATCGATGTCGTTGCACACCTCGGTAGCGCCGGGGTTCACGTCCTCGGCGGCGTCATCGCAGTCCGACCCGTCCGCGACGTAGCCGTCCGGCGTGCCGCACTGGTCCACGGCGTCGCCGTCATCGCCGTAGCCATCCTCGTCCACGTCGGCGTACCAGGTGGCGTCGAGATCCTCGTCGATCCCCGCGTCACAATCATCATCGATGTCGTTGCACACCTCGGTGGCGCCCGGGTTCACGTCCCTGGCGGCGTCATCACAGTCGGACCCGTCCATGACGTAGCCCTCGGGCGTGCCGCACTCCTCCACCGCGGCGCTGCCATCGCCGTAGCCATCCTCGTCCACATCCGCGTACCAGGTGGCGTCGAGATCCTCGTCGATGCCGGCGTCGCAGTCGTCATCGATGTCGTTGCACACCTCGGTCTCGCCCGGGTTGACGGCGCCGTCCGCGTCGTCGCAGTCGCCCCCGTCCCCGACGTAGCCTTCGGGCATCGCACAATCGATGACACTCATGTCATCATCGCCGTAGCCGTCTTCGTCCGCGTCTGCGTACCAGTCCCCGACGTCGACGGCGCTGTCCTCATCCACGTCGCCATCGCAGTTGTCGTCGTACCCGTTGCACATCTCCCAGGCGCCGGGGTTCACCCCAGCGGCTGTGTCGTCACAGTCGTCGCCATTGTCGGCGTAGCCGGAGGGTGCGGCGCAGCTCTCGGTCATGTCTGTCATGTCGCCGTAGCCGTCGGAGTCCGCGTCGGCGTACCAGGTCATCGCATCGCCGGAGCCGGACTCGTCGATCTCGCTGTCGCAGTCGTCGTCGTAGCCGTTGCAGAGCTCGGTCTGGGCGGGGTTCACGGCCGAGGCCGCGTCGTCACAGTCGGTCGTGTCGCTCACGTAGTTGGCCGGCTGGCTGCAGGCGAGCATGGTGGTGTCCATGTCGCCAAACGTGTCGGCGTCGGCGTCGGCGTACCAGGTCACGGCATCGACGGCGTCGGACTCGTCTACGGTGTCATCACAGTCGTTGTCCACGCCATCGCAGTACTCGACGGCCCCCGGGTAGTTGGATCCGCTGCTGTCGTCACACTCTTCGCACGCGGCGTAGCCATCGCCATCGCCGTCCACGTAGCCGGTCGAACCGTCACAGTTGTAGTCGTTGGTGTCGGTGCAGTCGTCCTCGGCGATACCGGGGTTGTAGCCGCTGTCATCGTCGTTGCAGTCGCCGCCGACGGAGGTCGTGCCCGCGGGCTGATCACACGCGAGGGTGGTGCTGGCGTCGTCGCCATACCCGTCCGCGTCGGCGTCGGCATACCAAGCGGAGGCGCTGGCACCATCGAGGGAATCGTCGGCGTCGTCGATGAGCGCATCACAGTCGTCGTCGAGATCGTTGCAGACCTCACTCGCGCCGGGGTTCACGTCCGCCCGTGTGTCGTCACAGTCGGTCGCGTCGTCTACCCAACCCTCGCCCGCCTCACACACGTTCGCGGGGCTGTTGGCATCACCGAAGCCGTCGCCGTCCAGATCGGCGTACACCACGACACCGGTCGAGACGTCCACGCTGTCGTCATCGCCGTCCACGAGGGTGTCGCAGTCATCATCGATGCTGTTGCAGACCTCCGAGGCGTCGGGGTTCACGCTTGCGTTGGTGTCGTCACACTCGGCACACGCAGCGAAGCCGTCGAGATCGGCGTCGTCGTAGCCGACTGAGCCATCGCAGTTGTAGTCGTTCGGATCCTCGCAGTCCTCCTCGGTCGCGTCGGGGTTGTAGGCGGGATCGGTGTCGTCGCAATCGCCGCCGACGGTCGCGGTGCCGTCTGGCTGAACACAGTCATAGACGACGCTGGTGTCATCGCCATAGCCGTCCTGGTCGGCGTCTGTGTAGAAAGCGGTGGACTCCTGGCCGTTGTCGGGCACGCCATCGCAGTCCTGGTCGATCCCGTCGCAGACGTCCTCGGCGCCGGGGTTCACAGACGCGTCGAGGTCGTCACAGTCATCGGGGTTCTCGGAGTAGCTGTTCAACAGCTCGCAGAGCTCCTCGGGCCGGGCGGGGTCGCCATAGCCGTCGCCGTCCGCATCGGCGTAGTAGGTCGTCGTCGCGCCCGCGTTGGGGTCGTTGTCATCGCAGTCGTCGAGGTCCGAGTAGCCGTCGCCGTCCACGTCTGTCGGGAGGCTGGTGTCGTCCTTGTTGCGGCAACCGGTGGTGATCAGCAACAACGTGGAGGAGAGGATCAGACGGTACATCGAGACTCCAAAGGGTGCGGGAGTCTACCTCGGAATGGGGAGGATGGGGCGAGTGCTCAAAACGCCGCGTGATCCCTCCGCCGCTCACTCGTGTACGTCTCCCCCGTGTTCTCCGCCACCAGCTCGTAGAGACGCGCCTGTTTCCCCTCGCGCGGCCTCAAAATCCGCCCCAACCGCTGCACGTTCTCGCGCACGGTGCCGGAGCCGCTCACGACGATCGCGACCTCCGCCTCGGGGATGTCCACCCCCTCGTTCAACACCCGCGACGTCACGAGCACCGTCACCTCCGCCCGGGTGAACGCATCGATCCAATACCGGCGCTCTTTCACGTCGGTGTGGTGCGTGATGCACGGCAGGAGCAAAGACCTCGAGATCCGCATGGCCGTGGCGTTGTCGTTGGTGAATACAATCGTGCGCCGCCCCCACTCCTCAGCGAGGAGATCAGCCACCATCTGCATCTTGCGCTCGCCGCCTTGAACGATGCGCTTGCACTCCATGTGGGCCTTGTGGGCGCCTCGGCCGGCCTTGGAGCGTGACGCAAATTGGATGAACCGGGTCCAATCCTCGGGGGAGCGGATGGAGATGTGGTTCTGTTGGATGAACTCCTTGTATTGGGCACGCAGGGCTTCGTACCGGGCGCGCTCCGGGTCCGACAGCGAGACGGTGATCACCTCGGTGGTGTAGGGCGCCAGAAAATCCCCGGCCAATTCGGGGATCTCCTTGCGATAAACCACGTCGCCGATCAGCTCGCCGTAGCGCTCGTGCGCGCCATCGGGCCGCTCGGGCGTGGCGGTCAGCCCGAGCCGGTAGGGGGCGATCAGCGTGCCGGCGGCGTTTGCATAGCCGGGGGCCGGCAGGTGATGACACTCGTCCCAGACGACGAGGCCAAATCGGTCCCCGTACCGCTCCATGTGGATGAACACGGAGTCGTAGGTGGCGACGGTGATCGGCCGGATGTCGTGAACGCCGCCGCCAAGCGCGCCAATCCGCTCCTCTCCAAACGCTCGGCGGAGGTTTCCATACCACTGGGAGAGCAAGTCCAGCGTGGGCACCACCACGAGCGTGCTTCGCTTGGCGTGCAGGATGCACAACTCTGCGACAAAACTCTTTCCTGCGCCGGTGGGGAGCACGATCACACCCTGGTTCTTCGCCGCTTTCCAGGCGTCCACCGCCTCGACTTGGTAGCCCCGGGGCGCCCGGGCCGTGAGCGCCCGCAGCGTGTCCAGCTTCTCGTAGCCCCGTGTGCGATCCTCCAGCGGAATGGCCCGCGCCCGCGCTTCCAAGACCACCGGCGCGTACAGCGCGGCGTGGCTACGACCCCGCCGGATCCGGGGATCCCAGGTCATGCCGGCGGGCAGGTCGGGCTCCAGGCAGCCGTCGAGCACCAGCGTCCCGCCGTCGTAGCGAATGGACCAGCCGGGCGCCAGATCAGCCGCCGGCGTACAGGGTGATGTCGGTCGCTGCGGCCTCCGCCATGCGGAGCGTCTCGCCGATGTCGGGGTGCCGGACCGCGACGAACCCGTCGGAGACGAGCGTCTGGAGCCAATTGCGACGCATCTGGCCGGGTTGCAGCAGCTGGTTTGCGCATACGTGCGGTCCGAACCGCGAAAGGTAGCGCTCCAGGCCTTCCACCCGGGTGATCCGCCCTTCGCCGAGCGCCCGCTTGAAGATGATCGCGCAGTTGTACTTGCGATCCAAGCGCCCGCCCTTGCTGGCCTCAAAACTCTTCCACGTGATGGCGCGGGCCCACTCCCGGAACAGATCGATGTCGCTCGCCCAGTTCATCTGGTCCACGAGGTGCCCTCCGGCGCTGCGCCCGCCGATCTCGCCGAATACAACCTCGCCATTCGCCTTGCGGTACCACTCCATGTGCGTGAACCCGGTGCCCATGCCCATGGCATCGAGCACCTTCAGTCCGAGCTCGATGCCACGCGCGTACTTTGGATCATTCACGTCGCGCAATACAACGACAATGGGGCTGATCCACTCGTTGCTGCGCGCGACGAGCGGGCGGGGATGGTACTGGGCGATGTTGAAATAGGCCGGGCGACCGTCGATGCACACGGTGTCGAACGTGAACTCCTCGCCTTCGACGAACTCTTCGACCGATACATCCGCGACGTGCTGGGTCTTTTGGAGTACAGCGACCAGCTCGTCGTCATTGTCCACACGGAACGTATCGGCGCTGCCGGCGCCCGCGATGGGCTTGATGCACACCGGGTAGCCGATGCGGCGGACGGCGATCCGGACCTCCTCTTGCGTTGCGCATTTTGCGTGGTGGGGAACCCGCAATCCGGCCGATTCCACGCGGCGCTTCATGGCCTCTTTGTCGCGGAAGGCGAACGCGGTCTCGTACGACATGCCGGGGATGCCCAACTGCTCCCGGAGCCAGGCGGCCAGCTCGACGAACGGCTCCCACAGGCACTCGATGCGGTCAAAACGCACGCCCTCGCGCATCATCAGCGTGCGGACCGCGTGAAGCACCGCGCCGGGGTCGCGGAGCGGGGCCTGCACGTAGCCGGAGAGCATCCGACGGACGTGGTCCGGAACGCTGGACACGTGCCCGTCTGCCAAGCCCCACACCCGGGCCGAGACCTCGACCAGACCGCGGGTGAATTCGTTCATCTCCCCGGGGTACTGCGGGCTGATGAACAGTACATTCGGGGCGTTCATGCTGCACCCCCGTGGCGACGGCGGACCGCGAGCAGGCCCGCGAGGCCGACCAGGGCGAGGGGGGCGGTGCTTGACGAGGTGGCGCAGCCGCAGCCTTGCTTCTCCGTGTCTGTCGGGACCGTGCCGGTGTCGCTTGCGCTGTCCACAGCGGTGTCCTCGCCGGTATCGCCCCAGGTGGGGGCGTCGCCGTCGCCAAGCGTGGTGTCCAGGTCCGCGAGCCCCTGCACATCGGCCTCCCAGTCGGCCTCGAAGGTGGTCCGGATCGCGTCTACATCGGCCAGCACGGCGTCATCGAGCACGTCGTCGGACAGTACGAGCACCAGGAAGGCCATCTTGAAGGTCTTCGGGCTGTCGTCCACGGAGGGGATCCGCTCCCCCTCGGCGGCGATGATGTCGTCCACTGTGAAGTCCATGCGGGTGGCGGGCACGGTGATCGCTTCGCCGCTGCCTGCGCTGTAGGCCTCGTTGAACGACTCAGGCGCGGAGGCCGCCTCCCGTGCGACGGCGCTCTGCTCGGCGTCATCCACGAGCAGGAGGGTCTGCGGGCCAACGTCGTCGGGGCCTACAAAACCCATCAGGTAGAGGTCCAGGTCCGAATAGGTCGCCTGCGCGGTGTAGTCCACGGTGAAGGTGCCGTCGCTATTGTCGAGCCAGGCGTTGCCCTCCATCGGGGAGTTCGTGGTGTTGAACCAGTAGGACCAATGCGCCACGTCGCGACCGAGCAGCGCGTTCTCGTCCAGCGTGCCGTCGGGCCCCTCGGCGCTGATGTTCACAAACGATCCCCAGCGGTGCATGAACTCCTGGTCGAACACGAGCCGGCCCACCTCGGGATCTTCGGCCCAGAGCCCGTAGTAGTTCATGAAGATGTAGCCCTGGAGCAGGTTGTTCGACGTGTCGAACTGCTCGCTCGGGGTGATGGAGTCGTAGCCGATGCCCTTCACGTCGTTCGACAGCGGCGAGTAGAAGGCGAAGAAGAAGCCGAGATCACGCACCATCATGATGGTGACGTAGTCGTACTCGTCGTCGAAGTGGTTGAGGAACGCACCGCTCGTGGAGTCGAGGATCCAGTTGATGTCGCCGGTCAACACGTGCTCGGTGGCCTCGGAGAACCATTCCCCGTCTGGATCCTTGAGGATCGCCAGGTCGCCGGACCGGTACACGTCGAGCTTGTTCGCGCCCCCGGCGGGGGGTGGGGCGCCGGAAGTCCGAGCGTCCGGCACGATGAAGTCACCGCGGGCGTGAAGCGCAGCCGCGAAGCTCTGAACATCGCCGGGGTCGGTCGGCTGGGCGAAAGCCAGGGCGCAGAGGGAGAGGAGCATGGGGGTCTCGAGAGTGCGGCGGGGCTAACAAGGAAGTTCGGG
>CANKNP010000268.1 GCA_947483545.1 Deltaproteobacteria bacterium | reverse complement strand
CTCAGGGGGCCGCGGAGGCGGGAACGGCGCGGTGCGCGGCTCGGAATTCGAGGGTGGTTCAACGCCGAGGGGCTTGCGTCGGCGCGGCGAGCGGGGCTACAGTGGCGGGTGTACCTTCGGCAAGAGCGTTCAAGTTTCCTTTCCTCCGCGGGTGCGGCGGCGAGGTCGCGTTCGTCATGCGCCCGCGCGACAACACCGCGCTGCTGGTCCACCAGGTCAAGAAGCAGCCGGCGAAGGTGTGGCGCACCGACCTGGGGCTCGCGCCCTCGCACGCGCCCGAGCTCGACGCCGCGCCGGCCGAGGCCGTGAACGAGGTGAAGCGGCTGCGCAGCAACCCGGCGCCCGCCGGTCCCGCGACTCTGCGGGGAAAGTGGACGGGGACGCTGTTCTGCACCGACGGAAAGCCGTCGATCACGCTCGAACGCAAGGTCGCCTCCTACGGCGCGCTGCGGCTCACCTCGAAGTCGGATGGCCGGTGGAAGGCCACGTTCGACCGCGCTGGCAAGTGGTTCACCCAGGCGAAGCAGGAGAGCATCGAGCGGAGCGGGCTCGCTGAGGCGATCACCGCTGGGATGGGGCTCGTCGTGGGCCTCGTCAGCGAGGCGTGCAGCTTCCGCGACACGCACCGTCGCAACACGGTGGATGCCGAGTTCGCCGCACAGCACCCGTACACCGCGCCGAAGCAGGGCAAGGACCCCACCGACCGTTACCAGCCGAAGTCCAGCTTCCGGGCCGTCGAGCAGGCGGACGGGTGGGCCGTCATCAACGACGTGGGCGCGGTCGTCGCCACGTTCGGCGCTCGCGAGAAGGGCAAGGCCACGAAGCACGCCAGCGCGCTGTCCCGCGGGAAGGCGCCGGCCGCCACGGGCGCGCCCTCCATCGCGGACGCGACCCTCGCCCCGCTGTCGGCGATCCCGCTGCCGGAGTCGCCGTCGTGTCCCACGAGCGTCGCGAACATCGCTTCGGCGACCGAAAAGGAGGCGGCGGCTCTCCAGGAGCTGTCGAAGTCGCTGTGGGGCTCGACCGAGGCCCCGGAGCTTCTCCACCGCGCCGGGAAGCTCCTCCGCCACGCCGAGGCGCTGGTGAAGTCGCCCTTGTGCTCGGGCAAGGAGCAGAAGATGGCGTGGGAGGATCTGCGCCGGGCAGCCGACGCCTACACCCAGGCTCGCGACGCCCTCGCGCGGGGCGAGAAGCCCGACATCGTGACCACGCTGCGTCGGATCTCCGAGCGCGTGTCGCTCGCCGCCGCGCGGGCTGCGAAGTCGTGCGCCGCCGGGCAGCAGAAGATCACGGGCGCGCCGCGCTCGGCTGACGCCATCGCGTCGGGGATCAGCCGTCGCGAGACTCCCCCGCCCACGGTGTCGATGCAGCCGGTCTGGCCGCCCGCCGCGTCGCCGATGGCGGTGCCGACGACGAAGGCCCCGCGCACGCGGAAGCCGAAGGCCCCCGAGGTCGACCCCGCGAAGGACCAGGCGCTGGTCAACGCCTTCGCCGACGCGATCAAGCAGGCCGCGAGCCAGATGGGCGGTGCGTCGTGAGCCGCTGGATGCTGGCGACGGGGCCCGCGCTCCTGCTCCTGTCGTGCGCCGTCGCGTTCGCCCAGGACGGGGGGCCGGCTGTTCCCGGCGCGGCGAGCTCCATCCCGAGCGCGGACTTCCTGCTTTCCATGGGGCCTTACGGGGCGCTCGTGTGGGGCGCGTACCTGCTCGGGAAGGGGGTCAAGGTCACGGTGCAGATTGAGCTTTCGGAGAGGGATCGGGAGCTCATCGAGAAGATAGGGAAGGGCGGGGTGCCGTAGGTTCCGCCGTGTTCGCTTTTGGTGTTAGTCCGGAGACGGCGCCGAGCCCGCGTGGTTCGGGGGTTCGAACGCACGAAAGCTCACGACGGCGAGGGATACCCCATGCTTCGACGGTCACCTTGGTTTCTTTCCTTCGTCCTCCTGAGTCTCCTGCCCACCGGATGCGACGGTTCTGACGGAGAGGGCGCGAACCCCGGCGAGTGCAGCGACGGTGCCGACAACGACAGCGATGGGGACTATGACTGCGACGACGCGGACTGCTCCGGATCTCCGGACTGCGAGGCCGCGAGCGGCGACAACGCCGCCCCGAGCGGCGCGGCGATCGCGATCGATCCCGCAGCACCCGTCGATGACGACGAGCTCGCCTGCACCATCGTGACCGAAGCGGTGGACCCGAACGGGGACGAGGTCACCTACGGCTACGCATGGGCGGTGGACGGGGCTGATGCAGGGCTCACTACGGCGACGGTGGCGGCATCGCTGACGTCGGGCGGGCAGACCTGGACGTGCACCGTCACGCCGACCGATGGCACCCTCGAAGGCACCCCGGCGACGGCGAGCGCCACCATCGCCATTGGTAATCAGGCCCCGAGCGCCCCGACCGTGAGCATTTCGCCTACGGCCCCCAGCGACGTCGACGTGCTGACCTGTGTGATCGAGGAGGAGAGCGTTGATCCGGAGGGTGCGGAGGTGACCTACACCTACGCATGGAGTGTCGACGGCGCCGATGCGGGGATCACGGACGCGACCGTGACGGGGTCGCTGACCACCCGCGGACAGACCTGGACATGCAGCGTGACAGGGACCGACGGCGAGGACACGAGCACGCCTGGCTCGGCGAGCGTGGAGATCGCGTCCTGCGGGGAGCCGGAAGCGGTTGGCGGTATCGACTTCACGGCCGTCTGCGGTGGGACCTTCGAGATGGGCTGCAGCGACGACAGCCCGAACTGTGAATCCGACGAAGTTCCGGTACATTCGGTCACGCTCACCAACAACTTCCTCATGGGTGTCACCGAGGTGACGCAAACGCAGTTCTCCGAGATCATGGGGGAAGATCCTTCCTACTTCACCTCATGCGGCTCCGACTGTCCTGTGGAGCGGGTGTCGTGGCACGTCGCGGCGTCCTTCGCCAATGCCCTGTCGGAGGAGGCTGGTCTGAGCTCCTGCTACAGCTGCAGCGGATCAGGAAGTTCGGTCAGCTGTACTGAATCTGGGACTCCCTACGCTTGCGACGGCTTCCGCCTCCCGACAAGTGCCGAGTGGGAGGCTGCCGCGAGGTGCGAGACCGACACCCACTTCGCAGGCTCTGACGACATCGAAATCGTCGGCTGGTACGAATACAACTCCTTCGGAATGACCCACCCAGTTGGCGAACTTCTTCCGAACGCCTGTGGGATCTACGACCTTACGGGCAACGTATGGGAGTGGGTCAACGACTGGTACATGCCCTACTCGTCCGATCCGGCGACGGATCCGGTCCAGCCCGTCGGCGCGCATCGGGAGTTCCGGGGCGGGAGTTACGACGCCGGCCCCAGCGACTCGCATATCTCAGCGAGAGGCGGCATCGATCCGACCTATTCCGCGCCCAACTACGGGATTCGCCTTGTTCGCACGATCCAGTAGCAGTAAAGCTCACGACTACGAGGGATACCCCATGATTCGACGGTCACCTTGGTTTCTTTCCTTCGTCCTCCTGAGTCTCCTGCCCACCGGATGCGACGGTTCTGACGGAGCCGAGGGCGCGAACCCCGGCGAGTGCAGCGACGGTGCCGACAACGACAGCGATGGGGACTATGACTGCGACGACGCGGACTGCTCCGGATCTCCGGACTGCGAGACCGAGAGCGGCGACAACGCCGCCCCGAGCGGCGCGGCGATCGCGATCGATCCCGCAGCACCCGTCGATGACGACGTACTCACCTGTACGATCGTGACCGAAGCTGTGGACCCGAACGGTGACGCGGTCACCTACGGCTACGCATGGTCGGTGGACGGGGCCGATGCCGGGCTCTCCACCCCAACCGTGGCGGCATCGCTCACTTCCGGCGGGGAAACCTGGATGTGCACCGTCACGCCGACCGATGGCACCCTGGAAGGCACTCCAGCGACCGCGAGCGCCACGATCGCCCTTGCCAATCAGGCGCCGAGCGCCCCGACGGTGAGCATCTCCCCAGCCAGCCCCACCGACGACGACGTGCTCAACTGCATCATCGAGACCGAAAGCGTCGACCCCGAGGGCGTCGGCGTGACGTATGCGTACGCCTGGTCCGTGGACGCCGTGGATGCCGGACTGACCAGCACCACGGTCGCGGCGTCCCTCACGAGTGTCGGACAAACCTGGAGTTGCAACGTGACGGGCGGCGATGGCGAGGAGACGAGCCAGGCCGGAACGGCGAGCGTCTCCATCGGGGAGGCCACCGTGGAGTTCATCGACTACACGACGGACTACGGCTTCGCGATGCTGACGATCCCTGCGGGAACCTTCTCGATGGGCAGCTCGAGCTACGGACCGGTCCACAGCGTCACCCTCACGCACGACTTCTGGATGGGTCAGACGGAAGTGACGCAGACCGAATGGGCGGCATGGACCGGCGTTCCGGCGACCCCTGGGTCGGCACCGTCGTTCCACGAAGCCTGCCCTGACTGCCCCGTGGAGGGCGTGGACTGGGCCGATGTCGCGATGTACGCGAACGCCCTCTCTGCGGCCGAGGGGCTGGACCTCTGCTACGCGGCGGACGGTTCCGACCTGGCGGCAGACCTGGCCGGCGACCCCTACGTGTGCGAGGGCTACCGCCTCCCCACGGAGGCGGAATGGGAGTACGCCGCACGGGCAGATGAGTCCTACACCTACGCCGGCTCCAACGCCGTCAACGACGTGGCGTGGACCTCCGCGAACAGCGGGGGGGAGACCCACGCAGTCGCCAGCCTCGCCGCGAACGCTTGGGACCTCTACGACATGAGTGGAAACGTCTTCGAGTGGACGGGGGACTGGGCGAACGTGAGCACCGATCCGCCGAACGACGCCTACAGCGGCACCACCGCGATCAGCGACACGAATCGGGTGGTTCGCGGCGGCTGGTACGGTGACACCCAGTACGCCGGTGTCGATGAGAGGATGAGCGCGGACATCGGGTTGCGGTACTACACGCTCGGGTTCCGGCTGGTGAGGTCGTACGTCGGCCCGTGAGCGTGGCGAAGGATTACGCGCTCGCCAATCGGGCGTGGCTGAGGCGGCTGGCCCTGCTGTAAGCGAAACACCCCCGCTGTAAGCGAAAGTCGCTGTTGATCGGGCCTTCCGGTGGGTACGAACCCTCATGCGTTCGCCCACCATCACCGCGACGGTCCCCTCGTGAGCGTCGCCGCCCAGCTCCTCGACGCCGTCGTCCCCATCGTCCGCACGCGCCTCCCGCGCGGCGTGGACGCGGACTACCTTGACGACTTCGTCACCCGCAATCGCTGGGCGCTCGAAGCGGTCATCGAGCAGAACCTCGGTCCCGTGCTCGCCCGGATGCAGGCGGCGAACAACGCGGCGTTCCCCGTCGAGGACATCCCGGAGTTCTGGACCGCCTCGAAGCGCACCGCGGCGAACATCGCCGCGATGGCGACGGCGGCCAACCTCTACGCTCAGCGCCGCGCGCCGAACAACGACGAGCGCGCCGTCCTCGCCGGGTATTCCGGGTGGGGCGGACTCTCGATCCAGGCCGCCGCTGGCCGCTTCCTCCTCTCGGTCCTCCAGTCGGGCGGGAGGGTGCGCAGCGCAACGACGGACCTGTTGGTCGGGAACCCCTTCGATTGGCTGCGGCTCGGAGAGGGCGTGGTGCTCTCGGGCGATCCCCCCACGCGTCTGGCCACCGACGGCGCCGGAGGGTGGTTCGGCACCGCGGGGTTGATCCTTGGGCATTGGGGGGAGGATGGCGAGCGCCTGTCGGAGCTTCCGTTGTCGGAGTCGGCCACGGGCCTCGTGGCCTCAGATGGGTTCGTTTGGGTGGCCACGGCCTCGGGTCTCGTGCGAAACGATGGGGTGGCGGCCGAGGTTCCGGGGGTGCTGGGGATGGCGGCGGGGCCGGGGGGCGGGGTGTGGGTGGTCACGGCCGACCTGCTGGCCTTTGTCGATGGGGAAGGCGAGCGCAGCTCGGAGATCGCGGTGGAGGGCGCGGTGGGGCCGGTCGCGATCGATCCGCGCACCTTTCACGCCTATGTGGCGGTCCAAGGGGGGGTTGCCGTGGTGGCGGCGGCCGATGACATCGTGATCTACAACGGCGTGCAGCCGGTGGATATCGCAGTCAACGGGTCGAGCGAGATCTCCGTGCTCGGGCTCGACGGCACCCTTCGTGTTTACCTTGATGAAACGGCATCCATCGAGGGGCCGCCGCTTCAGGCGTGGCTCACCACGTTCATCGAGAATCCGCGTCAGGTGGCGACGCTTGTGGCCTGCGCGGGGTCTGAGGAGGGGATGGTCGAGCGGATGGACCGCGCCGCAGCCAATCGAGAGTGGCTGGACGATGTGCCCGCCCGCATCGCGCTCGCCGTGTCACCCGCCGCGGCGGCCCACGCCAAGCGGTGTGCGGTGGGCGAAGAACTGGCCGCCCTCGCGAGCGGCGACAGAATCGCCACCGGGGTCCTGTTCCACGACCCGCCAGATTGTGAGGATCAGTCCTGCCTTAACGCGGGCGTGGCCGAGAATTTGGCGCTGGTGACCGACCTCGGGCTGAACCCGACCTGGATGTCGGGGGCGGCCGGCTGGGACACCAGGGGAGATTGGGTGCTCGCGTTGGCCGGGCTCGATCTGCCCGCCGTCCACGCGTTCCTGGGGCTCACCGCGCTGCCCGAGGTCGGGTACGACGACCCGCGTGCCAAGGATGCCCTGCCGTGGTCGGGGGAGTCGGGAACGGCGCCGTGGCTCGCGGCTTCGGCCTCCACGGCCGGCGACCATGACCCGGAAGGGGTGCTGCGGATGCGGCCGGGCAGTACGCTATCCATCTTCAACCTCGCGGATTGCCCGGGGCTGCTGCAGGCGGAATGTCGGATAGTCGGCCTGGGCGGCGGAGACACGGTGACGGACGACGACCTTGCGGTGGCGGACCTGCTGTTGCATCGCGCGGCGGCTCACCGGGCGCCCGACCCGGACAGCAGTTGGTACGTTCACCTGCCCGCGATCGAGACCTTTGACTACACCGAAACCTGTGTTCGAACCGAGGATCTCTGGTCGGGCGAAGCGTGCGAGGCCGCGAAGATCCAGGCCTGGCTCGTGGACGTTCAGGAGCGCTTGGTGATGGGGGGGGTGGTGGAGTGGGCGGAGCCGTAGAGGGGTGCGGTGCTGGATGACCGAGGTATCGACGTAGATCAGCGGTCCGCCCGGTCGGCGTCAAGGTCACGGAGGAGCGCCTTGACGGGAACGGCGGCAAGTTCCCTACTTCGGTAGCGCTGATCGGCATGCGCGACCTGCGGGACTACCTCGTGCAGTCCAAGGACGGCCGGCACATCAACCCCGGGTCGCCGTTCAACATCAAGGCAGCGTCGATCACACTGCGCAACTTCAACGCCGAGGAAGTCACTGACCTGCTCGGTCAGCACACCGCGGAGACCGGTCAGGCTTTTCTGCCCGAGGCTTCTGCCGAGATCGCGCGCGTCACCGACGGTCAGCCCTTTCTGGTCAACGCGCTGGCCGATCTGTGCGTGACCTACATCGTCACCGACCGCGCCGTGGCGATCACCCT
>CANKNP010000267.1 GCA_947483545.1 Deltaproteobacteria bacterium | reverse complement strand
TCTTGGACCTGCTCCAAACGCAGGCGCCAAGCGTATCGGTGGTCCTGGATCTCGCCTACGTTGGCGCGGTCCGGAACCCAGTCGCGGTGCGCTTGGATTCGCCGAACGTGAGCGCAGTGGTGTTCAGCTTGTCGAAGCCGTTCAGCCTGTACCGGTACCGCGTGGGCGGGGTCTACTCCCGGCGGCCTCTCCCGGCGTTGGCCTACAATCATTGGTTCAACAGTCTCCTCGGGTTGAAGCTCGGTATCGAGCTGATGGAGCGTCACGCGGTCGCGGAGGTCCCGCAGCGCTACGCCGCGATTCAAGGGCGCGTGGTCGCCGCGGCGGTCGCGGAGGGGGAGGTGCCCGCCGACACGGTGCCGTCGAATGTGATCTTGCTCGCCCGGAGTCAGTTGGCACACGCGAACCCTCGTTACAATCGATTGCCAGGCGCGTCGAGGTATTGCCTGACCCCAGGTTTGCACGCCCACATTTACGGGGACTCCCCGGCCGGTGCGGTGCCGTGAACATCTTTCGTTCACCGATTCGTCCGCTCTTCCGAAGCTCACTGGTCGGAGATTCCGAGCTGGTCTTGGGGCTGTGCGAGGAGCTGGGCGAGGTCTATGCCACCCGCGATCTCACGCGCCCGGGCCACTTCACCTCCTATTTTCGCGTGTTGACGCTCCGGGAGGAGCCCCGGTTTCCCAACGCGATCCTCGCGGATCTCTACACCCTCCACGAACTGTGGCACTTCAAGTTCGCGTATCCGCTCAGTTTGCCGGGGGAGAAGCTCTCCTGGCTGGATTGGGTGCGGCGCCGGGTGGCCAGTGAATTCCAGGCTTCGCTGTTGTCGGAGTGCCTGGTGTATTTTCACGTACCGGGCCTTCGCGAGCACACCTTCGACCACGAGATTTGGGTCGACCGCTTCCTGTACCTGCGCGATCGCCCGATGCACAGCATCGAGCAGACCATCGCCGGGGAGCGGCGCCGGGCCCTGGCCACGCCCGCCTATGATGACTTCATCGAGTATCAGATCCACTCCTACGGCCGCCAGAACATGCTCTGGTGCCGCACCTGGGCCGAGCCTGTCGGGACGGGGCCCAACGCCGATCTCCCCGCGTTTCGGGTGGTGGAGCAACGCCTCGCGCAGCCCGATTGGGCGGCAGATCACGCGGACTGGCTCAAACAATACAGCGAGGGTGGCATCCCCTTCGCTCGGCAGGCAGAGGCGTTCCAGGCGATCTACGAGGGCACGAACGGGCAGTGGGGCAACCAGTACTTGCGCAGGTAGTCGACCGTCGCCGTGATAGCTTCGCGCCCACTTGGAGATCCCTT
Organism: Deltaproteobacteria bacterium; assembly: GCA_947483545.1. The sequence goes on along the minus strand of CANKNP010000267.1, from coordinate 6,234 downwards.
GTCCGACACCGCTACTCAGATGACCTTCGCCACCGCGCTCTTCCTGCTTCGGCGGGCGGGCCTGCCCGTAGAGAACAAGGAGCTTGACTGCCTGGCCGGGGAGATCTCCGAGTCGAAGCTCGCGGTCGATGCCTCCGGGGCGGCGGAGCGGCTCGCTGCGGCGCTGACATCCGAAGCCGGGTTCCAAGGGGGACTGGGCCGGGCGTTCTCACGGATGGTCGTGCAGGTCGTGGACGGCGACCATCACTGCCACGTTGCTGCCCTTCGCCGCGCGCGGTTCGGCAACTCCCTGCCGATGCTGGCCGGCATCGCGGATCAGCACAACGGCGGCGTCGCCATCCGCTGGGCCCTGGTGTTGGACGTGGGCGATGATGTGTACCTGCTCGACCCCAACCCCTGGGACGACATCGCCGAGGATCGCCACATGCCGCTGCACGACTTCATCGTGCGCTGGCAGTTGGCAAGCTCGGTGTTGATCAGCTTCCGGCAGCCGGAGTAGCAGCGCCGGTCGCCGATTCTCCCGCCCCGCGAGGGCGCGGGCCCTATTCCCGCACGACCGAGTCGAACGTGTTGCCGCGCATCTCCCGAATGCGGCGGCGCGCGTCATAGAGCGTGGAGGCCCCCGCCTGAATGCCGGCCACCGCGTACTGGAGCGCGCCTGGGTTCCAGAATTGGCCCTCGACCAATTCGTGGTCCTTGTCGACCAGGCCTGTCTCGCGGGCCAATTCGTGGAGCCGCGTGTGCGGGTAGATCCGAATGGGCTGCATCATGAGCAGGGTGAACAGGCGTAGGTTGGGGCCCAACTCCGAGCGGGCGTGCGCCAAAAACTTCACCACCGCCCAAAGGCTGCGCAGGTCTTCGCCCGGACTGTTGAGGAAGAAGCTGTATTCTACGTCCATGCCGTGCTTCTTGGCCACCTGCACGGTGTAGAGCATGTCCTCGTGGCGGAAGTTCTTGTCGAGGTTTTTCAACATCCGGTCGTCCACATGGTCGGGGCTGAACGACAGGAGTCCGCAGCCCGCTCGCTTGAGCCAGACCATCAGCTCGTCCGGCAGCGTGTTGCGGTGCTCGTTGAACCACGCCGACCACTTGATGTCGAGCTTGCGACGAACGATCTCCTCGCAGATCGCGATCGCGTGACCGGGCGGGATGTTGAAGATCTGGTCGCACATGAACATCTGGCGGACGCCGTAGTCTTTGACGAGCGACTCAATCTCATCGACGACGTCCTTCGGGTCCCGTTGGCGCACGCGGTGGCCCAGCAGGAACGTGTCCGAACAGTGGATGCAGTGCAGCGAGCAGCCGCGCTTGGCCTGCACCCCAACGCTCACGAAGCTCGACTTCAGGTACGGCTCGTGGGGCACAAGATCGCGCCTTGGATGCTTCAAGTTCTTCCAGTCCTCGCCGGGTGGTGTGCCGGTGTAGAGCACCTCGCCGCGGGGGTCCCGGTAGTACACTCCCTTGATCTTCTCTGGGTGATCCAGGTTCGCCAGCAGCGCCCGGAACCGGTGCTCCCCCTCGCCCCAGAGCCCGATGTCGATCTGGGGGATTCGGCGCATGAACGTCTCGCTGTACAACGAGAACGCCGTGCCGCCGGCGACGATCCGGGCGGCGGGGGCCAGCCGCTTGATCAGCTCCACCGCCTTCTGTTGGGGCTCAAAGTCATCGGCGTGCAGGTTGGGCATCCCGACCTTCATGTTGCGAAGCGAAATCCCGATGACCTCTGGACCAAAGCTACGCAGCTTGGCCTCCAGCGCCTCGTACGGCGCCTCGCGGTACAGGTTCACATCGAAGATGTCGACCTCGTGCTCCTCGAGGTGGGCGGCCAGATAGGCCAACCCCAGGGGGTAGACCAGCTCCATGTCGAGGGCGGTGAACGCCTGAACGAGTAGTACGCGCATGGCCCGATTCATACCCCAGGGTCCGGGGACCCGCACCCACTACGTCCGCGAGCGTCACGCTGGCGCGACGCGGGCTACCGGATCAGAACTGCGCCCCGAGCGACAGCGTGAACCCCACCGGCAGGTTGCCGCCCGTCACTCCCTCGACATCGGAGACCTCGCCGATCTTCTGGTCGGTGTCGTCGAGCACATCGATCTTGCGGATCGACAGGTCGTACGCCACGCTCGCGTACATGTTCGGCAGGAACGCAACGCCGCCCTCGACGTTGAAGGTCGTACACCAGGGCGTGGTGACCCCCGCGAGGTATTCCGTGAAGTCGGTGTGGAAGAACACCCGCTCCCCCACGTTCGCGCCCAGCTCCGCGCCGACCGCCATGGAGTGAATCCACTTTTGCGTGAGGTCTACGGAGGTGGCGCTGGCCTGGATGGCCTGCACGTCGCTGGTGTCGTAGCCGACGCGGGCGCCGACCCAGAACTGGCTTTTGCCGGCCGCGAACGGGTACCGACCCACGCCGAGGGCGCGGATGTCCGTGACCCAGTCCCCGACGTTGCCGACATCGGCGCAGGGGCGGCCGAGCGCGGCGCACAGCGCGGTGGGGTCAAGGCTGTAGCGTGTGGACTTGCCCTGCACCTCGGCGCCCAGGTAGGGAACGCCCGGCACCCAGACCCGGGCGTTGAGGCCAAAGCCCTGGGACATCGCCTCCAGTTGCACGGGGTCTGGGAACAACGCGGTGGACTGGCCCAGCGGCTGCTGGTCATAGTTGTAGGCGGCGATCGTGTAGCCGCCGCGGACGCGCAGCCAGGGGAACTCGCCGGTTTCGGGCGGATCGCGCTCAGGCTTGACCTTGGTGGTCGAGACCGGGGCCGTTGGTGTAGGCACGGCCGCTTCCACAGAGGCCTGAGTCGCGTAGGGGTCAGGCGCGGTGGTGAACGACTGGCCGACGGGGGTCCCGGCGCCAGCGAGCGGGATTCGGATGAATTGGGAGAGCAGCCCATCCTTGGTCGCTACCGAGACGTTCACGTCCCCCGTGGTGCCAGCTGGCACGAAAAGAGGCGCCTGGTAGTTCCCATTTCCGAGGTCGATCAACGCACCCACGGTGCCCGCAGACGTGAGGAAGATCACCTGTGCACCGCCCACGCCACGGCCCTCCGCGGTTTGAAGCTGCAGCTTGAGCACCACGCTTCCGCCAGGGGAGACGGTGGCGGGGTCTACCGTCACCGCGAGCTTGGAGGGCTGGGTACCAGCTTCCGCCTGCAGCACCGTCGGCGCGAGCACAGCGCCAGTCATGCCTTCGCGCTCGATGCGGAACGGGGAGATGGCCGCGCTCCACTCGTCCACCATCGCCGCGATGGCCTTGGGCGCGACCGTCGGCACGTCGGGGAGCGCGAGGCTCGCGGGCGCTTGAATCACGGTGACTGCGGCCGTAGCGTCCCCGGCGGTCGCCTCGACGGAGACGGTCTGGGGCTTGCGGCCGGGCGTATAGTACACCTGTGCCGTGCCGTTCGCGCCGGTGGTGGTGACCGCGGGGATCGTGCCGTCGCCGCTCAAAAGGCGCAAGTTCACGGCCATGTTTCCAACCGGGTAGCCGTACTGATCCACCGTCGCGACAGTGAACAGCAACGGGGACAGGCCGTCGTTCGCGATGCGGTCTTTTGCGGGGATGAGCAGGACACGGGAGAAGGGGTTGCCGGTGGAGGCCGTGCCGACAGAAGCCGACAGCTCCACGGGACCGCTGCCTGTGGTCGAGAAGCTGGCTTGGTAATCCCCGTTTCGGAGGTCCTTGACCTCTTTGAGCTTGCCGCCGTTCACGCTGAACGACACCGCACGGTTGCCGAGCCCCTGGCCATCCGGGGCGGTGACCTTGGCGAACACGCGGAAGCCATCCGCGGTGCTGGACAGGATCGCGGGCTCGGAGCTCAGGACCACCTTCGCGGGGCGGACGGGCACCAGGTTCAACGTGGTCGAGTCGGTCTGGATCGACGTGCCGTTCGACAGGTTCACGGTGAGCGTGACTTGCGTGTTCGCGTTGCTCGTGGGGGGGGTGAACGTCGCCACGTAGACACCACCGCCCTCGTGGAGCGCCGGGCTGACGGTGCCGGCCGTCGAGGTGATCGTGACAAGGGCGTTCTCGTCGGGCTTGCCCGCGGGGGTCACGACGAGCGTGCGGACCGGGACGGCGAACCGCGCGTCCGCAGGGACGGCGGCGGCGATGGGAAAGAGCGCGAGGCGGCGTGTCTCGGGGACGAGCAGGTCCAGAGGCTCCTCAGTCACCTTCTTGTCCGGTGCGATCTGCACCTTGGTGGCGCCCTCAGCACCCGGGGGCACGACGATCGGGACGCTCGCCAGGCCCTGTGCGTTGGACTGGATCGGCCCGAACTCCCGGCCGCCGACCTTGATGATCACCAGAGAGTTCGGCGCGACCTGCACGCCGAAGTCGATCTTGCCGACCAGGGGGACGACCGCGTGGCCGTACGTCTGTGCGGGGTTGCGCTGGTCTGCGGTGGTGACGAGCAGCAGGTGCGGGTAGACGACAGAGGGCGGGGTGTAGAGGGCACTGAATTGCCCGCCGCCCAGGCTCGTCACGTTCTGGACGCGACCCGACGAGACAAACGCTCGCAGATCGGCGCTGGCGAGGGCATCGCGATCGCCGCCCGAGAGCGTGAGCGCCATGTTGGCGGTCTTGTCCATGCCCAGCGTGATGGTGCTGGGGTTCAAGGCGACGGCGAGCTGGTAGCTGGTCGGCGGGGCCACGTTCACGGTCCACGTGCGTGCGACCGGCTCTTTGGTGGGCAGCTTCGACTTGAACTGCAGCGTGATCACCTGCTTGGTGTCGCTCTTGGCCGGCGTGAAGCTGAACTTGTAGAGCCCCCCGCCGATGTCCACGATGTCGGTGGTCGCACCGGCGGAGGCGGTCGGTTTGCCTTTCAGACCTGCGATCGGCCCGCCATCCGGCGTGAGTGCCAGGATGTACAGGTCCACGGGGGTCGCGCCGTCCGCGACGATGCCAGTGGGCTGAAGGAGGTCGATCACCGCAAGGCCCTCGAAGATGGGCTCCGCCCAGGCGATCCCGGGGGCAGCCTCGGGCGATACGACCACGGCCAGCCCGAGAGCAAGCTGAACGACGATAGAAGCGGCAACGACGCGGCGCAACATGGGGAAGGCTCCGAGGGGTCGGGTATGGTAAGGAACGCCCTCTATCCGTGTCCACGCAAGCGTGCCCTACCGGCCCTCTCCCCCAGCCACTTTGCATGCCTTTGACCGGCACGCGCCAGCCTACGGCGCCTGGGAGAACCATCCTACCGCGCAAAACTGGCGTGCGCGCGTCTTTGCGCGCTGCATCGACAGCTTTCCGGCAGGATGTCGTGTGCTCGACGTGGGCGGCGGCACCGGCATCGATGCGATGGCGCTGACGGCTGCCGGGTTCCGGGTGGTGGTCGCCGAGCCATCGCCGGGCATGGCGGCCGTGGCCCGCGCCCGGGGCGCAGAGGTCATGGAGGTCGCCGCCGAAGGCCTCGCTGCGTACCACGGACTCGGCGCTTTCGACGCTGCGCTCTCCAACTTTGGGGCGCTCAACTGCCTCGGCAGGTTGGAGGCGTTCGGGGAGGGGCTTGCCCTCCGCCTGGGGCCAGGGGCCCCCGCGGTCCTGGTGGTCATGGGCCCATTCGCGCTCGCGGAGAGCGTACTCCTGGCGGGTACGGGGCGTTTTCGTTCCCTCGCGAGGCGGCGCGCTTCGGAGGTGCGGCTCGGCGCCGGCTCGGTACAGGTGCGCTGGTGGACCCCGGGGGATCTGGCACGTGCTTTGCCAGCTTTCACGCTGGAGTCGGTTCACGCCCTCGGGGTGCTCCAGCCGGCGCCAGACCTGCACGCCGGCAGCAGGGCCCTTCGCCGTTGGGATGCCCGCGTCGCTGGGCTCCCGCTCTTGCGGGGCATGGGCGACCACACAATCTGCGTGATGAGGCGGCGCCCGTGAAGCTCGTGCTCTACAACCCTCGCGCGCAGAAGTCCCACCGGCGCTTGCCGCTCTCGTTGCTGGCCCTCGCCCGGGTGGTCCCCCGAGATGTGCCGTGGACGCTCATCGACGAGAACGTCGATCCTGACGCCGCCGCCGCCTTGGAGCGCGCCTGCGCTGAGCGCGACGCCGTGCTGTTCGTCACGGTCATGCCGGGGCCGCAGCTGAGGGCGGCGGTGCCTGCTTGTCGCGGGCTGAAGGCGCGTCATCCGCACCTCCGGATCTGGTGGGGCGGCTACTTCCCGAGCATCCACTTCGCCGCCTGCCTCGCCGAACCCTGGCTGGACGGCGTAGTGCTCGGACCGGGCGAGGCGACGACCCCC
>CANKNP010000266.1 GCA_947483545.1 Deltaproteobacteria bacterium | reverse complement strand
GCCGCCGATCCGCGCGCTCGGCGAACCTCGCTCGCGGCTCGGCGGTCTCTTTGCACCGTTCCTACCGGTGGAATGCGACGGTCCGTCGAAGACGCCGGGCCCGCCGCCTTCCACCTGGAACGGTGCGGTTAGGGGCCAGCCCGGCTCCAAGTCATGCACTTCCAGGGGCTTAGGGCGGGGTTGTTTGTCCAGCGCCCGGGCTGGCCCCCGCTGTGCGCCCGCGAGCTCGGCACGAAGGCCGTAGCCCCCCGCCCGTCACCCGTAGCCATCCCGGATCGGGCCCTCCTGCCCCCGCCCGGTTACCCCCCGCCCCCTTCAGAGCGGCTCGATGATCACGGTCTCCAATGTCTCCAAAGGCTTCGGTGGGAAGCTCCTTTTTGAGAGCGTCAACACGTCCTTCGGGCCCGGCAAGCGCTTCGGCCTGACCGGGCCCAACGGCGCGGGCAAGTCTACCTTCATGAAGATCCTGATCGGGGACATCGAGCCCGACGAGGGGTTTGTCAGTAAGCCGAAGCGGCTCGGGGTCTTGCGCCAGGATCACAGCTTGTACGACCATATGCGCGTGCTCGACGTGGTGATCCAGGGCAACACCCGGCTTTGGGAGGCGATGCAGGAGAAGGACCGGCTGTTCGCCAAGGCGGAGCTGACGGACGACGAGGGAGAGCGCCTTGGCGAGCTGGAGTGTGTCGTGTCAGAGGAGGATGGCTACACCGCAGAGCCTGACGCTGCCGTGCTCCTCGAGGGGTTGGGCATTGAACAAGCGGGGCATGAGCGCCCGCTCTCGGAGTTGAAGGGTGGCTTCAAGCTGCGGGTGCTCCTGGCCCAGGCGCTGTTCGGCCGGCCGGATGCGCTGCTCCTCGACGAGCCGACCAACCACCTGGACATCGAGTCCATCGCTTGGCTGGAAGACTTCCTCAACGGCTACAACGGCGTGCTGGTCGTGATCTCCCACGATCGTCACTTCCTGAATTCGGTCTGCACCCACATCTCCGACATCGACTACCAGGCGATCATCCAGTACCCGGGGACGTACGACGACATGGTGCGTCAGAAGTCCCAGATCCGCGGGCAGGTCGAGATCTCCAACGCCAAGAAGCTTGAGAAGGTCAAGCAGCTCCAAGACTTCGTCAGTCGGTTCGCCGCGGGGACGCGCTCGACCCAGGCCGCGAGTCGGCGCAAAGAGATTGAGCGCCTTCGCCCGGACGAGATCAAGCGGTCGAACATCGCGCGGCCCTACATCCGCTTTGAGTTTGAGCGGCAGAGCGGCAAAGATGTGTTGGAGGTGCACAAGCTCGCGGGCGGCTACGGGGACGTCACGATTTTTCAAGGCCTGCACCTCACGTTGACGAGGGGGGAGAAGGTCGCGGTGCTCGGCAAGAACGGCGCGGGAAAGACGACGCTTGTCCAGACGCTGATCGGCGCTCAACCTCCGTTGCGGGGCAACATCAAGTGGGGCCACGAGACCAACGTGGGCTACTTTCCGCAGGAGCACGAGCACGTGATCCCGCCGGGGCACACGATCTTCGACTGGATGTTCGAGCAGAAGCCGGAGGCCGGGAAGGAGGGCGTGCGGTCTGCGCTCGGTCGCATGTTGTTCTCCGGCGAGGACGGTGACAAGCCGACGGCCACCCTCTCCGGCGGGGAGCGTGTGCGTGGGCTACTTGCCAGGTTGATGCTATTGAAGTTCAACGTCCTGGTGCTGGACGAGCCGACCAACCACCTGGACCTGGAGGCGATCTCCGCGCTCCGGGACGGCATCGAGTCCTACCAGGGCACATGCATCTTCGTCTCGCACGACCGCGACCTGGTCGAGACCGTCGCGAACAAGATCGTCTACATCGAAGACGGCAAGGTGGAGGTCTACTCGGGCGGCTACCCCGAATACGCGCGGGCGCGGGCCAAGAAGTGAACGGATGGCGTCGGCACCTCGTCGCGGGGGCGGTGCTTTGGCACGCCCTCGCGATGGTGCTGGACGCGACCCCCGACACCTCTGCCGGACTGAAAAAGCAGGCGTGGAAGGAGCCGACGGTGCAGGCGGAGTTCAAGGTCTGGGCCAAGACGTTTGGCGTGCCCCAGCCGGAGCTGGAGGAGCAGCTTTGGACGTTCGCCGTCGGTTGGAACACGGCCCGGGAGGGGATCGTCGGCCCCTTGCATCGGTACTTGGGCTGGGCCCACGCGCGCCAGTCCTGGCAGATGTTCGTGGCACCGCACACGACACCCTCCCGGCTTCAGATTCAGGAGCTTGTGACGGGAGAGTGGCAGACTTTGTTCGAGGAGCGCCACGCCGAGCACACCTGGATGGCAGGGGCTTTCGGCACCGAGCGGATGCGCGCCTCCGTCTTTCGTTGGAGTTGGCCCAGCTACGAGACCTCGTGGCGTCGGGCGTGTGAGTCGTTGGCCGCGCGTCGGTTCGCCGAGGAAGACCGGGCCACCGCCTTCCGGTGCCGGTTCTACCAGGCCGCTACGCCATCGCCCGAGCAGGCCGAGCGCGACGAGGCGCCCAAGGGCAAGTGGGTTCGGACGGTCTCGGTGACGAGGTGAGGGGGCTCTGGCTCGCCGATTCTCCCGCCGCGCGAGGGCGCGCGCCGGGATTATCGGCCAGTGTTGGCCAAGAACGCCCGCATCCGCGGGCTTGTGCTCGCGTCCTTTCGGTCGGGCCCGGCGCCGGGCGCCGTTCCCGCCCGGGACGCAAACACGGGAGCCCGCTTTGAACGCCCGGACTTCGTCCGGCGTTCAACGCTGGCTCCACTGGGTCGCGCTCTGCACGCGGGCGGAGGATCCGCTCTCGGTGGCGGTCGTGCGGATCGTCGTCGCCATGACGGTGGCGCTCCATGTGGTGCACCTTGCGGCGAGCGGGGCCTTGCCCCTGGTCTGGCTCGATCAGGCCTACGGCGGACTGCGCCTGTTGGACGGGGGGATCTTGAAGGTGCTCGGGGGCGCTCGGCCCGAGGTCGTCTACCCCCTGGCCGTGGGCACGGTCGTCTCCGCCGCGGCCATGGCGCTTGGCCTTGGCCGTTGGACGACCTGGGCGACGTGGCTCGGGTTCAGCACGCTCGCGGATCTGAACGGTCAGGCGGGCGGATCCTACGATGAGCTGCTCACGAGTACACTTTTTCTCCTCGGCTTCTCGGGCGCCCACGGTCGTCTGACACTGGTGAACCATGCCGTGCCCGTGCGCTCCCTCGCGTGTGTGCGTTGGCTCCTGGTCCTTCAGTTGGTGCTCATGTACACCAGCTCCGGCATCCAGAAGGTGAGCACGCACTGGGTGCCATGGGGCGATCACATGGCGCTTTGGTACATCCTTCAGCAGCCGACATGGCAGCGGGCGTCGATGTTGTGGCTCGCCCCGGTCGCTGCCCTGACGCGGCTCGCGACCGTGATCTCCTGGTTCTTCGAGGTGCTCGCAGGGGTGTTGATCCTGGCCGCTTGGTTCCGACACACGCGCACGCGGGCGGGTCGCCTCCGGGCCCTTTTCAACCGCCTGGACATTCGCGTGCTGTACCTCGCGATTGGCGTCGGCATGCACCTTGGCATCGAGGTGACGATGGAGGTCGGCGCGTTCTGCGCGGCCACGTTGGCCCTGTACGCGGCCTGTTTCGCGCCAGACGAGATCCAGCGTGTGTTCACCAAGTCAACGGGGTGACGTCCTGACGGGCGGCTTGGATCCAACGGCCAGCCGTTCACGGCGCCGCAGGACGCCGCTGATCACTCGGCGGGTGGCTCCGGCGGGGGGAGCAATCCGCGGAGAGTGTGCGGGGCTTGATCATCGGGCCCTGCCGGACGCGAAGCAGCCCCTGTGCCCTTGACCCCCCAAGACCTCGGTGATACACATGACACATCCCCGGATGTATCATGTCTCTCTCCGATGCTTTCTCCTCCCGCTTCGCCGGCCCCGCCGGCAAGGTGCTCGACGCCCCGATTCGCGCGTTGGTCCATGAGATCCTACGCGAGCAGGGCTACGCGAGCCCGGCTGAGGTGCAGGCCCTGCGCGATGATACGCGAGACATTGCGACGCGGCTCACGCGCGCCGAGACCCGGCTCACGGAGATGGCGAAGGGCCAGGACGCGACGCTGGTGGAGCTGAAGGATTCGCGGGATGCGCTGCGGTCGGCGCAGGCGGAGAGCACAGCAGCGCGGGCGGCGCTCGCCGCAGCGGAAGCGCACATCTCGGCGCTGGAGTCGAAGCTCACCGCCGCCCCGGTCGTCGTGGCGGCCGACCCCCCTCCGGCGACGAAGCCCACGGCCAGGCCGACGGTCGCCGCCGAGCCGGCGCCCCTGATCGCCGCGCCGAAGGGCACCTGCGCGGTGCCGGAGTGTACGGGCACGGTCCGCTCCAAGGGCTTCTGCTCCCCCCATTACCAGCAATGGCGGCGTGGTTCCCTGCAAGCCTTCGTCGGGCCAGAGGGGCATGTGAGCTTCGGTGACGCTTCCTTCCAGGTGTCGGCGGACTACGCCGGCCAACTGGCGCTCGTCTCGGGCGAGGCGCTCACCATCGGCGGCGTGGTCGTGCCGAGCCAGGTCGTCGCCGGTTCGTGAACGTCTGGATCTCGTCGGGGCTGATCGCGCTGTGGGTCAGCCCTCCGGCTGCGGCCCATGGCGAGCGATTCAGCCTCTCGCGGATCTCGGCGAGCCCGGACGATCCGGACATCTGGTGGGCAAACGCCAATGGTTGGGGTGTGGTCTACACGTTGGACGCTGGCGCGACCTGGGCCTGGCGGTGCGAGGAGGGGATCGGCGCGAGCAGCGTCTACGATGTGCTCGCGATCGAGGGTGGGCAGGCTCTCCTCGCTACTTCGGAGGGGCTGCAACAGATCGACGCGGACTGCGCCTCCTCCATGTGGACGGGCCTGCCTGCCGACAGCTTCGCGGGGGTACTGGCCCGCGGGCCCGACGTGATCTACGCGGCGGTGTTCGCCGATGGCGACGGGTCGCTGTTTCGGTGTGCAGGCGGCGCGTGCGAAGCCACCAGCCTGACCGGGACGTACGTGAAGTCCGTCCGGGCCATCGCCTCCGGCGTCGTCTACGTCACGACCGTGGACCCCACCACGCTCGCCGCCGCGTTGTGGACCTCGACGGACGGCCAGACCTTCACCCCGGTGCAGTCCTGGCCGGACGGGGACTACGATGTTCGCGTGCTGTACGCGGAAGAGGAGCGGCTCCTGCTTTGGCGCTTACCACGCTCCGACGCCGATATCCCCGCGTTGCTCTACTCCTCGGACGGGGGTGTGACACACCAGATCGTGCTCACGGACGGGCAGTACACGGACCCGGTCCCCGGTTTGGCGGTGTCTGGGCAGAACGTCTGGCTCGGGTCGGACATCGGCCGCACATGGCGCAGCCTCGACGGCGGTCGGCACTACTTTGAGGTCAGCGAGACAGAGCCGGCGGTGCGGTGTGGTGAGCAGGCCGGGGATCGGCTGCTCATCTGCTCAGATCACTTCGCGGATGGGTTCGACGCGGCCGTTTGGCAAGGGGGACAGGGCTGGGCGGGGGCGGGGTGCCTGGATGGCGCCGAGGTGGACAGCTGCGCGTCCGAGGCCTGCGAGGTCTACGCCGACGCGTTCTACGACGCCGGGGCCTTCGGGGGAGGGGAGTGCTACGCGGCGCCGGAAGATCCCACGGGCTGCGGATCTTCGGCGATGCTGCTTCCCGGACTGTGGGCCCTGGGGTGGGGGACCCGCCGGATGCGCAGCGGCGTACCGCGGCGGGCGTGAACGGCCCGGGGAGGGAAGCGAGCCGCCCCACAGCGACTTAGGCTGCGCGGATGGTGTTCCTCCTGTCTCTGCTCGCTTGTACCGGCCACGATGACTCCGACGCGACGGCGGAGGGGCCGAGCATCACGTTCCTCGCACCCGAGAACGGGGCGACGGTCTCAGCGGGGGCCGTAGACGTCACGCTCGTGGTCGAGAACTTTACGCTCGTGAGCCCGGTAAAGCACAACGACGACGCGGAGACCCCCGAGGGGTACATCGCCCTGAGCTACACCGACGGCGGCTCGACGTTGACCGAGACCACCGGCTCGACCCAGGCGTCGATCACGCTGAACGAGGTGGGGGAGCACACGCTCACCGCGGAGCTGCTGTACGAGGATGGCGACGCGCTGGAGCCGGCTGTGAGCGCGGAGGTCACGGTGACGGTCACCGGGCCGGGCTGATCACTCCTCGTACCCGAGCGCCTTGAGCCCCGCGCGGGTCTCTTTGGAGCGCTGATCCTCCCGATGCGGCGGGGCTTTCGCGTCCCAGTCTGTGAGGAGTTGGGTCATGGCGTCACGGCGGGCGTCGTCCTGCACCGCGGGCTGACCCTGCGCGATCTTGTAGAGCCGCGGGACGTCGTCCTCGAAGGGGGATCGAAGCAGCAAGTAGCCATCCTTGGCCACGCCACGCTCCACGCCCAGGTTGTTCCAGGTGGGAGGGCCCCGCTTGAGCTCGGGGACCGTGGCCTCTAAGAACCACGTGCGGTCCCAGACCGCGGGTGTATCACTCCAGAGCGCTGATACATCGATACTGTCACCGATGTTACTCGCGATTCCGAGGAGGTTCAATGCTGTCGCTGATACATCGATGAGCCCGACGGGTGTATCAACCACCTTGCCGGACGGGACCCCGGGGCCGGCGAGGAACAAGGGGACGTGGGTCTCAAACATCTCGAGGTCCATGCCGTGGCCGAAGGGTCGGATGCGGATCTCCCCGAACGCTTCACCGTGGTCGCCGAACACGACGACCACGGTGCGAGAGAGGTCGATGCCATCGAGCAGGCGCTTCACCTCGCTGTCCACGTAGGAGACCTCGGAGAGGTAGTTGTCGTGCAGCGCTCGGAGGTCTGCGGGGTCGGCGGTGCCGTCGCGGACGGCGTTGGCGAGGCCGTTCAGCGCGCCGTCTTTGGTGCCGAAGTCTACGCCTTCGCCGGGTTCGGACCACTTGTGGGTCCAGGGGGCGGGCGCTGCGTAGGGGCTGTGGGCGTCGAAATAGTGGACGAAGAGAAAGACCGGCTTTCCCGCCTGACGTTTGCCGAGGGTGGTGAGCGCACGGGTGGTCACCTCTTCGGCGCGGGCCTCATTGCGCTGGGCGCGCTTCTCGCTGAACTTCTGGTTCCAGATGCGGAAGCCCTGGTCGATGCCCATGGGCTTGGCGAGCGCGCTGGAGCCGAGCACCCCGATGGTGTCGTAGCCGGCGCCGCTCAAACGCTCGGCGAGCGTCTCGACCTCCGGGCGCAAGGGGTAGCCATTGCGTACGATCTGCGTGCCGTGCGGATCGAGGCCGGTGAACACCGTCGCATGGGAGGAGAGCGTGCTGGATGCAGGGGACAGCGCCCAGGCGAAGCGGGTGCCGTTGCCGGCGAGGGCGTCGAGGTTCGGGGTGGTCGGGTGCCGTGCGCCGTACATCGACAACGCATCCGCCCGCGTTGTGTCCAGGCTGATCATCAGCAGATCGGGGGCGTCGGGGAGCCGAGGCGTACAAGCGAAGAGGAGGAGGAGCACCGGGGGGCGTTATCCAATGATCCCGAAGTGAGTCCACCGATTCGGGATCACGATGATCCCGAAGTGAGTCCACCGATTCGGGAT
>CANKNP010000265.1 GCA_947483545.1 Deltaproteobacteria bacterium | reverse complement strand
GCTTTCAGAACGCGGATCTGCTCTATGTCGAGATTCGCGAGGGGGGACAGGACGAGATCCATCGATACTATTTTCGATATTGGGACCGAGGGATCCAGGCCCGCTTGGGCCTGACGACCCTGATCCCCATCAAGGGCCTCTCCTCTGGCGATGCGGTGCGCGAGCGCATCGAAGGCTCGTTCCTGAACGTCGCCGTCTCGCTCATGACCTACCGAAACCTCGAGCCCGCAGGCGACTACACGTTTCTCCGCCGGGCGCTGAACGGCGTCCAGCCCACGATGCTCTTGGGGCTGATGTCGCGGATGGATCTTGTGGAGGATGACGAGGGCGGCCCGGCGCAGCGGGTCAAGAAGCAGCCTGAAGTGTTCGTGGGCCTGGGGCTGACGGGGCTTCGCTGCGTGACCATCGGAGCCGCGGTGACGCTCCTCCACACCGACCGCGGCGTCTTCCCCTACGTCGGGATTCATGTCGACGAGCTGGTCGGCCTGCTTCAGGAGGTGGCGGTCTCTCCCACCCGGCGATGGAAGAAATACCGAGAGGCTGAGGAGCCCAGATGAAGCGCGCGTCCCTACTGCTTGTCTCTCTGCTCGGCTGCGGCTACGGCAGCAGCTCCGGCGCATACAACGGCACCGACATGAGCATCTTCTTTCCTTTTGATGGGCCGCGAGAGGCCGAATATGTGAACGACGACCCCGAGGTGGTCCCGCACCTCTACATGCACATGGAACTACCCAACGGGGGCGACTGGGGAGATGACGTGGAGCGGGAGACCGCGACCTTGGAGTATTCGCTGGGCGAGCCCGGGGAGACCGCGACCCCCTTCTACTCGGTCCAACTCTCCAAGCTGTCGCACAACGCGACGCGGATCGAAGGGTACGCCGCCGGGGGCGAGGCGGTCACTGACTACGAGAATCGGCTGAACCTCACCGGCGGAGATTGGTTGACCGGGAGCACGACGAGCCGCTATGACGACGATGGCGCGTACTGGACCTCCAAATACGTCGAGGTCGTCGATTGCCCGGTGCCCTGGGCGGGGGTCGAGGCGACCAATTGTGCGCACATCCACATCGACAATGACCAGGACACCGAGGTGGTTCGCCCGTTCTTCGCCGGGGACTATTATCTCATCCCCGACTACGGCATCGCCTGGATCCAGGGCCTCGGGGACACCGAACCTTGGAAGTTGTTAGACTACACTGGGGGTCCGGAGGAGGAATAACCCTCCCCAAGGGGCGCTAACTTTCCGCGGAAGGCTACGGGTGACGGGGAACGCCCGAGATTTTCAAGCGAGCCCCCCTCCGCCCTTCGGGCACCTCCCCCCGAAGGGGGGAGGGGAAGACGCCTATCTCCAGCCTCGAGCCTACGGTCACCAGCCTACGGTCTCCAGCCTACGGCCTCCAGCCTCCAGCCTCCCGTCTCTCACAGCACCTCCCCCTCCCACGGCCCCGTCACGATCGTCGGTCCGCCGGGGATCCGCGCCCAGTACGTGGGGTCGTACATCGCCTCGACGCTCGCCTCTGGGACGTGGAACGTGCCCGCAAAGGTGGCCCGCACCTTGTAGATCACGTGGACCGTGCCGTTGCCTGGGAGCGTGCCGAACACCTCGATGCGATCATCCCGGACGTTCATGTTCTCGGTCGTCCACAGCTCGTCGGAGTTCACCCAGTCGGGGAGCGAGCCGCGGCCAAGGCGCGGATTTTCGATCTCCCACGCCGCCGGCACGCGATCCGTGAGCGCGACGTTCTGGACCCCGTAGCGGGTCAGGTTCTCGATCGTGAGATCGACGAACATCGGGGTTCCGAGCACCAGATCCGTGGGGTTGACCTCGTTGCCTTCCAGATCCTTCCAGGCCCGGCTCACACGCACGCCGTTCTGACCCCAGAGGTTCGCCCCAGACACGCGGTTCCCGGTCGTGGTCACCACCGCGAACAAGCCTGTTTTGCCCTGTACAGTCACCGGAGCGCTCCCCACCCGCGAGAGCAGCCAGTTCCCGGCTTCCCCGGCGTGCGGCTTCCCGTTGATCAGCAGCTTGGCATCCACCGTCTCCACACCCTTGCCGATCGACTTGCCCAGGCCCGTCAAGCCCCAGGCGAGCTCCTGGGTGTTGTAGTACGCGCTGCGCGTCTGGCGGGTGAGCGCCCCGGCGACGGCGTCCGCGAGCGGCTGACCGGCGGGGTCCGGCCCGAAGAGATCCCGGAAGATCGAGAGCATCAGCCCGCGCTCGCGGATGTCCGAGTAGAACGTCCAGTCGTTCAAGCGCCGCGCGGACATCGTGGTGTTCGGGTGCTTCAGGAGCGACTCGTAGCGGTGATCACCGGCGAGCCAGATGGCGGCTTGCAGCAGGTAGCGGTCTTCGTCCCGGGCGTCCGTGCCGAGCCGGTCGTAGAGGGCCTGGGCGGCGGCCATGCGGGGCTGGCCGGCCCGCGCGAGCAGGTAATGACCATAGGCGCGGTCGTGGTCGGTGACCCGGGTGCTGTCCAGCTCGCGGCCCAGCCAACGCACGGCGTCGTCCACGTCGGCCTTCGGAACGGGGAACCCGGCTTGTTGGGCATCAAGCAGGAAGTGTACGGCGTAGGCCGTGCCCCAGACCACGGCGTCATTCCCCCCGGGCCAATAGGAGAAACCGCCGGATGGGGTCTGCATCGACAGCACGCGGTCAATGCCCGCCTGGACCATGTGCTCGAGGGTCTTGTCCTTCAAGCTGTCGGGCGCCGCCTTGCTCACAAGGTCCCGGGCGTAGAGCAGCGGTCGTGCTGAGGAGGTCGTCTGCTCGATGCAGCCGTAGGGGTAGCGGATCAGGTGCTTGAGGTGCGCGAAGGCTTGCGCGTACGGGTTGGCCGTGACCCAGACCTGGCTGCGCTCGGTGCCGGGCTTCCAGCCCTCGAAGGCGGCGTCCAGCGAGGTCGTGCCGTTCCCGAGCGGGATGCGGACGGTGTCCGTGACCTCGGGTTCCCAGAGCCCGACCGGGATGTCGAAGTGGTCGGTCGAGACCTCCTTGCCGGCGGTGGCCGTAAGATCCACCCTTGCGGCGCCTGTGGAGCGGCCGGCGAGCTGGAAGATGAGGGTGCCGGAGGCGTTCGCGGCGAGCTTCAACTTGCCGCTTTGCGCCCCGCCCATGGCGATGGAAGGACCGCTGCCGGAGATGTCGGCGTACGCCAACTGGCCCGCGGAGCCGCCCTGCGTCACGTTCATCGTCACGCTCACGTCCTGCGCCGAACCCGTCAGGTTGGTGACTTGGACTGGGACCTGCGCGATGTCCCCGACGGTCAGGAACCGCGGCATCGTGGCGACCAGCGTGAGCGGATCCCGCACGGCGACGTCGGCCGAGGCGTGGCCCATCCGCGAGCGGGTGGAAGCCACCGCCATGATGTGCAGGGAGCCGCGGTAGCTCGGGATCGGCAGCGTGATCGTGAGCTTGCCGTTCGAGGGGATGGGGACAGCGCCGGACCAGAGCGCGACGGGCTTCACCATCTGGGTGCGACCTCCGCCGCTGTCATCATCACCGCCGGTGCGCCGGCCCGCGCCGCCGGGCTGGGAGAGCAGGGTCCAGCCTACCGTCTCGTAGCTGGTGACTCCCAGCGCCCGACGCGCGAAAATCGCCAGCGTGGGGTCGGGGTCCTTGAACTTGGTCAGCGAGAGAATACCGGCGTCCACTGCGGCAAGCGTGAGGAACCCGGGCTCGGTCTGCGGGCCGGCGTCCACCTGGATCGTCAGCGGGCTCTGCGGCCGGACCTCCAACGGGACCGTCAGCGCCAGCGGCATGGTGTAGTCCACAGGCTCGAGCCGCAGGTTGGCCACGCCGAACGCCCGGTCGGGCAGGAACGCCGACTGGGACTCCAGGTGCGGGTCCTTCACGAGCAGCGCGGAGACGTACACGTTGGGGCGGAACGCCTCAAGTTCAAACGCCCACGTTGTCTCCCCTGCCTCGACCTCCTCCCAACGACTCTCCAGCACGCCCTCCGCCTCGACCGTCCACAGGACATGACCGGCGTACGGCGCGACGATCCGCGCGGTGACCGCCTCGCCGACCTTGGCGCTGTCGGGCAAGCCGATGACCAGGGCCTTCGGCAGCTGCGGCCTCGGCGTCTGATCCACGGAGCTGTCCCAGCTCGACCACCACCAACGACGTGAACCGCCTTCGATGTTCAGGTCCGTGCGCGTCCGGCCCATCTGTGCCATCACGACCCAACCTGCGCCGTCGTCGTTCGGGGTCAGCTCTGCCGAGAACGCCCCGTTCGTCGCCACGACCGAGAGGCTGGCCTCCTTCGCCCGGCGGGGAGAGCGCCGGTAGACCGACTCGTTCGAGTCGTAGTCCCACATCCAGCCGACCTCCTCCTCGAGCCGCAGGAGCGTGAGATCGACCTTCGTCGTGCCGCTCACAGGCTTGCCCTGCCAGTCCACGATCACGCCCTCGACCTTGAAGGGGCGGCCCACCTCGGCCTTGTCCGGGCCCTTGAGCCCGATGTAGCTGCGATCGGGATGAACGGGGACGCGCGCCTCCTGCACGGTCGTCCGCCCGCTGTCTCCCTCGAACACCGCCGCCCGCGCGACGAGAACGCCGGGCCCGCCGAGACCGCCCGCCGAGGGCGAGGTCGGGCAGGCGATCTGCGCGTGGCCTGCTTCATCGAGGCTGTCCTCCGCGACGCCGAGGGTGATGGGACGAGGGGTCGGCTCGCCGGTCGCCACCCAGGGGCCAAAGCGGAAGCCCGGCTGGGACTTGGGCGCAAACACGCCCGGCTCAATCTGGCAGGTCAGCTCGACCGCGGATCCAACCGCCGCACCGCCGAAGAGCCAGTCGCCTTGCACCTCGATGAGCGTCGGGTCGGTCGCGAGCGCGTCCGTGGCGTTCGATGAAGCCGTGACCTTCAAGCGCTCGGGCACGAACTCCTCGACGTTGAACGACACGCTGCCGACGACCTTGTTGCCGGTCTCCGCCGCCACGCGGTACGAGCCCGTCGTAGCCCAGTCGCCGAACGGCACGTCCCAGACCGCGAGGCCGGCTTCGTTGGGCTCGACCACCTGCTTCTTCAGCTCCTTGCCGCTGGGGTCATAGAGCTTGAGCGCCATCGGCACGGAGGGGCTGGGGGCGAGGTGATCCTCCCCGCGGAGGAGGACGGCGACGTGGGCGGTGTCGCCGGGGCGGTAGACGCCGCGGTCGGTCCAGGCGGCGGCGCGGTAGGGGGCCTCGGGGCCTGTCGCTCCCGCGGTGTCCTGGGGAACTTGCAGCTTTAGATCGGCGAACTTCAGGTAGGTGAAGTCCTTGCCGTTGCGCGCGAGGAGCGCCATCGGCGAGGTTGTCTCGACCCCATCGGCGGGCACGGCGATGGCGCAATGGCCCTGGCCGTCGGTCACGCAGCGGCTCACGACCTGGCCGCTCGGCCGGATGAGCGAGATCGTCGAGCCGCTCACTGCCGCGTTCGTGTGGACGTCGATCGCCCAGGCGTCCACCGCCTTGGCCCATCCGTGCGTGGCATCGCTGGTCGAGACCTTCGCGACGAGGTGCATGTCCGTCAACAGGATGCGCGACGTGGCGCTGGCGGTGGAGTGGTAGCTGTTCTGACGTCGCCGCCAGCTCCCGCCGGTGTCGGGGTCGCCGTCATCGTCGTCGGCGTCGGGATCTTTAGGCTTCTCAGGCGCAGGATCGACCTCGGCGAGGGAGATCTGGTACAGGCCGCTGCTCGCGTCGGGCAGCAGACCGCCGACGTCCACCCAAGAGGTGGCGCTCTCGTCCAGGGGCGCCGCGAGCGCGATGGTCTTCTTCAGGATGACGTTCGACGTCCGCGTGTCCGCGGGCTCGCTCCCGCTCATCCAGAACACCACGTTCTCCTCGGGCACATGCCGGACGGTCAGCTCCACTGCGGCGACGTTGGTGTGCTGGATCGCGAGCGATGTCCAGGCGGAATGCGGCAAGTAGCGGCCTTGAGAGGCGAAGTTGATCTTGGCCTCGCGGTGGGGGATGTCCAAGGCCTTGTCCAACGCGACGGGCAGCACGCCGCCATCCACGGTCTGGGCGCCCGCGTCGATCCGGAGGGTGAGCTGGCCGAAGGCGAAGGCGCCGAACACGCGGAAGCCGGTGTCGGACGGCGAGACCGTGATCGGGGTGTCCTTGCCGTTGACGGAGACGTGGACGGCCCGCGCCGCGCTCTCCTCGGTGAGCGAGCAGCGGATCGAGAGCCGGTAGTCCTCGTAGTCGTCGCGGTCCCAGAAGTACCGCTTCTCGCTGACCGCGTCGTCGTCACAGAAGACATCCAGGTAGAACCCGTTCATTCCCTCGCGGACCTTGACGGCGGCGACCTCGACGATGGGGCCGGGCTCCACGAACCGGATCGTCGCGGTGGCCGCGCTTGCTGCGATGGTCGTGTCGCCCCCATGCAGGACCCCGGAGGTGATGTTCACCGCTACGTCGTGGCCGATCAGCGCGCTCAGCACCTCCCCGGTCACCGTGGCCGTCACGGTGTTGGCCGAGGGTCCGGTGGTGAACGCGGGGGTGAAGGTCTGTTCTCCGTCCTGAAACGTGACGTGCTGCTGGACATCCTCGACGGAGACCGGCCCGGTGAACGACACGAGGATCGCGGCGCTGCCGCTGAAATTGCGATGGGCCGGGCGCCAGTCGGTCAGAGCCGCGCGCAGGAACCCGAACGGGGGGGTGGTGAACTCCGCCTTGCGCTCGGTCCAGTTGGTGAGCCACTCTGGGGGATCCTTCGCGCCGATCGAGACGAGCCGCACGTTGTAGGGGGTGCCGGGCTTGAACGGCTCCGAGGGCGTGAACACCAGGGACTCACGATCCTGGACCGAGAGGACACCAGGGACCGGGGGGGCGAGGACCACAGACGTGCCCTCGGGGGGGGCCTTGCCGACCGAGTCCGAAGGGAAGATCGGCAAGTTCCCATGGAACGCGATGGACGTGGGCACCGCCCCGTCGGCGCCGCGGGCCCGGAAGACGAACGCCAGCTCCCGGGGTTCCACCTCGGGCATCTCGGATTCCGCGGTCAGGACCTCATCGACACCAGGCGTGGAGCCCGCGCAGCTGCCGTTGCATCCGAGGAGGAGGAAGGGGAGAGCAAAATAGCGGAGGGACATCGAGACCTCGGGCGTTCAACCGGCGGGGATGCAAACGGTGTGCCGGGGGGAGGTATCAAGGATGGGGGGTGCATACGGTGAGGATCGCCCGCAGGACTCCCGGGAGGTCGGAGAGGATCGCAGAGGTGCCGAATCGGAGGACCTGGTGCCCGGCGCTTTCGAGGTCTGCGGTCCTCGCGTCATCCGCTTCGGGCTGCTCCCCGTGGAAGGCCCCATCGACCTCGATGACGAGCTTGGCCTCGTGGCAGTAGAAATCCACGATGTAGGGTCCCAGTTGGACCTGCCGGCGAAACTTGAGGCCACCAAGTCGGCGATCTCGAAGGGCGGCCCAAAGCACCCTCTCGGGGTCGGAGGCCACTGCCCGGAGCTGGCGACGGCGGGTGGGAGGCGTCCTCATTTCAGGCGAATATCTTGAAGATCCGCGGCGAGCGACGGTTCAAGATGAGGGCCGTCGAAAATCCGCGGGGAGCCCTCATCCGCCGCCGAGTACGGCGGCACCTTCTCCCGGAGGGAGAAGGGGAGGACAGAGT
>CANKNP010000264.1 GCA_947483545.1 Deltaproteobacteria bacterium | reverse complement strand
TCTTCGGGGATGCCCTGATCCGCCCAGGAGATCGGGTCGTGCTCGTAGCCGCCCATCGCCATGCCGCCGACCTCCTCCTTGAAATACACCAGCAAATCCGGGTCTCTCAGGGTCGGCAGGTTGGGGGGCACGTCGAAGGGGGTGGTGATGATGTACTGGTGCTGCACCGGCTGGGTGGGCACGTTGACCCCTGCCAACCGCCCGACCTGTCGCGCCCACTGGCCGGCGCAGTTGATCACCACCTCACAGGCGATGTCGCCCTGGTCGGTGCGGACCCCAGTCACCCGGCCGTCCTTCTGGAGGATCGCGGTCACCTTGACGTCCTCGAGGATGGTGGCGCCTTTCATCTGCGCGCCCTTCACCAGCCCCTGGGTGATGTCGGAGGGGTTGGCCTGGCCGTCTGTCGGCAAGAACACCGCGCCAGTGACGCCCTCGATGTTGAGCAGGGGCCACAAGGCCTTCGCCTCGGCGGGCGTGAGCAGCTCCATCGGCAGGTTGAAGGATCGGCCCATGGTGCAGAGGCGCTTGATCTCGGTGAGTCGCGCTTCGCTGCGGGCGATTCGTAAGCCGCCGTTACGCTTCCAGCCGGTCGCGAAACCCGTCTCGGCCTCGAGCTTGTCGTAGAGCTCGACCGAGTACTTCAACAGTTGGGTGATGTTGGCTGAGGAGCGGAGCTGCCCGACCAGGCCGGCGGCGTGAAAGGTCGAGCCGCTGGTGAGCTTCTTACGTTCGAGCAGCAGCGTCTCCCAGCCCAGCCGAACCAGGTGATACGCCACCGAGCTCCCGATGATGCCGCCGCCGATGATGACAGCGCGAGATTGAGTCGGGAACGGCTTCATGGGGTCCTCCAGCGCGCGACCGCCAGGGTGAGGCGGTCGAGGTTTTCGCGCGTGTAACGTGAATAGTCAAACTCAAGCGTCGAGTGGATCTCGGCGGCCATGCTCCAGAGCGTCTCCCTGAGGAGCGACGCGCATTTCATGGCCTCGTACCTCAATCGGTGCTCGGGGTCCGGAGCGCTGCCCCAGTAGAGCCGCAAGAGCTCCGCCTCGGCGTCAGGCGACAGCTCGGCGTTCGAGGCAAGGCCGCCCAGATCGAAGAGCGGTGAGTTGTAGCCGGCATATTCCCAGTCGATCAGCCAGAGCCGCCGTCCGTCGTCCAGCAGGTTGGCCGGAAGCAGGTCGTTATGGCCAAACACCACGTCGATCCTGCCGACCGCACGCTCCAGCTCCGCGCCGAGCTGCAGCAGCGACCCGAGCGTATCGAGGTGGGCGCTCTGCCGGGCGGTGCCCCGACTCTGGTACAGCGTGGCCCCGTAGTCGCGCACCGAGTGGAACACCCAGAACATCAACGCCGGACCTCGCAGCCAGGCCGGCATTTCCTGATGACAGCGCCGGAGCAGCGTCGCGAGCCGGGGCAGCATCCGCTCGTCTTGCACATCGGCCGCGGTCAGCGGCCGCGCGCCATCGACATATCGGAGGACCAGCACCCCAGGCTCGACGTAGACCACCTCCGGCGACAGGCCCGCGGCCGAAGCCGCCCGGCTCGCAGCGAGCTCATTTCGGCGTACAACACCATGGACGGGCAGATCGTCGCCCACTCGGACCACAAAACGGAACGCGCCGTCCTGCACTACGAAGTTGTGGTTGGACAGCCCACCGCCCAGGGGCTGGGGCTCGACTGGGCCCGACCAGAAGGCCAGCTCCGCCGCACGTTGTTGCGCCGCGATCACGAGCACCCCCCACGAAGGAGGGCCGGGGCGTAACGAGACCTGGGGGAGGGGCGCACGGGCTCGCCGCTTATCAAGAATGCGGCCCGCAGGCAGGCCCGGCCGGCGACTCCGGGGTAAGGCGCGCGTCATGGGCTCGGTGTACCGCGGGTGGCCGCGAGGTTTGCTGTTCGGGGTCGTCTTTGGAGCGGGCTGCGCGCCCGAAGCGCTGCCCGTGCCCACCGAAGTGGCGATCGAAGCCCAGCTTGACCGCTCCGCCCAGCCGCCGCTGTACCGGCACCTCTACGACTACGCCTTCCTTCCAGAGGTCCAGGACAAGGAGCAGCGGGTCCGCCTCCTGATCTGGCTCCGGTATCTGGAGCTGAGCCGTTACCAGCTCGGCCTTTTCCAGGAGCTTCAGACTCGCACCGAGGCTGAGCGGCGCGCGGTGGAGGAGCGGCAGCAGGAGATCCTGCTGGCCCACGAGCCCGCGATCGGCGCTACCTACGACCAGCTCTGGGAGGCGATGAACCAGGGCGCCTCCGAAGACGACCTCGCGCGGATCGGCGCCGGACTCGGGGACGCCCGCGCCCGCGAGGCCGAGCTGCTCGACCTTCGCGCGCGCTCGATTCGCGCCTTGTTGGACGCCCAACAGACCTTCTTGCGCACGCTCACCCCCGCTCAGGAGGCGATGTTCGCCGACGCCACCTTCCTGCTCCGACACCGGCTGGATCCCTACGCCAATCCAGGCGACTTCAACGCGCTGATCGGCTCGGTCTACGTCGCGGGTCAGTTCGGAGCGCTGACCCGGCCCACCTTCGACCCCAACGAGGACCACCTCAACATCGGCGGGTTGTGGTCGGAGAACCCGGCGCGTGTCGCGGGCGCGTACTTCCCCAACGCACGGCGGGAGGTGGTGCTGTACCTGGTGCTGCTCGAACCGATGCTGCCGGAGGCCCTGGCCGCCGCGGTCAAGCTCCGCGCCACCACCCCCGAACCGCCGGCCGGCGCTCCACCCGGACCCGCGCCCGCCCCGGGAGGGCCCGCGGGCAGTCCGTCGCCGCCAGAAGGCGGCACGCTCAGCCCCGGGGTGCCCGAGCCACCTGCGCCCGGTCGGCCGCTTGCGCCCACGCCGGGTCAGCCTACGCCCCCCGAGCCACCCCCTGCCCCCTGAACGTAAACAGGTTGGATAGACGCAGATGTTTTGGGGCTGTCCGGTACCGCACGCCTACGCACGTACCCACAAGCTGAGCTGAACTGCGTTTGGCTCCCCAGATCTACGGAGCTAAGGGTCCAGAATCCCCGAGGCCCCGATGCCCCAGACGTTCACGCTCAGCACGCGGGTCTCCGACGTGCTGGAGGCCCGCCCAGACCTGCGGACGATCCTCCCGGCCTTTCACCCGATGTTTGAGCGGCTGTCCCACCCGATGCTCGGGCGGATCCTGCCGAAGCTGGTGTCGGTCGCCGACGCGGCGCGTGTCGCAGGGGTCGACCCCGAGGCCCTGCTGGCGGTGATGAACCTCCCGCCGACGTCGCCTCCGCCAGGGCCCGCCCAGTCGGTGTCCCCGACCGACGAGCCGACGCCGGTCTGGCTGGACCGTGGCCCCGTGACGGAGCTGGATGTACGTCCCTTTCTGGCCGCGGGTGAGGATCCCTTTGCGCGTATCCTTCAGGCGACCCGAGGTCTGGCGCCGGGTGAGGTCCTGACGGTGCTCGCGCCCTTCGAGCCCGCGCCCCTCTTGCGGTTCTATTCGGAGCGCGGCTGGTATACCCACGTCACCTGGCGGGACGGCGCCTGCCGCGCCTCCTTCTGGTTCGCACCCACCGCGAGCGGCGTCCCGGAGCCGGTCGCCACGACGCTCGCCAGCCGCGTCTCCTCGGGGACCGAGGGACCTATCCTGGATGTACGTGGCCTCGAAGCTCCGGAACCTCTGCGCCTCGTGATGGCCGCGCTGGACGACCCGGCGCTCCGGCCGGAGACAGGCCGCCCGCTGACCGTGCATCATGAGCGCGCGCCGGCCCTCCTCTACCCGCGCCTCACCGAGCGAGGCCTGCTGTGGTCCACCGACGCCCAAGAAGGTCTCGTCAAAATACGGATCCATGTCGCCTGAGCCCTCTACGCTCGCCCCCGTGGGCCGGGTGCTGCTCCCGCTGCTCCTCGCCGCGCTGCTGGAGCCTTTTGCAGCCTTGTCCCTACTCCACTCGGGCAGCCTGGGCCCGGGTTGGTACGGGCGCCCGACCCTCCTTGTCGCGGTGCACCTCCTCACGCTCGGCCTGCTCGCTACGACATTGTTAGGGACAACCTGGCAGATCCTGCCGGTGCTCACCACACGCGCCTGGGCCCCACGCGGCGTCGTGCTGGTCCACACGCTCTACACCTTGGGCCTGCCGCTGCTCCTCTTCGGCTTCTGGGGCCAGGCGGGACCGCTCCTCGCGGGGGCCATCTGCCTCAGCGGCGCGCTCTTCCTTCGGGCCGGCTTGGTGCTCGGCGAGGTCGTGCGTCCGGGGCCGCGGCCTGCGCACCGGCTGTGGGTGGGGCTCGCCGAGCTCGCGGGCGTCGCGGGCCTGGGGGTGGGGCTCGGCATGGTGGCGTTTCGGTCGGGAAGTAGCTTTACGCCTTGGTTTTCTGACCCCACCGTAGCAGTGGGCTGGCACCTCGGCCTCCTGCTCCTCGGCTGGTTGGGCGGGTGGATGATCGGGGCAGGCGCCCTGCTCATTCCCATGTTTGCCGTCGGGCGTGAACCGCAGGCATGGAAGCTCGGGATCCTGGCGCTCGTCTGGTTTGGTGGCCTCGCCGCCGGCGCGCCTCGGCTCTGGGGGCTCGGGGCGGCGGCCGTGGCGGGCCTGCTACTCGGCTCGTTGATCCGTGGCCTTCGCCGTGGCCCTTCGCTCACCCAGGTCGGCGTGGGGCTCGCGGGCTTCGCATTGACGGGGCTGTTGACCGCGGCCGAGGCGGGGTCGGCCGAGCTGCGCGTGGGGATCGCGCTACTGCTAGGCGCGCTCCCGGTGTTGCATGGTGTCGCGCAGCGTATCGGCCCCTTCTTGTGGTGGACCCACCGGCTGTCCGGAGTGCCCGGCGCGCCGAGCGTCGCCGAGCTCTTTCCTCACCGTTTGGCATGGCTTCAAGGCGTGGTTTCGATAGGTGGGGCGGGGTTGCTGGTCGCGGGCCGGAGTTGGGATGCTGCCGACCTCCTGGTCCAGCGGCTCGGCGCCTTGGGCCTCGGGCTGGGGGCGCTCCTTCACCTGGGCGTCCTCGTGTCTGTGGGGGTCCAAATCGCCCTTGTTCCCCGAAATCGTCTGGTGATTCCCGGCATGGAGGCCCGATGAGCCTGTCCGAGAGGCTTCGTTCTTTCTTTCACCGGCCGGCGGCCCCGCCGCCGCCCGCCTTCGATCCGCTGATCGACAAGGCTCTGGGCCGGCTGCGCACCGTCATGGACCCGGAGATGGGCATTGATCTCGTTTCGATGGGCCTGATCCGGGAGCTCTCGCTGGTGCCGCTCGCGGAGCCGGCGCTCGAAGGCGAGGGACGCTCCTCGATCCACGTGAAGATGACGCTCACGACCCGCGGCTGCCCCGTCGGCCCGCTGCTCGTCAAACAGGTCGAACAGACGCTGGTGGACGCCGGCTTTGTCGCCCCGGCGGTCGAGCTCGTCTGGGATCCGCCCTGGAGCCCCGACGAGATCGACCCGGCCGCACGAGGCCGCATCCAGGGGTGAGCGGCGGGCGACAATTCGTCCCGGCGAGCGCGGCGGCGTCGCCGGGGCGGGCTAGACGCGCGTGGATGTCCTCTTCGCCGCCGGCATGGGCACGACTCCTGCCTCGCCTCGCTCCGCCAAGTCCGCGCGTGCGCCGCGTCGTCGCCGATCTATGGGCGAAGATTCAGAAGAATCCCAGCTACGCCAGCCCGATCCTCGCCGAAGGGCTGAGGGCGGCCCGCCAGCTCGGCAGCAAGGAGCGGCCGGTGGTGGGCGACACGGTGCTGGGACTGATCCGGCACCGCGACGCGCTCCGACGCCTCGACGTCGACCCGCTCGCGGCATGGGAGCTCCTCTTGGCCCCGCCGGGGGGCGACGCGTCGATCGACACGATGAACCTGGCGCCCGACGCCGATGATCCGGTAGACGACTACACGACCGCCCTGTCTCTGCCCACGACCCTCGCCCGCCAGTGGTGGCGACGACTTGGGCAGGAGAACGCCTGGCAATTGGCCTCGACGCTGTGTGGCCGGGCGCCGGTGGTGCTGCGCCTCCTCCGGCCCCCCCGGGACCTGCCCGCCCACACGCTGCACACCCCGCGGACTGCTGTGCTCGAGCGTCGGCTGAACCTCGATCTGCTCCCCGACTACCGGGAGGGCCGGGTGATCGTCCAGGACGCCGGCTCCCAGGAGATTGTGGACCGTAGTTTTCCCGGGCCCGGGGCGCGGGTGCTCGACCTCTGCGCAGGGGCCGGAGGCAAGTCCCTGGCGTTGGCGGCGCTGGGTGCCGAGGTGCAGGCCTGGGACGTACGCGGTTCGGCCCTTCACGAGCTCCAACGACGGGCCGCGCGGGCGGGCCTCCGGGTCCGGGTGGGGCCCCCCGACGGCCGTTATGATCTGGTCCTGGTGGACGCGCCCTGTTCGGGCAGCGGCGTCCTGCGACGCCACCCAGAAAACCGGTTGAAGCTCAAGATCCCCGGCCAGGCACAGCTCCGTCTCCTGGAGCAGGCGCTGGGGCTCGGCGACGCCGTGGTCTACGCCACCTGTTCGCTGGACGAAGAGGAGAACGAGCGGCTGGTGCGGCGCCTCGGCGTGCCGCAGTGGGAGGCGACGCTCTGGCCCGATCCGGTGCGTGAAGGGTATTACCTGGCGAAGATGTAGGATCGGGGCGCCCATCGCCGCGATGGGAGGCGGAGATCCCGCCAGCGAGGTCCCGCCCCGAGGCTCAGCGGGCGATCCGCATCACCCCCGGAGCCGCGCCCTCCAGGACCAGCTCGGCGACCTCCTCGTGGCTGACGTAGGTGATCGAGCCATCGGCCGCAGCGACCTGGGCGCTCACGGAACCGCAGCCCCGGTTACCGCCGTAGACCAACGCCAGCGTGCCCGCGTCCCTCACCGTGAGCGTGCAGGCGGTCGCATCGGGATCCGCGTACATCGAGCATAAAACCTCGGCCGTGAGGCTCGGGCGCCGACCCTGGTAGTCGAGCCGCCGCCGGGTGACGGTCTCGGGCGAGACCGGGCTCCGGGCTCCCACAAATGCCAGCTCCGGGGCCAGATCCACCATGATCGGCATCAGCTCTCGGAGCGCCGGGCTACACGGCGCCTCGCCGCACAGCTCCAGCACGGCGACGGCGTCGTTGGCCATCCGTTGGGCCAACCGCGAGAGCTCGGCGCTGCGCTGCCAGAGATCCCTCGGCGCCAGCGCCAACAGCCCCTCGACGTCTACACAATCCCTCGGGAACAAGCTGCAGTCTTCACTGGCCGCGCCGGCCAGGTAACGCCCGTGGACCAGCGGCTCGGGCGCGGCCAGCGGCTGAAAGAAGAGCCGCGGGCCCTCAGCGAGGGCAAGCGTGACGAGCAGCACCATGACGCGCTGGGAAGCAAGATCCGGGCCAACTTTCCCGAGGCGCACCGTCCTGCGATCTTCCTCTTGACATGGCCAGTCCACCGCCGGCGGCGGCGGCAAAAGGACAGCTTGGATTGCACGATTGCTACCGCAGGTAGCACGCGGCCTGCGGGGTCCCGACCCGGAGACCGTGCGGCGCCCCTGCCAACGCCGCCCTTTCTTGATAGTTCCCCATGCCGCGCGACGCGGCTCCCAGGGCCATGAAACTGGCGAGTGCCGGGGGGGATGAGGACGCCGGACCGGGGCCGGACCGCAGGCCCTGGCTCTGCTAAGATGGGGCGCGATGTTCGGCGGAGAGGCTGTTCAAT
>CANKNP010000263.1 GCA_947483545.1 Deltaproteobacteria bacterium | reverse complement strand
GGGATGGGACCTCCGAGTACGACGATTCGCGGATTCGGGGTCTGCACGGGCGCACCATAGCAACATCCTAGTGGCCCTGCCGCGAAGTTTCTCGCCCTGCTTTGTGGGGGGCAAGCCCCCCCCGCCCCCCGCTCGCCGGGGTGCGCTCGCGTACGAGCGCATACCCGGCTTCGACGGGAGTACCCAAACCGTTTCGTTGGACCTACGCCGGTAAGCCGCTGAGGGTGGGATAGCAGCTCTGGCGCACCTCGCGGCCGGCGGGGGGCAACCAGAGAGGACACGGAGAACACGGAGTGGGGAGGAGCAGGATGCGATGTGAATGCACGGATCGACGCGGTAGATGCAGAGCATCCACCAGCGAGAAATTCAGGATGAACGGGAAACCGGTCGACATCACCGAGCAGATCCTCGGCGCTGCCCTTGCCGTCCATCGGGCACTGGGACCCGGGCTGCTGGAGTCCGCGTACGAGGCGTGCCTCGCGTTCGAACTTGTGGATCGCGGCTTGGCCATCGTCCGCCAGGCTGCCCTGCCCGTCGTGTACCGCGGCGTTCGCATCGCGACTGCCCGGGGCGCCGCGAATCTCGCCTCAAGCTTGACGCCGCCCAGGATTGGGATAGTCGCGGCCGCCCTCGAAGTTCGGGGGCGCCGTGCCGGTCCTCCTGGGCCCGTCGTCCAAGGCATGGTCAAGCGTTGCTTGAGCCCGATCCCCCTGTCGAAGCGATGGACGCCTTCGATGCCTGGAACTCCGGAGAGCTCTTGGATACTCACATCGTTACCGCCTCCGTGCGCGCTTCCACCGGCAAGGGCGCCGCTCGCAAGACCCGCGCCACAGGCCTTACGCCTGGCGTGCTCTACCGCGCCGGCGAGGAAGCTCGTCCGCTCACCTTCAACACCGCGGAGCTCGCCAGGGTCTACCGCAAGACGAACGACCCGAACACCCTGCTCACTGTCCAGCTGGATGGTGTCGATCGGCTGTGCCTGATCCGCGAGATCCAGCGCCATCCGGTCACCCGTGTCGTCGAGCACATCGACTTCTACGAGGTGGACACCACCTCGGTGGTGCAGGTGAACGTCGCGATCAACCCTGTAGGCCGTGCGGCGGGCACCCGGGCGGGTGGTCTGCTACGCGTCATCAAGCGCACGCTGACGGTGACCGCCCCTGCGGGCGCGATCCCCCGTGTACTGGATGTGGACGTCACGCCGGTAGAGGTCGGCCAGTTCGTCCGGGCGTCGGACGTGCAGGCCCCGAAGGGCGTCACGGTCGTGTTCAAGCGGGACTTCAACGTCCTCACCGTCGAGGGAAAGCGGACCGATCGCGCCGAGGCTGGCGCTGCTGCGCCCGCCGCTGCCGCCGCTGGCAAGGCCGCTCCTGCCGCGAAGGCCGCCCCGGCCGCGAAGGCCGCCCCCGCCGCCAAGCCCGCCGCCAAGAAGTAGGGCTTCGGCATGGTCCTCCTGATTGGCCTTGGCAACCCTGGCGCGCGCTACGCCGGCACCCGACACAACGTCGGGTTCCGCGTCGTGGAACGTTTGGCGCAGCGGGCCGGGGTGTCGATCACGACCAAAGCCTTCGGCGCCTTCGTGGCGGAGGCCCAGGTCGCGAATCAGAAGGTGTTGCTCGTCCAACCGCAGCAGTTCATGAACGTCTCCGGCCAGTCGGTTTCGTCATTGCTTGGATTCTACAAGCTCGAGCGATCCGCTCTGGTGGTCGCGCACGACGACATGGACCTTCCTTTCGGCAAGCTTCGGCTCCGGGAGGGCGGGGGACATGGCGGCCACAATGGGATCCGGGACATTCAGCGCCTGTGCGGTGGCAACGACTTCCCCCGGCTGCGGCTTGGTGTCGGTCGTCCTCCCGAGGGGTGGGATCCCGCGGATTATGTGCTCGGCAGCTTTGCCGCTGCGGAATCTGCGCTCCTCGACGGGGTGTTGAACCGGGCCGCAGACGCTGCTGAGGCCGTTCTTCGGGATGGCATGTCTCGCGCCATGAATCAGTTCAACCTCGCTGAGGGTGCTGCCTCGCAGGGCGGGGCCACGCCTCCCCTCAAGCGCAGCGCCTGAAGCCCACGCTTTTCTCAACTCCCCTGGAGGGATCGATGATTCTCAACGAGTACGAAACCACCTACATCGTCCGGCCCGACCTCACGGACGACATCATGGCCAAGCTCACCACGCGTTTTGAGCAGGTGATCACGGAGAACGCCGGCACGATCCTCGTCGCCGAAGACTGGGGCAAGCGCAAGCTCGCGTACCTGATCCGGCGCAACACCCGCGGCCATTTCGTGTACCTCAACTACTGCGGCCCCGGCAACATCGTCCGCGAGCTGGAGCGCAACCTCGGCAACGAGGATGGCCTGCTTCGCTACCTGACCGTGCAGATCGAGACCTCCGTGGATGTGGAGGCGCGCCGCGTGCTCGCCGAAGAGCGCCGTCACCAGCGCGTGGAGCGCATGGCTGCGCTCAAGGCCGAGGAAGAGGCCGAGGCGCGTTACCGCGCAGAAGCCGAGGACGCCGAGGACGACGCGCCCATCGAAGAAGTCGAGTAGCTCAACCCTTCGCGTCGCGATCCGCGGCGCCCCGTTTTCGGCCGCACCTGCGGCTAGGAGTCCCTATGAAAGTCATCCTCCAAGAAGACGTCGCGAACCTCGGCGCCACTGGCTCCGTTCACGATGTCGCGGACGGCTACGGCCGCAACTTCCTCCTCCCCCGCAGCCTCGCCGTGCTCGCCGACGAGCGCAACAGCCATCGTCTGGCCCACCAGACGCGTCAGGCTGAGCAGCGCCAGGCCAAGGTACTCGCGGGTGCTCGCGAGCTCGCGGCGAAGATCAGCGCGCTCTCGCTCTCGATCAAGCGGAAGGCGGGCGAGGAGGACAAGCTCTTCGGGTCCGTGACGAACAACGACATCGCCGCGGCGCTCAGCGCCCTGGGCGTTGTGGTCGAGAAGCGGGCCATCGTGCTCGCCGACCCGATCCGCGCGATCGGGGTCTACCAGGTCGCGGTGAAGGTTCACCGCGAGGTCGAGGCGTCGGTCAAAGTCTACGTCACCCGGGCCTGATCGTTGGCACGTCCTCGCCGTGAAGGCGCCGCTGAGAGCGATCGCGGGTCTCGCTCGTTGCCGCACAACGCGGAGACGGAGCGTTCGCTGCTGGGCGGCTTGATTCTCGACTCGCGGCAGATCGGCGACGTGTCCGGCCGCCTGGTCGCGGAGGACTTTGCCCGACCTGCCCACCAGCGGCTCTTTACGCTGCTTGGGGAGCTTGTCGCTCGCGACCGAGTGGCCGACCTCGTCTCGATCGTGGACGAGGTGGAGCGCCGCGGGGAGTTGGACCAGGTCGGCGGGCTGTCGTACCTGCTCGCGCTGCCAGGGGCCTGCCCTAGCGTCCAGAACGTCCCAATCTACGCGGGACGTGTTCGAGAGCACGCGGTGCGTCGGCGGCTCCAACTCGCGGCGGAGGCGATCATCGAGGAGGTTCAGCTGGGGGCGAGCGACCTCCCCACCCTGCTGGACGGCGCGGAGAAGGGCGTCTTCGCCGTATCTCAGCTCTCCGGGAACACCGACTGGACGCGGATCAGCACCGTCGTGGACGAGCAGATGGCGGAGATCACCCGCCGGGCGGAGGCGCCGTCGGACCTGACGGGGGTAACCACGGGTTTCATCGACCTCGACAAAAAGCTCACCGGCTGGCAGAAAGGCGACCTCATCATCCTCGCGGCCCGACCGGCCATGGGGAAGACCGCGCTGGCCCTCAACTTCGCGCTTTACGCGGCCCAGCGCGCGGGCGTCGGGGTTGGGGTCTTCTCATTGGAGATGCCGAAGGAGCAGTTGGTCACGCGATTGTTGACCGCCGAGGCGCGCGTGGATGCGAGCCGGGTGCGAACCGGCCAGCTTGACCCCATCGAAGATTGGCCACGCCTGGGGCGGGCCGCCGAGGCGCTGCACGAGCTTCCGATCTTCATCGATGACTCCAGCGGGCTCACGATCGCCTCTCTGCGCTCGAAGTCCCGGCGGCTGCGCGCCGAGTGTCCGAACCTCGGGCTCCTTGTGGTGGACTACCTCCAGTTGATGGAGGGAAGTGCTGGGCCCAAGGAGTCCCGCGAGAACATCATCAGCGGGATCTCACGCGGGCTCAAGCTGCTCGCGAAGGAGCTCAAGATCCCGGTGATCGCGCTCTCGCAGCTCAACCGCAACTTGGAGTCACGGGAGGACAGACGGCCTTTGCCCTCGGACTTGCGGGAGTCCGGCGCCATCGAGCAGGACGCCGACATCATCCTGTTCATCTACCGCGATGAGGTCTACCACCCGGACGATAGTCCAGACAAGGGCGTCGCGGAGGTGATCATCGCCAAGCACCGCGCCGGCGCCATCGGCAAAGTGCGGCTCGCGTTCCAGTCCCAGTTCACGCTCTTCCAGAACCTCGCACATGCCCCAGACGGCGGCGCGGATTATCTTTGACGCGCCATGCCCTCCTGGCATTCCGCCGACTCGAATTTTCCTACCTCTCCCCGAACCTTTGCGCGTTCTGAACACCCCCTCCCGTTGACAGCGCCCGCCGGGTCTACTATCAACGCGATTCTTGACCGCCGGTCGCCGGCGCTCGCACCCCTTCCGATTTTTGGAGCTTTGTAAAAATGGAGAAAGCCCTGCTTCTCGAACGCCTGAACGGCCTCGTCACAAAGTACCGGCAGCACCGGTCCTACATTGAAAAGGCGAAAGTCCAGGCTGCTTCGGGCAAGTTCAACCCCCAGGTCATCGAGAAGGTCATCCTCGATCATGAGATCAAGGCGAGCGACGTGGCCGATGACGTCGGCCCCCTCCTCCCCAACTTGCAGACCCTGATCGACGCGCTCGTCACGGAGAAGGACGACGTTCGGGACAGCAACGTCGGAGTCGACGAGCAGGTGCAGGAGCTGGAGCTCCGCGCCGCGATCGGTGAGCTGTCCGACGACGACTTCAACACCGAGGTGGCGGGCCTGCGCGCGCGCCTGGACGGTGCTGCGGTGCGCGTTGCCGCGATCGACGCCGAACTGGAGGAGCTGAACGGCTCGCTTCACACTTGGGCCGAGCTTGCCGAGCCTCACGGCCATTACGCGGCACCCGCGCCCAAGGTCGTGGCCCAGCCGGTCACGGCCCCCAGCGCGTCTGGTGGCGGCGGGGCTCCTTCCGCGAAGGAAGCCGTGACCGAGCCCGATCCGGAGCCCGAACCTGCGGGGGGAGACGACGACCACGTTCAGAGGGGCATGAGTGAGGATCTCGGCGAGGTGTTCTCTTCGTCCAACACGACGGTGGGTGTGTCGGTATCGGAGGACATCGCGATCGAGACCTCCGAGGGGAGTGATCCGGACGACGACGGGCTCTCCGAAGAGGTGTCTTTCGGTGCGTCTGACGCGCCCTCCGGGAGCGCGGAGGTGGAGATCGATCTCGGGGGTGACCCTGCGCCCGCGCCGACCGCCAAGACCGCCCCTGAGCTTGCCAAGGAGCCTCCGAAAGAGGATGACGCTCCCAGACGCGCCCTGCTCCTTTACCAGGAAGGCACGGCCGAGGAGCAGATCTACCCGTTTACGAACGATGCTCTGACCATCGGGCGCGGGCGCGAGAACGACATCCAGATCAAGAACGACTCGAAGGTGTCGCGGTACCACTGCAAGTTGCAGCGCCGGGGCAACAACTTCTACATCGAGGATGCGAAGTCCTCGAATGGCACCCTGGTGAACGGCGAGTTGATCACCGACCGTCGCCTGTTTGGCGGCGAAGAGATCATCATCGGCGAGACGTTCTTCCGCTTCCGCATCATGGAATGAAGCGGGGCGCAACGGACGCCCGGGTGAGCCCTTCGGAGCTCGCCCGGGCGTTCGCGCTTCGGGCGGCGGCCGCCGAGCACCAAGCCGACCAACTATCCGAGCGGGTGGCGAGGCTGGAGCGGTTCCTAAGGCACGACCTCCGTACGCCCATCACCATCTTGCTTGGGCACGCGCAGATGCTCGCTGAGGGACTGGTTGCGCCGTCCCGGGTCGCCGACTCCTACGAAGCCATGACGCGCCAGAGCGCCCGATTGACGGCCGCCGTCGAAGCGCTGGGGGACCCTCAGCCCCCAGATCGCGTCCCCATCTGGGTCATCACCGCGGACGTCATTCGGACAACCGAAGCCGTGCGAGGGTTGGGGGTCGTGGTTGTCGCCCCGGAGACGGCCGCGCTGCTTTGTCGCCCCAGCGATCGTCTCTTGACCCTGATTCCCGACGAAGATGCCCGGGCACAGGTGCTCCGCGCCGCGTTCCCACACAACGGTGACACAACCTAGCAACAATCGGTCCCCGCCCCTTGCCAAACGTGCTACCCGTCTCCTGTCATGGCCCGACGTCGCCCGGTCTCTGAGGGACCCACCACCTACACAACCTTCCAGGTCGCCCGCTTCCTGGGGGTCAGCCCGCCCACCGTGGTCAACTGGGTGAGCGGTGGTCTTTTGCCGGCCTATCGAACCCCCGGCGGGCATCGTCGCATCCGGCGGGAGGACCTCGTCGCATTCGCTCGGGTGCGCGCGTTCCCGCTGGTCCCGGAGCTGCTGGACGCTCCTCGCGAGGAGCCCACGACGATCTGCCATCGCGTCCTGATCGTGGACGACGAGCTGGACTTCTGCAACCTCGTTCGTAGCTACCTGACATCTCGAGGTGGCTGGGACGTGGAGGTTGCCCTGTCCGGCTTCGCCGCGGGGCTGACCATCGCACGCTTCAAGCCGGATGTCGTCCTCATGGACATCATGATGCCGGACATGGACGGCTTTGAGGTGCTGAAGATGATCCTGGGGGACAGCGAGATGTGTGAGATCCCCGTGGTCGCCTGCACGGCGTGGCGGGATCCGCAGGTCGAACAGCGTGTGAAACGAGAAGCCTTCCGCGCCTGTGTGCAAAAGCCTGTGAAGCTCGATCACCTCGCCGCGGTGCTCGAGGCGGCGCTCGGTGCCCTCCCCGCCGGCGGCCCCTTCGGCTAGAACCATGCGAACCGTTTTTCGGGGCGCGGCGCTCCTGCCCTGCACCGCCACCGATCCCCATGTGCGGCCCGTTTCTGCCGATCTGGCCGTGATCGGCGATCGCATCGTCACCATCGGCGAGATCGCCGCGCTGCCTGGGGATGATGTGGTGGATCTGCGAGGCCGATGGCTCTTGCCGGGCTTCGTGCAACCCCACATCCACCTCGTACAGACCCTGTTCCGCGGCCTCGCGGACGATCTGGCGTTGATGCCGTGGCTACAGTCCCGCATCTGGTTGCTCGAACGCGCGCATGACGTTGACAGCGTCTATGCCTCTGCGCGTTTGGGCATCCACGAGCTCCTCACCGGAGGCACGACGGCCCTGCTGGACATGGCGACGGTCTCCCACACGGACGCCGTGTTTCAAGCCGCGGCGGAGGCGGGCATTCGCCTCTGGTGCGGGGCCGCGATGATGGACCGGGACAACCTTGCCGGCCTGGGGACCACCACCGATGTGGCGATGCGCACCGCCGGGGATCTGGCCGATCGCTGGCATGGCAAGGGCCTTGCACAGTACGCGTACGCTCCTCGATTTGTGCCGTCGTGCAGCGACGAACTGCTGGACGCGGTCGCCTCCGAGGCCCGTCGCCGCGGCTGCCTCCTGCACAGCCACGCGAGTGAGAACCTCGACGAGGTC
>CANKNP010000262.1 GCA_947483545.1 Deltaproteobacteria bacterium | reverse complement strand
GGTGGCGGGGGCGCTGGTGGGGATCGGGGTGGCTTTTGCGCGGCAAAGAAGCCAGCGAAGCCGAGCAGGCATCAGCTAAGCTGCCCCCCCATGCCCGTTCCCACCCGCTGCTGGCTCGTCCTCTCGCCCCTGCTCTCGGGTTGCCCACGCGCCGAAGCCCCCTGTCCCTGCGACGATGGGCACGGCGTCACGCTTTGCGAGGCCGGCGAGTGCACCCCTTGCCAGTGTTTGATCTCCGCGACGCCGACCGAGGATCCCACCCCGAGGACCACCCGGTACGTGGACGCCGACGTCACCGGCGGGGACGGCACTTCGGGCTCCCCATGGACCACGCCCGACTGGGACGTGCTCGACGACGATGTCGCCGATGGGGACGTGCTCGTGATCTTCAACGCGGGGGGTGTCTGGCCGGAGCGGCTCGACATCCTTCGCACCGACACCGGGCCCTACCGAATCGTGCTGGACGGGCACCACAGCCGAAACGCCTCTGGCTGGGTGGACGCCGGCGATGCACGCGCGGTCGTCCCCGGCATTCTCACAAGCTACGACAACGTCGCGCGCAGCCGCATCACCGTGCGAGGGTTCGACGTCACAGGCAGCAAGGACAAGGGCATCTACTGGCGCGCGGGCGACGATGTCGTGATCGAGAACAACCTCGTGCATGACAACCGCGGTACCCCGGCGATCATGCTCGATTACGCCTCGCGGTCCGGGCTTCCCTCGACCTCGTTCGTGGTCCGCAACAACCACGTGTGGGATCAGGTCGGCGAGTGCATCTACATCGGCGGGGCGGAGGGCCACGATCTCGACGCCCACGAGGTCATCGTGGTCGAGAACAACCTCATCCACGACTGCACCCACCCGCTCTCCACCCGTCACGACGGCATCAACATCAAGGACCGCATGGGCAGCGTGACGGTCGCCAACAACGTGGTGTTCAACACGAACTGGGGGATCGAGCTCGCGAGTCCGGCCACGGTGACAGGAAACCTCGTGTTCGCGACCCGGTCGAACGGCATCCACGCCACGGACCAGTGGGGGCACGGCCTGTCGGGCCTGCGCCTTGAAGACAACGTCATCCTCGACGCAAAGGAGGCAGGGATCTACCTGAACGCGACCGAGAACGCATGGTTGGACGTCACGCTCTCCAGGATCACGGTGATCGGACCGCGCCAGGCGGCGATCGAGGTCGGCGGAGAGTCGGGGATCGAGGGGGTCATCGACGACGTGGTGCTGTCGGATGCGGAGGTTGGCCTGGACGCGTGGTCACCGATGGACTTTGTGCTTGGGACCTGCACCGTCCACCACACGGATCCTGTCGGGGACCGGGAGTTTGAGGAGCTGGCGAGGGGGTGCGCGGAGGCGGATCCAAGGTTCGGGGACCTCAGCGCGCCTGCCGGTCCGGACGGTGTGTTTTTCACCCCGGATGACCCGTGGGTGTCGGCGGTGGGCGGGGCGACGGCGATGAGGTAGGTGGCTCCAGCTTTGAAGCTCGCAATTACCCTCCTACCCCCTCCACCCACACCCGCAAGCGCTCCAAATCCTCTGGGAAAACCCCGGCCGCGATGGGCATCGTCCCATTGTCCAAGACGGCGGCGCGGATCGCGCTGGCCTGGGCGATGGCCTCCTCCTCGGTGTCGAACGTCACAGACTCGGGCGCCCCGTGGCGGTCGGGGGTCGTGGCCGAGTGACAAGCCCCACAGTACGAGACGAAAAATCCGTGCGCCCAACCGTCCCAAGTGATCTCAGCCACCGGCGCCGGCTTGGGCGCGCAGGCGAGGAGCAGCAGGATCATGCGATCACCGCGCGGATCGGATCCGCGTCCACAAGGCCCTCACCCATGCCGGCCAACGCATAGAGCGTTGCGCCCAGGTGGGTGGGGAGGAGCGAGGTGCCATCGGGATCCTCGGCTCCGGTCTCCAGGTCTACGCGGACGCCAAATGCCGAGGTGTCATACCCACCGACGGTCACATCCCCGCGGATCCCCGCGCCGAACAACATGCAGGATGTATAGGTCCAGTGGTCCTTTCCACCCTGCACATTGAGCTGCGGGTGCCGGCCCATCTCCGAGCAGACCAACACCGTGACCTCCTCGATCAAGGGGGCGCCGCTCGCCCCCGTGCGGGTGAGCAGCTCGTCCATCACGATGTCCAGATGTTGAAACAGCTCCTCGAAATTGATCGACTGGTGGGCCAAATCGGAGTGCTGGTCCCAATTGGGGCCGCAGTTTCCAAGGTACTGGATCATCGCGCAGCGGGCCAGATCCCCCTCGAACGCGTCCATTGCCACCTGAATCTGGCCCGCCACCCCCCCGCAAAGCTCGTCCTGCTGCTCGCCCGCCAAATCGATCGCCCCCGACGCCCGCAGGGACTCCAAGTCTCCGAGCGAGGCGTCGTAGGCCGAGAGATATGCCGCCTCACCCCCCTGCCCGGCGAGGGCCCGCGCCCCAGCCAACCTGGCTTGAAGCAGCGCAGTTTGTAGATCCGCGCTCGTCTCGGACGGCAACTCCACCTCCGCGTGGGCCCGCGCGACCGCCTCGCCCGACAGCAGGTCCGGGAGCTGGCCAGCCTCTCCGACGCGCACCACCAGGCGCGTATATGTCGCGTTGTACGCCGGACCCGAGAGCACCAGGTACGGCAACGCGCGGGAGGCTGTGCTGTTCGCCGCGATGATGGACGGCCAATCGTCCGCGTCCGAGGCGCCGTCGCCCGTCAGCAGGAGTCGCAGGCACCGTTCGTGGGTGATCGACCGGACCTCCAGGCCGTTGATGATCGCGACGCGATCGTGGTAATCGTCAAACCAGCGCTTCACGGTGGGGCGATCCGGCGAATCGACGATGGTCAGCGCGCCGGCGGTGTACGCGACGGCGTCGGCCTCCATCGATATCGCGTCGTTCCCGAACGCGGGCTGGAAAAGCCGCGTGGTATCCCAACCTCCCTGGCACAAGATGATCAACAGTTTGCGGTCCGTGCCCGGTTCGTCGGCCCCGCCACGCCGTGGCACCAGCAAACCTGCCGCTGCCAACGCCAGGAGTTGTCGCCGGTTCACGTAGCCACGAACGCGGGATCGCGGAACATCACGGCCAACACAGCCTTCCAGGCCGACAACGCCCCGTCGGTGGCCTCGACGGCGGTCCACAACCCAGCCCAGGCGCCCACCTCGGCGTCCGTCGCGCGGCGGGCATGAAGTTGCCAGGTGAGCGCGCGGATCTGGTCGTCGAAGGCGGCGTCCCCGGGGCGGGCATCCCCAGAGACGGTGAGCAGGCGGGGCGTTCCGCCGCCGAGATCGTTGTCGACCACCGTGGAGGCAGCGGCCTGGGCCAGCCGCTCCGTGGTCACCGTCCAGGTCAGGCCGGGGTCCTGCTGCGGCCGCAGGACGTTCACGCCGTTCACCCCCCCCGCCAGCACCCGAAATCCCCGTTCGTCATTCTGGAGCTGGTCAAACCCATTTTCAGTCCAACGAAACCCTGTGAGATCTTCGATGGCCGATTGAAGCTGATCGGGCGAGAGGAGCCTGCGGGTGCGCTCGCGGAGCACGGTCTCCTCATCCGCGGTCGCATCCAGGCCCCCGGCTTGCCACGTCGGCCCTTGGAGGATCTCCCGAATCAGCGCGCGGACGTGCAACTCTTCCGCCACAAAATGCACGCGGAGGGCCTCCAGACGGGCGTCATCTGCAGGCTCCGTGGGCCGGCGCCAAAGGGCCGTCGCGAAGGTCTCGACCGCGCAGGTGGTGAACCGGGGATCGGCCGCGATGGCCGGTCCCAGCTCGGAGAGCCCGTCGATGGGCGTGCCGTACCACGCGCTGGAAACTCCAAGGGTCGGCTCGCCCAGGGGCTCACGCTCGGGGTGGTAGGTCTCCACCTCGTCCACGTTATGGGAGACGACAGGGACAAAGCCGAACATCGCGGAGGCGGCGGGCTCGATGGTCGCGTGACAGGCAACGCACGCATCCTCGCCCTGGATCGCGGCGGCGGTGCCGTCCTCATCGAGCAGCGCGGGGGTGGCGGAGAAGGAGATCGGCCGCTCAAGGATGTCGTAGCAGGTGAGCAGGCGCGAGGCCGCCGCCACGCGCGAGCGGGACAAATTGAAGGTGGAGGTGACATATCGCCACCAGAGCCCATTGGTGGCGAGGACCCCGACGGCAGGCCGGCCATCGGTGTAGGTGGACTGGCGCCAGCCGGAGCCATCGGTTGGGTAGGCGATGGGCCAGAGATCGGCGAGCATTTCGTTGGCCATGGTGTAGTCGGCGGTCACGATCTCGGTCCAGGGGGCCTCGGTCATCACCACGTGGGCCATGAGCCGCAGGGGCTCCTCCCCCACGGCCTGCTCGAACGCGAACTCGTCGCGATCATCCAGCTTGTAGTCATAGTGGCGGATGTCGAAGGCGTCCACACGGGTGTGCCAGCGCTCGCCCAACATGGCGACGAGACGATCTTCCAGGCGGGGGTCGGTGAGGTACTGCTCCCGGTAGGTGGCGAGCGTGTCGGGGTCGGCCTCGACGGCGTCCAACTGGGCGACGGAGGGCAGCACACCGCGGAGATCGAGGCTGAGGCGGCGGAGGAGGAGGGGGGCCGGGAGCGGGACGAGGTGAGCTTCGGGATCGGCGGAGGCGCTGTTCGCCGCCGGGTTGCACGCGAAGAGCAGCAAGCAGAGGGGCCACAGGCACCATGCGGCCGAGGTGGGGGGTGTCACCCCTCCCCCGCATGGTCGAGCAACGCTTCCATCCAGGCCGTCAGGTCCAGCTCCAGGGCTCCGAGGTCCTCGCCGTCGAGGCCGAGGACGGCGATGTTGTCGCAGTCGTCGCCAAAGGAGAGGGTGAACCAGAGCCCCGAGGGATCCCGAACCTGCAATCCGCCGGTCAACCCCTCGCACGTCGCCGGATCGTAGCTGAGCGCCTCCGCCCAAACAGATACCGCCCCGTACGTCAGCCCACCGTCGAGGGTCAGCACCCCGGCGGGGGTGACCACCTCGGCCAGGTATGCGCTGATGCCGGTGCCGAGCCAGGCATCCGTGCCACCGGGGTAGCTCCACTGGCCCTGGTACTCAGAGGTCTCGACGCCCTCGCCGCTCTGCCCCCAGCCGACCAATCCCCCGCCGATGAACCGGTGGCCCTCGGCGTCGATGATCTCGAAATCCCCACCCAGCCGCCAGCTGGGCGGCGACCCGGTCTGCTCAAACCATGTGCCGATGCCGGCGTAGAAGTACCCGGTCTCAGCCGTGCAACCGCGCAGGTCCGTGCCCGTGAGTTGGGTCGTGGAACCCGGACAGACGGCGTCGCCAGCGGCCATCAGCGCGAGGTAGGTGTCGCGGACCTCATGCGGGCTGAGGATCGGGAGGGCAGTCATGTCGAGCACGGCAGCGACGAGATCCTCGAGGGACCATTCCGCATCCACGTCCGGGGCGGTGGTCGCGGCCGGCGACGCCGGCGCTACCTCCGACGGGGGTGCGCAGGCAGCGAAGATCAGCACCAGGACGGGCACAGCGGGGCCTAACGCCAATGCCGGGCACTTACGCTTCCCGGGGCGAGCCGTTCGCCGTTAGCTGTTGGCCATTAGGCAGTTCGGAGGCCACATGCGCGACTTCAGAGACTTGGCGGTCTGGCAGACGCGCGGGCAGAAGGCTCTCCAGCTCGGCCTTGGCATCTACCGCGCGACGCGGACCTTCCCGCCAGAGGAGCGGTACAGCCTCACTGCCCGCGTCAAGGAGGTCAACATCGTGCTCGGCGCGTTCCCCCGGGAGCTAACCGCCAACGGCGAATGGCCAAGCGCAGACGCTACGAACTTCGCTAAGTGACCGGCATTGAGCCTAACGCCCGGCGGGCGAATCCTTCCGGGAGCTCACCGCCCTGCTCCCTGTCGATCAGTAGATCGGCGCGCAATACCCGTCGTTGATGTCGGAGCAGTCCGTCTGCTCGATGCACTCGGCCCACAGCTTGGCCTGCGCTCGGTTCTCCAACGTCACCTCCTGATTGCTGGGCACCCGCTCATCGGGATCGTAGTCCCCGACGTCGCCAGTGACGCTCGCTGCTTCCCTGCACATGTCGAGGCACTGGGCCAACAGCTCCTCCGGCTCGTATCCAGGTACCGGTATCGCGCACTCCCCCTCATCGGAGCCGTAGATCTTCTGACAGCTCGGGCCGCACACCGAGCCGACGCAGCCGCTGGAGAGGAAGAGGAGTGCCAAGAAGGGAAGGACGCGCACGGGCCACCTGGAGGAGTCAAGCTAACAAGGGAAACTTCGCCGGCGCACCGCCACCCGTGAGGGTCCACCGGGGCTCAAAGCCTGCGAGAACTGCGAGGATCCGCTTCTGCAGCGGATCGAGCTTACTGTCCAAGTCCGGCGAGCCTGCCCAGATACCACTCCCAGAAAGCACGCTCGCGCCCCACCATGTGCGCGATCCTCGGCCACGCAGCTC
Source organism: Deltaproteobacteria bacterium (assembly GCA_947483545.1). Next base: position 1,254 of record CANKNP010000262.1, on the reverse strand, counting down.
GAATCTCTGCGGGGGAAACGAGCATGAGGACGTCGTCGGACTTCGCCTGCCTCACCAGTGTACCGAGCCAGAAGTCGCGCACATCCCGGTCGGGGTCGGTCAGAAACCCCTGGAACTCCTCCATGGTGACGTCACAGTCCCAGAGAAAATGGGCCGTCCCTGCTTGTCGCAGAGCTTGTCAGGGGGGTGGGGCAAAGCATAGGCACATTGTAATGCCGAACCCGAGACCGTTGGGCCGCCGATCCGCGCTCGGCGCACCGCGCTCGGATCGGCGGTCTCTTTGCACCGTTCCTACCGGCGGAATGCGACGGTCCGGCGAAGACGCCGGGACCGCCGCCTTCCACCTGGAACGGTGCGGTCAGGGGCCAGCCCGGCTCCAAGTCAAGCACTTCCAGGGGCTTAGGACGGTCACCCCGATGTGTCACGGCTATGTATCACCGCTATGTATCACCGCTATGTATCACGCCGATGTATCACGCCGATGTATCACGCCGATGTATCACCGCGACGTTGGAACTACGTTGGAGCGGATCAACCGCGTGTTGTGATCCGGGCAGGTTCACACACGGGGTGGGTGCAGCCGCACGGGATCACAGGGTTGGGTGTCAGGCGAGGCGCGATAGACGCCCCAACATGGAAACCACCAAAGTCAAACGGCGGGACCGCAGCGGCCACAGGGAGCGGGCGGTGGCCCGAGGGATGCTCGGCCTCGCCGCCGCTGGGCTGGTCGCGGTCGAGGCCACGTGGCCCGCCGCTGCCAGTCCCGACTTGCGCGCCGTCGTCCTGCACGGTCTGGAGGGGGCCCTCGTCGGCGGAATTTGCGATGCGTTCGCCGTTTGGAAGACGTTCCAGGCGGTGGAGACCTCCGCCTCCGAGGTCGCCGACGGCATCGGGCACTTCGTTGGGGCCCAGCTCCTGGGCGCTTCGGTGGTGGACAGCGCAGTTCGCGATGCGCTGGCCCGGCCGGAAGCCCGGGAGGCGGTCTCCCAGGCGCTGGACGAGTGGCTTGGGACCGAGGCTGACTTGCGAGCGCGACTTGGGCGGTACTGGGAGCAGGGCGTGCCAACTCTCGCGGCGGCCCTCGCCGAGGTGGACCTTGGCGACGTTCGAGGCGGGCCCGGGCCGTCGTTCCTCGCGGATCCCGACGCGGTGGACGCCGTCCGGAGCTGTGGGACGGCGGCGCTTGGCGCGCTCGCGGCGGACGACGAGCTCTGGGGCCAGATCCGGGGTGCGGTCGAGCCGATCGTCGCGGGT
>CANKNP010000261.1 GCA_947483545.1 Deltaproteobacteria bacterium | reverse complement strand
GGGTCTTCAAGGGGGCTCCGGGGGTGGGTGAAGCTATCCGGGGGGCGGGGGCCACGGGGGCCGAAGGCTCCCGTCTTCCCCTTCTCCCCCCGGGAGAAGGTGCCGCCGTAATCGGCGGCGGATGAGGGCTTCCCGGGGTCGGCGGCCTCGGGTCCCGGGCCGCAGCTCCCGGGCCGCCGGAAAACGGCCGTGCACATCCCGGTGTGTTCCCTGGGGTAGAGCCCTCCAATGTCCCCCCTCCAATTCCTCGCCCCCGTGCTGGTCTGGCTGGCGCTCACCCCGGTGCTCTTCATCGGCGCGGTGGGCGCCGCGACGGCGGAGGGTCCGATCCGGCTGGTGTTCGTCGCGATGGTGCTCGCCGGGCTGCTTGGCATGGGCGGCTCGGCCTGGAACGCCTGGCAGGCGGTGCAGGCGGCGCGGCTCCAGTCCCGACGGACGGCCGCGGTCCAGGGCCAGACCGCTGGCGTGTTGGCGCGCTGGTCGTTGGGGTCGGGAGAGGGGCGGGCGTCCGCGGAGCGCGAGTGGTCGGAGCGCTGGCGGCAGGTGGTGACCATCGCCGCTGCGGTGTTCATCCTAGGGGGTGCGCTGCTCCACGCCTCCCAGGGAGGGCCGGGGTGGATCGCTGCGCTGGCGAGCGGGCTCTTCGCTGGGTTGTACGCGGCAATCGGACTCGCCAAGTACGGGCTGGAATATGCGGCGGCGACGAGCGATCACGAGGTCATCGTCTGGCCAGACGCGGTGCGGTCTTGCGGGACCTGGCACAACCTTACCGGGGATCGAGAGCTGCTGGGCGTGACGTTGGGCGAGACGCTGGACTTCAAGGTCCAGTGGCAGACCCGCGGGGGGATGGTCAGCGACACGATCCGAGTGCCGGTGCCGGCCGAACATCGGGGAGATGCGGAGGGGGTTGTGCGGTTTTTTTGGGGGGCGCCGGGGTGATGGGCGGCTTGGATCCATCGGCCAGCCGTTCACGCGGGCCGCCGGACGCCGCTGATCACTCGGCGGGTGGATTGGGCGGGGGGGAGGAGGGCGCGGAGGGTTCTCCCGGAGGGAGAAGGGGAGGACAGAGCTATAGGGTTCGGCGGTTTTCACGCGAAAACCCGGGTGACCAGTGGCTCGCCGGCAGCGGCGCGAGGCCAACCCCAGGAAGCCCCGCCCCCCTGCGAAGCGGCGTCCCCCAGCCCGCGTGAACGGCGCCCAGATCCCGGCGAGCCGCCCCCTCACCCCACCGGCCACTCAATCCCATGCTCCGGGACGAACCCGAGCACCTCTTTCGCCCGGCGACCGTCGAGCACGCCCGAGTAGTGAAAGCGCCGCCGGTTCATGCCGTACCGGAACTCGTTGCCCCAGATTCGGCTGCGCCACCGATACAGGGGTGTCATCCACGCGCCGGGGACCGCGATTCCGGTGCGGCCCCACTTCCGAATGGCCAGCGAGAGCGGCAGGATGTCTCGCCCGGGGATGTTGAACACGCCCTGCTCAGTCGCGCGGACAGCGGCGTGGAGCGCCCGGGTGACGTCCGAGAGGGAGAGCAGGTTGAGCATCGGGTCGTAGCCGAGCGGGCGAAAACAGACCGGGCTCTCGAGGTAGTCGAACAGCTGGGAGCCGGTGCCGGGCGCGAGCACCTCGGCGGTGCGAAGGACCTGGATCTTCAACGGGGAGAGGCCCATCCGGACGCACGCCTGCAGGTCGGCCTCGACGCGGTCGCGCACGAACTGAGGCGCGCCGGCGTGCAGGTTGAGCGGGTGGTCCTCGGCGATGAGCACAGGCAGGTCCGCCTCGATCTGATAGACCTCGGAGAAGCTACGCAGGACGAACCTACGGATCGTCGGGTGGCGCTCGCACAGGGCCAGGAGCGCGCGGGTGGCCTCGACGTTGAGCGTGTGGGCGCTGCGGCTCTCGCGGGTCGCGAACCCGGCGGTCGCGGCGTGGATGACGACCTCGACGCCCAACTCCCGTACGGGCCCGAACAGCAGGTCGTGCACACGACGATCACGGTTCAACTCGACCGGCAGGCAGGTGAGCCGGCTCGACTGGGGCAGCGCCACCCGCTCGGGGCGAGGGGCGACCGCGATGACGTGGCCGATGTCGGGGTCCGTAAGCAACGAGCGGATGAGCCACTCGCCGACCGGACCGTCGGCGCCGGTGACGAGCACGCCGCGAACCGGCGTCACGTGAACACCCCCGCGCGTTCTTTGACGCCCTCGTCCAACATCGCCTGGACGGTGCGCTTCACCAAAGCGGCGGCCTCGCGGACCGAAGCGGGATCGTCAGCCTGATCGGGCGACCACATGTCCTGGACAGGGATCGCCGGGCCGTAGACGATGCGGTACTTCACGGGCATCGGGAACGGCGTGAGCGTGACCGGGATGAAGGGCAGCCCCATCATCGAGATCGGGATGCGGCCGATCTGGGGCATCTGCTCCTCGGCGCCGATGAGGGCGACAGGGATGACGGGCGCACGGTGACGAATCGCCAACTCGACGTGTCCAACGCGCCAATCTTGGAGCTGGTACCGCAGCTTGAACGACTTGGCGATGCCCGGCACGCCTTCGGGGTGGATGAGCAGCATCTCGCCCCGCTCCAAGAGCGTACGCGCGTTCCCCCGGCTCCCGCCGACCATCCCGCCGCGCGCAAAAACGGTGCCGATGAAGGGGATCATCGGCACGAAGTGGTCCGCGACGGGGCGGGGTACACGGGGCGGATCGGTGTTCCGGACGACGTCGGCCCAGATCATCGCGGAGTCGAAGGGCACCGCGCCGGAGTGGTTCGCGGCCAGGACCGCGGGGCCGGTCTTGGGGATGTGCTCGTGACCGGTGGAGGTGACCCGGAAGTAGCGATTGTACAGGGGGGCGGTCACGGCCTGGCCGAACGCGACAAAGTCAGGGTGGAGGCCGAAGGGATCGTAGCCGTGGCCGGCGTCTGCGAAGTGGAGGTGCTTCAAACGCTCGCGCTGCTCTGTGGAGAGGGTGCTGGCGATCAGGCGGGCGAAGAGCATATTTTATTCCTGTCGAAACCAGGAGACGGAGCCGTAGCTGTTGAGCGCAGAGACGAACAGGTCGTCGTCGCCGTCGTCGTCGGCGTCGAGCACACGGGTGGAGAAGCCGAACTGATCGTCGGGGCTGTTCGCGGCGAAGGCGGGAGCGCCGGTGGCGGGGGTGATGGACCCGCCGGCAGCGACCACGGCCGCGGTGACGAACCAGATCTCGGACTCCACGTCGCCCGATCCGATGCCAGCAAACGTGAGGACGAGGTCATCGACGCCGTCGCTGTCGAGATCCCCGGAGGTCCAGGCCGGGGCCATCTGGCCATCCTCCACCTGGCCGAGCACGGTCGCGCTCGCGAGATCGGTCAAGGCCCCGCCGAGCAGCGCGTCGTCGCCATCGAGCACGTAGACCACGCCGGAGCCGGGCGCGGCGCCCTCCGCCTCCATCGCGCTCACCACCAGCTCTCGGTACCCATCGCCATCGTAGTCGTCCCCGCCGGCGGCCTGCACCGTCACCTGGGTCGAGCTGTCGCTGGCCGTCGCGCCGGTGATCGTGACCACGTCGTCGGACGTCCCAACGCCCCCCACCGCGATGATCTCGCCAGGTACAAGACCAATCTTTGCGTTGTCCGAGAGCCCGGTCACGCCGTAGCAGAGCTCCTCCACGCCATCCCCGTCGAGATCACCGGGGAAGCCTGCGCCTTTGCCCGAGCCTGTCTCGGTGATCGACCAGAGCGCAGTCCCCGACGCATGGCTTCCGCCCAGCGCGACCTGCTCGCCGCTCCACACCTGGACCGTCCCGGACGACCCCGTGTATGCATCGCCGATCGCCGCGATGCCGTCCTCCCAGGCGCCGACATACCCGAAGGTCTGGATGGGGCTGAACGAGGCTGCGGCGGCGCTGACGGACACATCGGCGACGAGCTGATCCGGGGTGAACAGGTACGCTGCGTACAGGCCGGTGGCCAGCAGGTTGCCATCCGGCAGCGTGACCAACGAGAGGCCGAGGTAGTCGTTGGTGCTCCCGCGGATCGTCGCGAGCGCTGCTGTGGAGGGGGCGGCGCTGCCCCCGCCGACCGACATGATGTAGACGACCCCAGCAAAATCGGAGAGGGAGCCGGTGAGCGGCGAGCCGATGGCGATGTCCCGGACACCGTCTGTGTCGAGGTCCTGCACCAGGGCGAAGTCGTGCCCGAGCCAGGAGTCATCGCTCGCGTATTCGCCGTACCAGCTCGCGGTGTTGTCGCCGGAGCGGAGCTGGTCGAGGGTGCCCTCGCAGTCGTTGTCCACGCCGTCCCAAAGCTCGTCGGCTTCGGTGTTGACGGTGGCGCTCAGGTCGTCGCAGTCGAGCCCGCCCCCCGAGATCGCGTCCTCGCCGTCGAGATCCTGGTCGTAGTCGCTGTCGGCGCCGCAGTCGGAGTCGATGCCGTCGTACCAGGCGTCCGTCGCACCGGGGTAGACCGTGGCGTCTTCATCGTTGCAGTCGTCGATGCGCACAGCGCCATCGCCGTCGCAATCGTTCATGGCGGCGGTGTCATCGGGCCCGCCGTTGCCATCGCAGTCGTTGTCCAGCCCGTCGTAGCAGACCTCGGGGACCCCCGCGTAGATCTCGGGGTTGCTGTCGTTGCAGTCGTCGCCGCCGGCCGGCTCACCGTCATGCCCATCGCCGTCCACGTCCGTCAGATCGGCGCCGTCGCAGTCCTGATCGGTGCCGTCGTAGGGCACGTCGTCTGCCCCGGGATTGCTGTTGGCATCGGTGTCGTCGCAGTCATCGCCGCCGCTCTCGACGGAGTCGTAGCCGTCCTCATCCTCGTCCACCGGTGCGGGTGTGGAGTCGTCGGGCGGGTTCGAGTCCTCGGGCGTCTTGCCGGGGCACCCGAGCAGGAGGACCACGAGGGGGAGCCAGCGTTGAGCGCCGGACGACGTCCGGGCGGTCAGGCGGAGAGGGGACATGTGCGCTCCGGAGGTCCCGAAGGGTAAGGCAGGCGGGCGGGGTTGGCCACGTTGCGGGGCCGGGGCCGAGTGGCGACGCCTCACGTGGGTGCGATCTTGACCAGCGATCTGGTCAGGGCTATCCTCGTGGCATGGAACCCGTCTCCGTCTACGATGCCAAGACCCACCTCTCCCGCCTCCTCGACGCCGTAGAGGCTGGCGAAGAGGTCGTGATCACGCGGAACGGCCATCCGGTCGCTCGCCTCGTGCGGGCCCTTCCGACGCCGAGGCGACGCTTCGGGACCATGCCTGGCGTCGCAACGGTTCGGGACGACTTCGATGAGCCCCTGTCCATCGACGATCTGGACTTCGTCTCCCGGTGAGGCTGCTCCTCGACACCCACGCCGCGCTGTGGGCGGTCTCGGAGCCCGATGCCCTCTCGGTCACCGCACGCAGCGCGATCGTTGGCGCCGAGGAGATCCGGCTGAGCGTAGTCAGCCCTTGGGAGCTTGTGATCAAGTCCGCGCTGGGAAAACTCGTCCTCCATCGCACCGTCGAAGATCTCTGCAGGGAGCTTGAGCGCGAGTTCGGAGCCCAATCGCTGCCGGTCACCCTGGCGCATGTCTTGGAGGTGGGCCGGTTGGCGCCGCATCACGGGGATCCGTTCGACCGTCTCCTCATCGCCCAGGCGAGGGTCGAAGGACTCACGATCGTGACGCGGGATCATGTGTTCGCAGCGTACGAGATCCCGCTCGTCAGGGCGTGAGGTCCACCCCAAAATCGACCATCCAGGCGCGCGGTGCGCCCGGCTTGCCGACAAGGTATCGCCCGGGCGGCACGAGGTCCGCCGGAATGTAGGTGAGGTCCACTCCCTGAGCGCGCACTTTCATTGGCGGGAAGTCGGGGGAGGGGAGTGGAGTGACGACACCGTCCGCGGCGATGTTCACGCCAGCAAACGACCAGGGCCCCATCTCGGTCGGCGGGGCCGCGCGGGCGAACGAGAGCGTGCCCTGCGATGTGCCGAGCGGGATCAACGTGTCCTCGGCCTCAGACCCTTGCAACAAGAGGAACTGGCCAGGGAGGACGCGGGGGATCGTGCCGGGGATCTCGAGGGGAAACCGGACCGGGGTGTTCGACGGGAGCACCGGCGCCGTCTCCAGCGCCACGGGAGCGTTGATACGTATCAATGTATCACCGAGCACGTAGATGCCAGGCTCGTTGCCGGCCGGCCAGGCGTGAACCGATACATCCCCGCCGCCGCGCGATGTATCACTCTCGCCGCGCCAGTAGATCCCGCCGGTGCCGGAGGAGAACGAGACGGTGTACGTCTGGTTGGCGCAGACCTCGGTGGTGAAGCGGCCGGCGCTGTCTGGGGTCAGGTGGAGCGGGGGGCATCGCTCGGACGGGCTCGCGGGAATGACGAGCGCGTCGGGCAGGCCGTACAGGCGCAGCTCATCACGGGCGATGCCGCTGAGCGTGGTGGTGGGGTGGCAGGCGAGGAGCGTGATACAAAATGCTACGGGGAGATGGTTCAGGCGGATGGAAGCAGGCATCGGGTGGGTCACCTCGGCCCCACGTTCGCCGCCGCCAACTCCGCCTTCAACTCCTCAATCCGACGCGCGATCCACCTCTGCGGGTTCTGAACCCAGCCGATGGTCCTCGGTTCAGGGAGGGTGGCTCCGCGGGCGCTGACCACCAGGGCGGCGCCTGGGCCCGTGGGGCGAAAGGCCGCGCGCGTCGAGGCCGCCGAACCGCCTTGCGTCCCGTAGCCGGGGAGCAGGAACTGGGTGTTGGGAAGGCGCGCCCGCAGGCGCACGATGGCCTCTGGATGTGTCGCACCGACCACGGCGCCGGCGACATCCTCGTGGTCGGCCAACCAGCTGCAGAGGGCATCCTCCGCAGGGTCCTGAAACGTCGCGGACCCGGGGTTCGAGGTGCGCAGCAGCACGTAGAACGCGGTGTCGGTCTCACGGGCGGCGTTCACGAACGGGGTGAGCGTGTCGAGCCCGAGGAACGGGGACACGGTGAGGATGTGGGCGGGGAAGGGGGCGTCTGCCCCCAGGTATGCGCGTGCGTACGCAGCGGCGGTCGTGCCGATGTCGCCACGCTTGCAGTCCGCGATGACGACAAGCCCGGCCTCGCGCGCCTCTGCGCAGAGGGTCGCCAGCACGCGCATGCCCTCCCAGCCGAGCGCCTCGAAGAAGGCAACTTGGGGCTTCACAGCGGGGATCCTGCCCTCTGCTGCGGCCAGGATGGCGCGTCCGAAGCGCAAGACCTGCGCCGGGTCTTCGCTGACGCGGTCCGGATGCGGGTCGATGCCCACGCACAGGGGCGTTTCCATCGCGGTGATCGCAGCGTCAAGGCAGGCGAACGACATCGCCAGGGTCTACCTCACCCAGGCCAGCTCCGCCCCCGTCAACGCGCCATTGAGCGTCTCGGAGTCGTACGCGGCGTTCACCGCGCGGATCTCGTCGAGGACCGCGTGCCCCCGGGTGTCGGCGGTCTCACAGTGGCCGGACTGGATCGCGCCGACGAGCGTGTCCACCCGGTCGTGGATCAGCCGCACATGCTCGGCTTCGTGCGCCGCAAGCGCGACGCTGTAGCGGTTCCATTCCTGGACGTCCTCGGGTGAAGCCTGCGGGGGGTACTCCCAGCGAGGAAAGCGCGTCTCCACGTGCATGTGCACGTCCACCTCGGCGAGGTCGCACACCGATCCGTCGTCGGAGGCGAGCGGGTAGCGCCAGTCCACGGCCCAGGCGGTGAGCGCCGCGTGGTAGACGCCAGCGTC
>CANKNP010000260.1 GCA_947483545.1 Deltaproteobacteria bacterium | reverse complement strand
GCGACCTACGTCTCGGATCGCGCCTGGCGCCTGACCCCGGGCTTCCGGCGTTTTCACGATGTCGCGGTCATGCACGGCGTCGCCAGCGCGCTGCTTGACGTGCCCGACCCTTTCGCACGGGAGCTGGCTGCGGCGAGCATCACCGCCCGGTACGCGGAAGCTGTGGCCGGCGCCGATGCCGATGCCGCGCTGAAGTGGGTGGCTTGGATCCCGCTCGTCGACCGGATGCTCCACAGCGAGCACACGCCCTTCATCAGCGAGATCCTGGAGAAGGCGCTACCGGGCGACCTGCTGAAGGACGATCTCGTCGAGGTGCTCGACCCCCATTGGCCGGGCAGCGCGGTGATCGCCCAGGTGGACGACCGATACGGCCCCGGGACCGGCGGGGGGCTAGGCCGGGGGATCGAGGAAGGGCGCACTTTGTCCGACGCTGCGGCCGAGTCCGGGGTTGACCCGCTCTGGTTGGAGACGCTGCGGACGGCGCTCCCGGTGCAGGACTATGTGCTGACGGTGGACCGGGCGAAAGGGGAGATCACCGTGTCGCGGGAGGCCGCGGAGGACGCTCCCGCCGAGGTGATCGAGGTGGTCGTCGACGGCGTGGCGACCCCCTGGCTCGCCGGGCCGGGGCCGGACGGGCTGCTTCTCCCGTTGGTGGGGTCGCCGAAGGTCGAGCTGGACCCGGACCTCCACGTTGCGCAGACGTCCACGGCCCGAGACACCTGGCCGGCCCGATTCACGCCCGTCTTCGCGGCGGGGTTCAGCGCCATGGACCTGCGCACGTTCTTCTTCAAGGGCTTCGTGCAGCTCTCGCTGCGCAGGCAGTACGACACGCGCTTTCTGTGGAAGCTCCGCGCTTTCGCTGATGAACAGACGCTGGTAGGGGCCGAGCTCGGGTTCACCCGGCTGTTTGGCCAGGAGGTGGACGGGTTCCGGCGCGAGCATCAGGTGGGGGTGTGGGTGAGCCCGGCGGTGCTCTCCGCGCGGTACGCCTCCACCGGCGAGGATGTGGCGGTCGTCGGCGGCGGGCTCAAGTACACCTGGGACAACAGCGTCGCCCGCTACTTCCCGCTGCGTGGGCATCGTCTCGCGCTGGGGGTCGATGCGGGCCTCGCGCCCGTGTCGGGGGATGGCTGGAGCGCCGTTCGGGCGCAGGGACTCGTCTACCTCTCTCCGCATCCGCGGGTGTCCGTGCCGGTCGAGCTCTTGACCGGCGCCGCCGCAGGAACGGTCGAACACCGCTTGGTCGATCTCGGTGGGCTCGACGGGCTGCGGAGCGTGCCGACGGGCGAGGTGATCGGCAATGGCAGGGTGATCGGGCGGGTCGAACTCCGCTGGGCCGCCGTACACAACGCCGCGATCCCGCTGCTGCTGCTCTGGGGGAACGAGCTGTCCGTGAGCGCCGGGATCGAGGCCGGTCTGGCCTGGGTAGCCGGCGTGCGGGTCGCAGCGCTCGGGGCGACGGGGGGCCTCGGCTGGCAAGTTGCCCTGCTGGGCGCGAACCCCTCGTACGCGCGTGTCCGCGTCGGACTCCCGTTGTTGGACGAGGGGATCGGGCTGCCGCGCCCCCGTGTCGCCCAATTCGTCCTGGAATCTGAGACCTACTTTTGAACCTGGAGCCCCGATGAACCCGAGCTGGCAGAACATCGACCACGTGGTCGTGCTGATGCAGGAGAACCTGTCCTTCGACCGTGTGTTCGGCTGGACGCGCGAGCTTGGCGCCGACGGCGTGCCCGAGGGCGTGGACTTTGCGATCGACCACCCGTTGTTCGCTACGGGCGCGACCCTCCGGCCCGAGCCGGGTGCTTCGTTGATCCCACCGGGCGCGGCCCACATGCCCTGGGACATGGCGAAGCAGCTGCACGGCGGTCCCAACGGCGCCGGGTTCATCGAGACGATGCTGCACAGGGCCGAAAAGGAGAAGAAGATCACCGATGATCAACGCCGGGAGTTGGTCCGCGAAGGGCTGCGCTACCACCGCCGGGATGACCTGCCGGTCTACCGGGATCTGGTGGCCAACTTCACGCTCGCCGACCGCTGGTTCGCGCCGATAGCATCTGCCACCTGGCCGAACCGCTACTTCCTGCACATGGGCACGTCCCCCACGGGGGCTGAGCCCTTCCCCGAGCTGAACGGCGGCTGGCCATCGATCTTCAGTCGGCTCACGGAGGCCGGGCCGGCGTGGCGAATCTACGTGGACGGTCCGGCGACGTTGATCACCAGTCGGTCCGTGGTCCACGCCGCGACACAGGCACGCCGGAAGGCCCGCGCGGCAGGGGCTTCCCGGGACGACGCGGACCCGATCCGCGCGTTTGACCGGTTCCTCTGCGACGTGTCCCGAACGGACGGCTCCGCTTGGCCGCCCGGTCTGCCAGGGCACGACCTCGCCGGGGTCGATCGGCTCCCCGCCTACACGTTCATCGAGCCGCGACACTGGCCCTCCAAAGACCTCCATCCGAACAACGATCACCATCACACCCACCTGCACGATGGACAGCGGCTGGTGGCGAACATCTACAACGCGCTTCGGGCCGACCCCATCCGATGGGCGCGGACCCTGTTCGTGGTGACCTACGATGAGCACGGGGGCTACTGGGACCATGTCGAGCCCCCCGCGGCGCCTCACCCGGGGACCGGCAAGCGGGGCATTGGACGCGGTGGCACCGCGCTCGACTGGTACGGTGGGCGGGTGCCCGCGCTGTTGATTTCGCCGCTCTTGCGGCAGGGGGTGTACAGCCACGTCTGCGACCACACGAGCGTGCTGGCCTTCCTGGAGCGCCGCTTCCAGCTCGAGCCGCTGACGCTCAGGGATGGCACGGCGGATGACCTCACCGCGGCGTTCGGCGACGAACTGCGCGAGACCCCCGCGCGCCTCGCGCCGCCGCCCCTGCCCGCCGCAGTGCCGGTGACGGGGGACCTCGACAAGGATCTCACCAGCCTGGGGCTCTCGCTCTACCGGCTGCACGCCGAACAAGCGGGGGTGGACGGCGACGCCGAGCTGCGAGAGCTCGATCTGGAGACCATCCAGCAGCGCGGGGAGGCCCGCGCAGGCGAGGAGGAAGACAAGCATGAGACCTCGGGGGCGGAGGGGCCTATGCAATGGGCGTGCCGGCGCTCATCGGCCAATCCCCGCCTTCCGCACATCCGCTTGGGCACCCGCTGGGTCCCTCGGCACACCCGATTGTAGGAAAACTCCCATGCGGCGTTACGGAGCCCCCCTCGAGAACAGCCTCCGATCATGGAATACCACGCCCTCTCCGCCGCCCAGATCCCCGCCTGGATCGCCACTCGCCCGGCCCTCCAACCCCTGTTCGCCGCCGGGGAGTCGATGCAGGTGGCGGAGGTGGGCGATGGCAACCTGAACATGGTTTTTATCGTACGAGGGCAGGGATCCGCCGTCGTCGTCAAGCAGGCGCTGCCCTATCTGCGGGTGGTCGGCGAGTCCTGGCCGCTCACCCGCGAGCGGATGCGGTACGAGACGCAAGCGCTCCACGAATACGGGCGGCTGGTCCCGGGGCGTGTGCCGGTCGTCCTCGACGAGGAGGCTGACCTCTCGCTCGTCGTGATGGAGCTCCTCGACGGTTACGACATGCTTCGCCACGCCCTCGTCGCGCGAAAGCGGTTTCCCTTCCTCGCCGAACACCTTGGCACGTTCCTTGCCCGCACGCTGTTCTTCACCTCGGACCTGTACCTCTCGGGCGAGGAAAAGAAGGCGATGCAGGCGCAGTACGTGAACGCCGACCTGCGCCGGCTCCAAGAGGACTTCGTCTACACCAATCCGTTCGCCGAGATGGAGGAGAACAAGTGGAACCCGGCGATTTCGGAGGCCGTACACGCCATTCGCGGCGACTGGGAGCTGAAGCTCGCGCTGGCAGAGGCCAAGCGCGCCTACATGCAACACGCCGAGGCTTTGATCCACGCGGACCTGCACACGGGGAGCGTCATGGTCACGGCGACGGACACCCGAGTGATCGATCCCGAGTTCGCCTTCTTCGGGCCCATGGCCTACGACGTCGCCGCCCTCGTGCAGAACCTCGTGCTGAACTGGCTGTCCCACTGGGCGCATACGCCGGATGCCGACGAGCGGCGGGCCTATCGTAGGTGGCTGACAGACACGATTCACGCCCTCTGGGCTCGGTTCGCGGAGACGTTCGAGGCCCTATGGAAGGACAACCATCGCGGCGAGCTCGTGCCCGCGCGGTATTGGGCGTTTCCTGGGGGCGACGACGCGTTCGCGGCCTACCGAGCGGCCTACATGGCGCGATTGCTCCAGCAGGTCGCGCTGCACGGCGGGGCGAAGCTCTTGCGGCGAACCATGGGCATTGTGAGCGTGTGGGACTTCACCTGCATCGCGGACCCGGCGGTGCGCGCGGTGCCCGAGCGGGCGGCGATCGGCATCGGCCGGCGGTGGGCGATCGAGCACGCGAGGATGCGGACGATCGGGGATCTGATGGACATTGTGGAGGAGGAGGCGGGGAGGGTGGAGGGGGCGTAGGCGTCGCCATGGAAGTCACCCCGAGGCGGCGCTCAGGGCGCCAAGCCCGGGACCACGTAAACGACGCCGGAGGAGACGCTGTCGCCCTCGGCGCCCGGAGCCCCGAGCACGAGATCCGCCTAGGGGTCGCCGGTGAGGTCGTGCCCCGCGTGCAGGTTCTCGCCCAGCAGGCCTTGCTCCGAGCTGCCATAGAACACAGCCCCGGCGTCGGCGGCGGTCAAGGCGCCGCGCGCGGGCCCATACCAGACATAGGCCGCGCCGCCCGTGCCGACGTAGGTCGAGTCCCCGTCGCCCGAGGCGAGGACGTCCACGTTGCCGTCGCCATCGACATCTCCGAGGGTCACAGCGGCGGTTCCCAGGCGCTGTAGATCCGCGGTTCCGACGAACGTGGCGAGAGAGAACCGGGTGTCGCTGCCGGTGGCCACCTCCGTGCCGGACATCAGGTAGGCGATGCCGGCCGAGGCGTCCGTGCCGACGTTCGCGTTCGGCGCGCCGGCGAGCATGTCGTCCAAGCCGTCGCCATCCACGTCGCCAACGGTCGCCGCCGTGTTCTGCGTGGCGAGAAGCGCGTAGTCGTGGCCGGCGACCACGGCGTCCGCATCGTCGGCCTCGTAGTTGCCGGACACGGGACCAAAAACACCGCGACGCCGCCAACCGTGCCGGCGGCGGTGACGTACTGGCTCCAGCCGATCCCGAGGTCATTGACGCCGTCGCCGTTGACGTCCCCGGCCAGAGTATTCGGCATCGCCTTCCTCGTAGGCGGCGCCCAACACAAGGTCGCCGAACGCATCGCCGGTGACATCGCGACCGGCGGCCATGCCCGCGCCAAGGTACGCCCGCTCCCCGCTGCCGTACCAGGCGGCGTCGGCGTCCGACCGGGTGTGGGAGCCGCTGACCGGCCCGTACCACAGGCAGGCCGCGCCGCCGTCGTTGGCGTAGGTGTTGTCCCAGGGGAACCCGACCAGGACCTCGGCGTTCCCGTCCCCGTCCACATCCCCTGGCGAGGCGACGCCTGTGCCCTCGTCCGCCATCCCGGCGAACGAGGCCAGGGCAAACCGAACGGTGCCACCCGAAGCCACATCTGGACCGGACATGAGGTACGCGGTGCCCGTCGTTGCGGAGAGGTTCTGCGCGCCGACAACGGTGTCGTCCAGCCCATCGCCGTCCACGTCACCGACGCCCATCGTGGTGTCCGGCCAACCGACGTCGTCCGTGTCGCCTTGCACGAAGGCGTCGGCGTCGGTGAGGCCAAACCGCGGGCCGGCGTCGCCTTCCGGAAACCCTACCCCCCCCTCCCATCCTCCACCCTCAACCGCACCCCATCCAACCCCCTGTCCTGAAATCCCTCCAGGGTCCCCAGCAGCTCCGCACTGTCCGCCCCCCCCTTCAGCATCCCCGCCCCGTTCCACCACACAAAGGGCAGCGGTCCGATGTTGCCGAACACGTGAAGATCCTTGGCCGTCCGCACCCGCGGGATCGGCCCCCGCACGAGCAACGACGCCGGAGGGTTCCCCTTTCCGCAGGGCTCGAGCGCGGCGAGGTCCGCCACCGCCGCGAGCGTACACTCCCGGGCCTGGGCCTCGGTGTCGTAGACCTCCACGGGGATGAGCCCGTCGTCGTCGGTGTGGGCGCGCACGAAAGCGGCGAGCCGCTCGGCGAACGCGGGGAGATCGGCTGAGCGCAGCGTGAACCCTGCGGCGACGGGGTGGCCCCCGTACCGGATCAGCAGGTCCGCGACCCCGTCCAACGCCCGGACAGCGTGAACGCTGGGCACCGACCGGATGCTCCCCGTGGCCGTCCCCCCCAACACCGAGACCACGGCGCATGGCCGGTGGTGGGTGTCCCGCACCCGCGCGGCCACGATCCCGTTCACCCCGCGGTGCCAGCCCTCCTCTTCCGGTCCGCCGACCACGATGAACGGGGGCGGTGGGCCGCCCGCGAGCGCCTCTTCCGCCTTCTGCACCATCTTCGCCTGGATGTCCCTACGCTCCGTGTTGAGCGCGTTCAGCGCCCGGGCCTGCTCCCCGGCGCTCACGGGGTCCCGCGTTCGCAGCAGCCGGACGATGGCGTTGGCGTCCTGGAGACGCCCGGCCGCGTTGATCCGCGGGCCGATGGCGAACCCCAAGGTTTCAGCCGTGATCGCCCCAAGATGCACGCCGGCGACCTCGATCAGCGCGGCCAGCCCCGCCCCGTGCGGCCCGCGGTTCAGCTCTCGCAGGCCGAGGGTCACGAGCGCGCGGTTCTCTGGCGTGCTCAGGTCCACGACATCCGCGACAGTGCCGATGGCGGCGAGCTTCCAGAGCGAGGGCAGCACGACGTCGCGCTTGGGGTCGGACGCGAGCAGGGCGGAGGCCAGCTTGGTCGAGACCCCGCAGGCGGCGAGCGCCTTGTTGGGGTACGGACACCCGGGCTGGGGCGGGCAGATCACCGCGACGGCATCGACAGGCACGGTCTCGCCGGCGGGCAGGTGGTGGTCCACGACGACGACGTCCACGCCGAGGGAGCGGGCGAGGGAGATGGTCGCATGGTCGCGCACGCCGATGTCGGCGGTCACGATCAGCGCGACGCCATCGGTCGCGGCGGCGCGCACGGCCCGCTCGGAGAGGCCGTAGCCTTCGACCATGCGGTCGGGGATGTGGTAGCTGACGAGCGCCGCCGAACGGTCCGCGGCGATCCGGCGGTCCAGCGCGGCGTGGAGGATGAGGCAGGAGGTCGTGCCGTCTACATCGTAGTCGGTGACAAGCCGGATGTGCTCACCGTCGCGGAGCGCCCGCTCCAGCCGGCCAACCGCGGCGGCCATGCCAAGCATCGTGCCGGGGTCGAGCAGGTCGGACACGCTGGCGTGCAGGAAACGCTCGGCGTCCGGGCCCACCAGCCCCCGGGCGGCGAGGACCCGCTGGGAGAGGGTACCCGAGGTCGGGGCGCCGGGGTCCCGAGCCTGCCAGCGCCGGCCGGTCCAGGAGCGCGGGGACACTACAGAAAGTGCCAGCCCACCAGCGCGCCGCCGATGAAGCCAAGGAGCAGGGCCCCGATCGCCGCGATGGCAACCGGGGCCCAGGCGGTCTGGGGGGTTGACTCGACAAAGCGAAGCGGGTGCCGACGCGCGATGCCGTTGCGCTCCAGCACGATCTCGATGGTGGCGCGGCCGTCGGTGCCGACCGTGGACCCGAGCACCTCGCGCAAGAGCACACCCGCCAGCGCGTGGGCGTCCACGTGGGCCTCGATGGCCGGGCCTTCGGGGTATCGG
>CANKNP010000259.1 GCA_947483545.1 Deltaproteobacteria bacterium | reverse complement strand
CTCCACATCCTCGCGACCGACACGCCCGGCGCCCGACATGCGCTCGGGCCCTACCCGGCGGTTTGGGTGCCCCCCACCGTAGATGCGTGGGCGGCCGCGTTGTCACGCTGCGTGCGGGGCGTTCCGCGCCACGAAGGCGCCAAGTTTCCCAGCATGCATGACCATGTCGGGTGGCTCAGGCATCGTTACGGCCACTCGTCGATGAGCGTCGCCACCAGCGCGGTCCAGCCGGTCTGATGGCTCGCGCCCAAGCCGGCGCCCGTGTCGCCATGAAAATATTCGTAGAAGAGCAGATGGTCGCGCCAGTGCGGGTCGTCCTGGAAGCGAAGATCATCGCCGAACACGGGCCGCCGGCCGTCCTCGCCGCGCGCGAAGATGCCCACCATCCGCTGGGCGAGATCGTTCGCAATGTCGCGAAAGCCGATCGGGGCGGTGCTCGCGGGCGTGGACAACCGATGGTTGGGTCCGAACGCGGTGCCCAACTTCCGGAGGGACTCGATCAGCAGGAAGGTGGTGGGAAACCAGAGCGGACCGCGCCAGTTGCTGTTGCCGCCCTTCAACTTGCTGATGGCCTCGGCCGGCTCGTAGTTCACCACCCGGCCGGCGAAGCTGAAAGGGCTGGCCTCATGGGCCTTGGATAGGCTCCGCAGCCCGTAGGGGGAGAGGAACTCCTGCTCGTTGTGCAGCTTCTGGAGGATGCGGTCGATCTGAACCTGGTTGACGATCGTGAGCACCCACGTGGTCTTGCCGTCGCGCGTCACCTCGTGGCACACCTCCGCCACGATGTCCTTTCGATTTTCAAGGAACCAGGCAAAGCTGGACTTGAACTCCTTGAACGGCGCGATCCAGTCCTCTTCGAGCCGCTCCACCGCGAACAGCGGGATCAACCCTACGAGCGAGCGGACGCGGAACTTGTGATATGCGCCGTCGGGGTACCGCAGCACATCGTAAAAGAACCCGTCGTCCTCGTCCCAGAGCGAATAGTCCCGGTTCCCCATGTGCTTCATCGCATAGGCGACGTAGGCGTAATGTTGGAAGAACTTGGTCGCCAGCCCCTCGTAGACGGGGTTTTCGCGCGCCAATTCCAGCGCGATGCGCATCAGGTTGAGGCAGAACATGCCCATCCAACCCGTCGCGTCCGACTGTTCCAGGGTAGCGCCGTCTCGGAGCTGCTCGCTGCGATCGATCACCGTGATGTTGTCCAGCCCGAGGAACCCACCCTCGAAGATGTTGTTGCCCTCGCGGTCCACCTTGTTGACCCACGACGCGAAGTTGATCAGCAGCTTGTGAAAACACCGCTCCAGCCAAAGCCGATCCCCCTTGCCGTCCGCACCAGGATTTCGCAGCCGATCCATGTTGTAGACACGCCAGACCGCCCATGCGTGCACGGGGGGGTTCAGATCCGAGAATTCCCACTCGTACGCGGGTAATTGGCCGCTCGGGTGCTGGAACTGCTCAAAGAGCAGCATCTGGAGCTGGTCTTTGGCGAACTTGGCGTCGATGAGCGCGAAGGGGACGCATTGAAACGCGAGGTCCCACGCTGCGAACCAGGGGTACTCCCACTTGTCGGGCATCGTCATGACCCGCATCGAGTTCAAGTGGCGCCAGTGTGTGTTTCGGATGGACTTGCGAGAGGCGGGTGGCGCCCAATCGGGGTGATCGCCGTCCAGCCATTGGGCCACGTTGAACAGGTAGCACTGCTTGGACCAGAGCAAACCCGCGAGCGCCTGGCGTTGGATGTTGCGCGCGTCCGCGGTCGCGCTCTTCGGTGCGATCGCGTCGTAGAACACGTCTGCCTCGGCCCTGCGTTGGTTGACGACCGCGTCCACCTCCGACGTCGCACCTCCCAGCTCCGACAGCCGCAGCCGAACGACAACGCTGCCCTTGCCAGGCACCTCGAATTCGTAGTGAACCGCGGCCTTCGTGCCTCTGCCCTCCAGGGAAACTGCCCCGCTCGCCCCTTCGCAAAGGTGACGATGGAAGGCGTCCTTGGTGTACGGGCTTCGGCTGTTGTTCCCCGGTCCGAACACACGCTCGCCGTTCGTCTCGTTGTTCGTGAACAGCGGCGTGCCGCCGGCCTGCGCACGCAGCCGCCGGACACCCAGGATGTAGGGGATCGGCAGCGCCACCCTCGATTCCTCGTCGGTCACCACCAGCTCGATCTCGCCTTTCGACGCCCCACCTTGGATATCGGGCTCGGGCTCGGCCGTCGGCCCCCAACCCCAGGTCTTTCGAAACCACAACTGAGGCAGGATGTGCAGCTTCGCCGGCTCACTGCCCCGGTTGAACGCCTCGATGCGGATACAGATGTCTTCGGGGCCGGCCTTGGCATACTCGATCTGGATGTCGAAGTAGCGGTCGCCATCGAACACCCCGGTGTCGGCCAGCTCGTACTCGAGGCCCTGCCCGTGGCGCCCCCGGTTCACGTCGATCAACTTCTGGTACGGATAGGCGGCGTGCGGATATTTGTAGAGGCACTTCATATAGGAGTGGGTGGGCGTATTATCCAGGTAGAAGTAATACTCCTTGACGTCCTCGCCGTGGTTGCCTTCGTGCGGGGTGAGCCCGAACAGGCGCTCCTTCAGGTGGCCGTCCTGCCCGTTCCAAAATGCCGGCGCAAAACACAAGAGTTGGTACCGATCGCAGATGCCCGCGATGCCGTCCTCGCCCCAACGATAGGCCTTGGCCCTCGCTTTGTCGTAGGGGAGGTATCGCCAGGCGTCGCCCTGCTCGCTGTAGTCCTCGCGCACGGTTCCCCAGGACCGGTCGGACAGGTACGGCCCCCAACGTCGCCAGCCCATGACCTCGTTCTGAACTTCTGCGAGGCGTGCGCGCTCCGGATCGCTAACCTTCACGGGTCCCCTCCCAGCGCCAACCCATGCGGGCAGCCATGTCGATGAAATCTGCGGGCGGCGGGGCCTCGAAGGTCAAACGCTGGCCGTCCGGGTGGTCAAAACCAAGCTTGTAGGCGTGCAGCATCGGGTGGGTGAGCGCCTCGACCGCGGTCCGAAGCGCGGCGGTCGGCACACAATCCCGGCGGTTGTAGGTCGTGTCGCCGAGGATCGGGTGACCCGCCTCAGACAGGTGGACGCGGACCTGGTGGGTGCGACCCGTCTCCAGGCGGCACTCCATCGCGGCCACACGATCGCCGCGGTGCAGCACCTTCCAGTGGGTGATCGCCTCTTTTCCTTGGGGATCGTCGTCGTCCTCCTCGGGGGCGGGGCGCTCCCAGCCTGGGCCGCGCCGAAGCGGGCGATCCGCCTCGTCGTCCCAGTTCTCTTCGATCACCGGCCGCTTGCGACCGGGGGTCACGCTCGCCATCTTCAGACGGTTGTTGGGATCCCGCCAGATTCGGGAGCGGTAGGTGCCCTGATCGTGCAGGGGCACCCGGTGAACGAGCGCGAGATAGCGACGTTCGACGCTGTGAACCGCGAACTGTTCCGAAAGCGCGCGGTGGGCCCTGTCGCCCTTCGCGACGACCATGATCCCGCTGGTGCCGCCATCCAAACGGTGCACGATCCCGGGTCGCTCGGTGCCGCCGATCCCGGAGAGGTTCTTCACCTGCCCGAGCATGGCGTGCACCAATGTGCCGGTGTTGTGCCCCGCGGAGGGGTGAACGACCATGCCCGCGGGCTTCACCACCACGACCAGCTCGTCATCCTCGTAGAGGACCGGCACGCCGTGCTGTTCGGGGGTCAGATCCAGCGCTTGGATCGCCGGCACGCCGAGGGTCAGCACCTGTCCTGCGGTGACCTTGAAGCTTGGCTTCACCTCGGCGCCGTCCACACGCGCCAATCCGGCCGCCAGGAGCGCTTGCACTCGGCTCCGGGACAGGTCCGGAAATGCGCGCACCAACGCACGATCCAGCCGCTCCGGTGAGCCCTCAGGCACCGTCCAGGTGCGGAGCGTTTGCTCCCCAGAAGCGCCGCTCATCCGCGCGCGCGATGAAAGCGCGACATGTAACCTTCGAGAAATTCTTCGGCCTCAGCCCCATCAAGCCCTTCCAATGCCCGGAGGACCATCTTCAGGTAGCCGCGCACGAACGTCGCGCCGGGCAGCTCAGTGTAGGCGTCCCGCTCCATTGCGTCGAGAAAGCGCTGGGAGATGCGGGTCAGCGTGGACAGCTCCGCGGGGGAGATGCGGCGAACCTCCCGCGTTGCACGAAGGAAAGCGCCGGTTGGGCCGTACTGGTCGAACAGCCGGGCGAGCGCCTCGGTGGAGACGTTGCGATCGATCGCGGGGCCCGGCTTCGCCAACTTCGGTGTCGCACGGTTGCCCGTACCTTCTGTGGCCGTGACTGGGGTCGCGCTGGCGATCGCGATGGATGGGGCGGGCATCACCACCGACTCTTCGATGGTGACGACTGGCTCCGGCGAGGGCACGCGCAAGCCCGGCGAGGTGACCTCCCGGGCGCGCTCCTTGGTGTCATCGAGCAACGCAGGGCCGATCTTCAGGTCCGTCAGGGAGCGAATCACCTCCACGGCGAGGGCGGCGCCCGGGTCTACGAGCGAGGGCCCGGCGATCTTCCAGAGCTCGTCGGGATCGGTCGGCAGGCCAACCCGGGCGACCTCGCGGAACCGGTCGTAGCGCCGACGCCGGAGCGGGTCGGAGAGCACGGCGTAAGCCTCGTTGAGGGCGAGCCGCTTGGCCTCGATCGTCGCGGTGTCCAGGCGCCTTGCCTCAGCGCTGCGCTTGCGGCGGACGGCCTGGGCGACTTGTTCCTGCCAAGCGGCACGGATGGCATCGACGGTGGCTTCGGGGGCGATCTGCAGGGTCTCGTAGAAGCCGATGGGCATGGGGGAGGGCTAACCGGAAACGGGCAGGAATACCGCCGTGCGAACCGCCCGTGCCACCGCCTCGATCTCCCCGTCCAAAACACACCGCACATCCAAAACCACCGCCCCGTCCTCCACACGCGCGATCACGGCAGGGTCCCCCAAGCGCAACGCCCGCGCTACGGCGTCCGCGTGGGGGCAGGGGAGCCGAACCCCAGCGCTCTCCAAGCGCAGCGCGGGCAACGTCCCGCCGCCGGGCAGTGAAAACGTCGGCACCCGCTCTGCCCCGGCCCCGATCGCCTGCGCCAGGCGGTCGGCCCTCGTCTTCAACACGGGGAGCGGCGTCCCCAACATGCGGTCCACCGGGGGCTCCGCGCCCGCCACCCGGTCGATCAACGTGGCCTCCAACGCCCCGAGCACCAGGCGGTCCAGCCGGAGCGCTCGGTACAGCGGGTGGCTGCGCATCCGCCGGATCGGCGCCGCTTTTCCGATCGCGATTCCGGCCTGCGGTCCGCCGAACAGCTTGTCGCCCGAGAAGCAAATCACGTCCGGTCCAGCGGCGCAGACCGTTGGGATCGACGGTTCGTCGGGGCCCCGGTCGATCATCGCGCCGCCGCCCAGATCCTCGACGTACAGCAGGCCCCGCTGGTGGGCCAGAGCGACGAGCTCAGCCCGATCCGCGCGCTCGGTGAACCCCTCCACGTGGAAGTTCGACGGGTGGACGCGCAGGATCACGGCGGTGTCTGGCGTGATCGCGGCTTCGTAGTCGCGGAGTCGGGTGCGGTTGGTCGTGCCCACCTCGCGCAGGTGGGCACCGCACGCCGTGATCACCTCCGGGATTCGGAACGACCCGCCGATCTCGACCAGCTCCCCGCGCGAGACGATGACCTCTTTTCCAGCCGCCAACGCTGACAGCGCCAACAGCACGCTCGCGGCGCAGTTGTTGACCGCCAGCGCCGCCTCGACCCCGAACAACTGCTTCAGCCGAGGTGCAACCCCCTGCAATCGCTCGCCCCGCTCCCCGGTTTCGAGGTCCAACTCCAGGTTCGAGTAGCCGCCTGCGATGGCGGTGACGGCGGCGGCCGCACGGTCAGAGAGCGGCGCCCGGCCCAGGTTCGTGTGCAGCACCACGCCCGTCGCGTTGATGACCCGGCGAAGGTGAGGGGTCTCCACCCGGATCACCTCCTCGCGGAGCGCGGTCGTCCAATCCTTCGGGGGCGCTCCGACGCGCGCGAGATCCAGGAGCCGCCTCGCTGCATCCCGAGCCACCGCGTGCGGAATATCCGGGATCAAGGCGATCAGCGCGTGGACGGCGGGGAGATCGCGGCGAGGGTCGGACATGGTGTCTATCGCCCCTGCCGCGACGTTTCTCGCCAGTACTGGCTTTCATGCCCGCCCTGCTTTGTGGGGGGCAAGCCCCCCACGCCCCCCGCGAGCCGAGATGCGCTCGAGTACGAGCGCGTGGCCGGTTTCGTCGGGAGTACCCTCCGAAACCGGCCCTCGGCTCGGGTGCGCTTGAGCAGTTGCGGGGGTGGCGAAGGACTTCGGGTCACCAGCAACTCTACCCCGCCGCCGAAGTGCCCGCGGCAATGTCACAACGTGTCGCTCGGATGAAGCCCCCGCACCCTCGCCGCGTCCCTCGCTTGTGTGACGAAGGCAATCCCGCAAGTCACACACACGGAGCACCCATGCTGGTCGCGTTGTCCCTTGTCGCGTTCTCCCTCTCGATCCCGCTGGCCGAGGCCCGTGATGTGCCCCACGGCTCACAGGGCTACCAAGCCCCCGTTACCTATGGAACGGTGTATGTCACGAACCAGACCTCGGCTGCGGTGTCGGTGACCGTGGATGGCCAGGCGATCAGCCTCTCGGCCGGCCGGACCCAGGCGTTCAAGGCTCGCTCTGGGACCGCGCAGGTCCGCGCGACCTACCGCCAGTTTGGGGTGGAGCGCACGCTGACCAACGCACAGGTGTACGTCCACCCTTCCCGCGCGGCGTCTGTCGTGGTGGCTCCCCCTCGGAGCGGGTATGTCAAGGTCGTCAACGACGCCGATCGCGCTGCGGACTTGCTGATCGACGGGAGGGTGGTCGCCACGTTCGCCGCGGGTCAGAGCCGCGTTGTCTCGGTCTCGCTCGGCGCCCACGACCTCGCGATGATCGCCGGCACCTGGACCATCGACCAGGCGCGAATGGAGATCGGCGCTTTTGGCGAGCCGACCTTCTGCTCCGAGATGCCTCGGTTCAACGACCTGTTCGTGACGAACCCCTTGCCCATTCCGGTCCAGCTCGTCACCGATCGCGGCCAGGTCCGCACCGTGGAGCCGCGGTCCCAGGCCCGGTTCGACGATCTGCCGATCGGCAGCTACCATCTCGCTGTTCGGCGGATCAGCGGTGAGCGCCTCCAGGACCTGAACGTCACCGTGCGGCCGGACGTGACCGTGACGTCGCGATTGTCGGTCCCGACTCAGGGTGTCGTCGAGGTGCGGAGCGATGCGTCGGGGCTCACCCGACTCCTGGTGGACGGCCGGACCGTGCGGTCGCTTGCCCCTTACGAAGACGTTCGTATCGAGCTCGCCGTCGGTGATCGACACGTGGAGGTGTTCGACGAGCGGGGCAGGCGGATCCTCGACACCTGGATCGACGTGGACCCCTACGTCACCGAGGCGGTCTCCATCGGCACGCCGGGTCGAGATTTCAGCCACGACCGCAGCGACGCCGAGCAGGCTTACGTCTCCGAGGACCAGTGGGATCGTCACAGCGACGGGACGGACGACCATGGGCACGGGCACGAAGGGTGTCGTTAGGGTCCCTGCCGCGGAGTTTCTCGCGACGTGCATTCCGAAGGTGCCCGCGTACTCGCGGGCGGATGAGGGCTGTTCAATATCGCCGGGGAGCCCTCATCCGGCGCCGACTACGGCGCCACCTTCTCCCGGAGGGAGAAGGGGAGGAACTCGCCCCTGCGGAGATG
>CANKNP010000258.1 GCA_947483545.1 Deltaproteobacteria bacterium | reverse complement strand
GGCTGGCGAGCCAGCGCAGCCAGCTTCGGCGCTTGCGCCTTGGAACCTCGCAAGTTGCTGGGGCCCCCGGCGCGGGTACTCCCGCGTCGGGGCGTGGTGAACGGCACCGACCCCAACGATGACGCCGGGTCAGCCCGTCCGACGCGTCAGGAGCGGATCGGGGACCGCCGCCGCAGCGTTCACCCACGCGAGATGCCGACGCAGGCAAGCCAACAGATAGGGGCGAGGTGCGCGCAGCGCGTACCGCTGAACCGTCCGCACCCCCGTCCCAAGGGAGCGAGCAATCTCCTCGAACCGCCACGTCTCTTTGACCAACGCGACAGCCGCGACCCGCGCATCAACGGCCATCCGGTCCTCGCCTTTCAGCTCCGCGCGCCCGATGACCGCGGCCGCCGCTTGAGCCAGGGTCGCCGGGGTTGGTTCTCCGGTCAGCGCCAGGCTTGGCATCCCCAAGAGGGCGGTGAGCTCGTCCCGGTGCGTGCGGGGGAGCGCGGATCGGACCCGCGCGCCGAGCCAAGGTGAGATGCAGCGCAGGCCGAGGAGATCGTGGGTGCTCGATGCCTCGGTGGCCAACGGGTCCAGGACGCCGTGGTGGGCGGCATTGCGCTGAACGTACCGAAAGCAGTGGACCAAGTGGGGCTGGTCGGTGACGGGGGTGATGTCCACGGGTAGAAATCGCGCAGTTGACGGCAGGACCCGGTGCAGCGCGACCTCGACGGCTTGGGCCAGTTCGCCGGCCACCGTGCGATCCGCAATCGTGAGGATGTGTCCGTGTGTGTCAGCCGCACCGAACGCGATGAGGCCACGATCCTTGCCAACGGCCAGCACGACCCGCGCGAATCCCCGCCGTGATGCCGCGTCGGGGCACAGTACTGGGCTGCCTGAAAGGCGCAGCACGAGCTGGAAGCCAACGTCAGGAGTTCCGTGAAGGCACGATAGTTTGGATGAAATCATGTTCATCTGTTCTCCTATCTCGCGCCAGCGGCCCGAGGTAGGATTTCCCGCAAAATTCCCTATGGGTGTCGCGTCCCTGGCCAACACGAGGTGAGCGCCACGGCACCCAACGACGACGACGTCCTCGGGGATGGGCGACATCCTCGGGGGTGGTGACCGCCACCGCGGCCAACGATGACGCGGGGGGCGACATCCTTGGGGGTGGTGACCGCCACTGACCCCAACGATGACGCGAGGGGCGACATCGTCGGGGGTGGTGACCGCCACTGACCCCAGTCGTTGTTCCACTCCCGCACGTTCCCGGTCATGTCGTACAGGCCCCAGGCGTTCGGCGCCAGCGTCGCGACCTCGTGGGCGTAAGTCCCAACGTCGTACGCATTCTCGGCCGTCCACGCCACGTCCGTAGAGGTATCCGACCCCGAATACGTCCTATCCTCACCGGCCCGAGCCGCGTACTCCCACTCCGCCTCGGTAGGCATCCGATACCCGGGGCAAGCATAGGGGTCTGTCAGGTACGCCGCCGCGAGATCCGAACCGTCCGACAGATAGCACTCGGCCAACCCCTCGGCGGTCGAAAGCGCGTTCGCGTACATCGCCACGTCTTCCCAGGACACGCTGTCCGCCGGGCAGTCCGCGGTCGTGGTCGTGGTTGTGCAGGGGTAGCCATAGCTCTCGGATTCGTAGACCCACCCCGATCCTCCGCTCCACGACTCCCACTGCCCCCGCGTGATCTCCGTCTGCCCGATCCAGAAGTCGTGGGTCAGCGTCACGTCGTGGTCGATGTAGTCGTCGTCCGGATCCCCGGCCCCACCACCCATCGTGAAGCTGCCCGCCGGGATCGCGATCATCTCGCTGCCGTACACCGTCGTGTAGTCCACGCCAACCGAGGTGCAGACCGCGTCCGAAACGCAATCCCCATCGTCACAATCCACGTCCCCATCCCCATGGTTGTCCACCGCGTCATCGCAAACCTCCGCCGTCACGCACGAAGCACTGGTCGCGCAGTCCCCGTCGTCACAATCCACATCCCCGTCGCCATCGTCATCGACCCCGTTGGAGCAGTCCTCAAGCGCACAGTCGGCGTCGTCGATGTCGACGGCAACGTCGCAGTCGTTGTCCACCGAATCGTGGCAGACCTCCGCGGCGTCCTCATTCACCGCCGAATCCGTGTCGTCGCAATCGAACCCCATCGGCAGGTCGAGGTAGCCGCCCGGGTCGTCACACGCGAACACCACGTCGGACCCGGTCACATAGCCATCGCCGTCCAAGTCGGGGTACCAACCGAAGGGGTCGATCACATCGTCGTCGTCGTCGTCTACCCGTGTGTCACAATCATCGTCGGTGTCGTTGCAGACCTCCTCCGCCGCGGGGCTGACCCCAGGATCCGCGTCGTCGCAGTCACCCGCAGTGATCGTCCAGCCGTCCTCGCCCCAGCAGGTGAGCACGCCGAACCCGTCTGCGCCGTAGCTGTCGGCATCATCGTCGAGGTACCAGGTTTCGACGGTCTCCGGCGACGTCATGAGCGGGATCTCCTCGTCGATCAGGTTCCAGCTCGCGGCATCACTCCAGTCGGGATCGATGATGTCGAGGTTCACGCCTGCGTCAAGTTGGAAGCCCGCGGAGATCTCCAGCACGGGTCGGTGTCGGTGGCGGCCTGGCCGTGCCCGAAGACGCGCGGATCCAACTGGGGCCCCGCGACGCCGTAGAGCAGAAGATCCGTGCGGACGCCCACCCAAGCGCGCACGTCGCCTGAGAGGTGCGGCGTGAGCAGGGCGCTCTCGTCGTGGGTCAGCTCTGCGGAGGTCGTCCACGCGCCGTTCGCATACGAGAGGTTGGCCGAAGCGTTGATGGATGCCGTCTCCTCCAGGCTCATCCCCACTTCGACGCTCGCGCTCGCCCCGATGTACACCGTGGCCTCGGGCACGAGGACAACCGGGAGATAGCCAACCCAAACGACCACATTCGAGAATTCGTAGGTCGCGAGATCCTGCTCTTCCTCCATCGAGAGGGATGGCAAGCTGGCGGCCAAGGTCGTCGTAGAGGTCACGCTCGCTTCACCGACGAGCTCGAAGGTGTCGATGGTGGCGCCGTCCAAGCTCATCGCGAGATCCAGCGATGTCCCGAAGACCACCGACGAGGTGACGATGACCTGATCGTCGTCGGTGCGCAGATCGCCGTCCACGTCGTAGAGCACGAGGGTCGGCAGGTTCAACGTCCGCAGGGTCGCGCTGGCCGGGATCGCCAGCCCCGGGAGGCGTGCAGCTCGTCGCCATGGACAGGGCGAGCAGGGACAGGAGGCTTGGGGCGACAACGGAACGTAGAAGCTGCATGGTTGGCCCGTGGAGGTTCTCCGGTTTAGCACGGCGTGAGCGTCAGTGCGGGGGGTACTGGAATCCCGCCGATTTGCACGGGCGGCAGACGGCCCGCTCCCGACCACGACGCTCGCGGCGGCAGCCCGCCAGTCTACGTCGCCGCCCCCCCCTTCCCCCATCCGCCTCCCTGCCAACATGCCACACCCGGTCGCGCGCGATGGTCGCATACTCGTGCGGTGATGTTCTCCTTGGCGATGCGACCGCCTGCCAGGTCGGAGCACGCGGGCGGTCTGGATGACGGTGTGGAAGGGCTCGCCTTGCCCCATGGACACCGCCCCGCTCACGGTGGTCTCGCGACGCAGGGCGTTCACCAACGCGGTGCCTGGATCGCGGCGCCTGGGGCCGCCTACTCGGCAAATGGGGAGGAGGGCGGCTCCCGTGTGGGCGTGATCTATGTCGTTGCGGGCGCGGCTCCCTGATCTCCGTCCCAGCCGATGGCCCCGAGCCCGCCAGCGCCAAGCTCACCGCATCTACCAATTCTGAGGGGCTCAGTTTTGTTCTATGGCGGCGGTCCCGGGGATGGATAGCCGCCCCCGATGCGGATCCCCCTCTCCCAGTTGATGCGTTGCTTCGATGATGCCGACCAGGCGCGGCTCGCCGCGATCCCCGTGGCCGAATTTGCGCGGGTGCTGAACGCGCGGGTGAGCGAAGTCGAGCACATTCACCGGCATCCGGAACGCGAACGCTTCGCGGACGTGCGGATCGTCGAGGCCGTCGAGGCCCTGGAGCGGCGCGAGGGGTTCACACGCTGGCGGACGGTAGGGGGCGCAGCGATCGTCGTGGACGACAAGTTCGGGTTCACCACCGGGATGCGCGCGGCCGCGGTGATGGCCGGGGGGCGTGTGCCGGACGGCACGCGGATCGAACCACGGCGTGTGGGCGGCATGGAGAGCGACGGGGTGCTGATATCGGAAGCCCAGCTTGGTGTGGGCAAAGACACCGCGCGCCCGCTCTACTTCGCGCCGGAGACCGAGATCACCGCGGATCCCTGGCTCGCGCTGGGCGGCGCCGAGGTGATCTTCGAGTTCGATCTGGAGCCAAACCGCCCAGACCTGTTCTCCCTGTCGGGCGTAGCGAAGGATGTGGGTGCTATCTGGGGTTTCCCTGTGCGGCTGCCCGAGGGCCCGGCGCTCGGCGAACTCCCCGCTTTACCCCTCCAGATCCGTCTGGAGTCCCCGCGAGCCCGGCGCTACGCGGGGTTGAGCATGCACGGGGTGGTCGTCGCACCCTCCCCCCAGTGGTTGCAGAACGCCGTACGCGGCTTTGGCATGCGTGCGCTCAACAATGTCGTGGATGCGGCCAACCTCGTCATGCTGGAGCTGGGCCAGCCCCTGCACACGTTCGACGCCGCGCGGGTCCTTGGCGATGCCATCGTGCTGAGGATGGCGGCCCCCGGCGAGGTGCTGACGACCCTGGACGGGGTCGCGCGCACGCTGACGGACGAGTGCCTGCTGGTGTGTGATGGCACGGACGCGATCAGCCGCCCCGTGGCCATCGCCGGGGTGATGGGCGACGCCTCCAGCGAGGTTGACGCAGCCACCACCGAGCTGATCGTCGAGTCGGCGGCGTTCGACATGGCGGCGGTGCGGCGGGCCTCGCGCCGGCTGTCGCTCCGGACCGAGGCGAGCTTGCGGTTTGAGAAGGGCCTGCCGGTGGGCTCGGTGTTGCCCGCGCTGCAGCGGTTCGCCGGGCTGATGCGCGAGCTTTGCGGGGCACAGTGCGTCGCGCTCTCGGCGGTGGGGGAGCCAACGCCGGGCCCTATCCCCGTCGCGTACGACCGCGCCCGGATCCGGGAGCGCCTCGGGATGGACATCGCCGACGGCGAGATGGACCGGCTGTTGACGGCGAGCGGATTGGTGGTGGACGGGGATGTCGCGATGGCGCCGGAGGCCCGGCCGGACCTGCGGATCCCGCAGGACCTCGTCGAGGAGATCGGCCGACTACACGGGTATGAGCATGTGAATTCCGTAGCACCTCTGCTCGCATTGCGCCCGCCTGAGCCCGCCGCCGCAGTGCGGGTCGCCCGAGCCAGCCGGCAGGTTCTGAGGGCCGCGGGGTTCGACGAGGTCTACCTGCCCGTATGGATCGGCGCCGAGGAGATCGAGCGGTTTCGCCTGGATCCCGCGCGGCTCATCCACCTCATCAATCCCCTGGCCTCCGACCTCACGACCTTCCGCACCACCGCGCTCCCCGCCTTGCTCGCCGCGTGCGTTCAGAACCGCAAGGAGCTGACCCAGTTCGCGATGTTCGAGGTCGGCAGGATCTACCGCCGCATCCCCGGCGTGGACACCGCCGGGGCCATCGACGAACGCCAGCACCTCGCCGGGCTCGCCCTGGGCCGAGACCTGCTGGAGGTCCGCGACGTGCTGATCCAACTGGGCCGTGCGTTGGGCGCCGGGGTCGAAATCTCCCGGCCTTCCACCCCAGACTTTTCCCTCAGCGACGTGCTGCACCCCGGCCGGTCGCTCTGCCTGGGCCAGGGTTGGGCCACGGTCGGGGAGCTTCACCCCCGGCTGGTTCGCGCCGTCGGCCTGCGCGAGACCCCGGTGGTCTTCTGGGCGGATCTGGAGCAATTGCTCGGCGTCCGTCCGCCGGCGGTGCGGTTCACGCCCCCCGCCCGGCACCCCTCCGTGGTCTTGGACCTGAACGTGACGGTACCCGCGCGGGTCGAAGCCCAGGCCGTGCTCGCCGCCGTCCCGCCGATCCCCGGCCTGGTCACCGCCGACGTGGTCGATGTCTACCCCCTGGCCGACGGCGCGCGGCTCACCTTGCGCATCACCTGGAACGCCACCGATCGCTCGTTGACCGCCGAGGAGGCCGCCGGCTCGATGCTTCGCGTCCGGGAGGCATTGGGATCGGCGGGGTTTCAGGTTTGAGCCACCTCCCCAGATCCGCGCGCGCCGCATCGCATGTAACAATTCTGAGGGGCTCAGTTATGTGAGGGCGCCCCGCCCAGCGGAGACAGGTGCCCACCCGGCACCGCCCCGCGGACAGAGGTGCCCACCCTCGCGCCGAGGGTCCCCACCTCGTGCCGCCCAACGGACAGAGGTGCCCACCCTCGCGCCGAGGGTCCCCACCTCGGGCCGCCCCGCGGACAGAGGTGCCCACCCTCGCGCCGAGGGTCCACGCCTCGGGCCGCCCCGCGGACAGAGGTGCCCACGCTCGCCGCGACCTCCCGACCCTCTCCACCCCCACCCCGGTCCCATGCTACCCTCCCCTCCGTGCCCCGGACCCCACGATGAACTGCCCCGACTGCCACACCGAAATGCTGGAAGGCCGCCAGGCCTACGTGTGCGAGGAATGCGGCACCAAGATCCCGCGGATCACGGCCCGCTACGCCACCGGCGCCCCCATCGAGCAGCGGGTGCTCGAACGTTTCCCGTTTCCCATTGCCTACGGGTTGCACCACACCCTCGCGGCCCCCAACGCGACCCAAGCCCGAACCAACCTGTGCTTCACCTACGAAGCAGCCCTCCGCTACGCTTGCCTCGTGCTCCTGGCCGATTTTCTCCAAGGGTCCGAGGAATGTGAAAAGGCCGCCCGCCAGGTGCGACAAGTCTACGGTGGCACCGCCGGCAACTGGTATACCGCGCTGCGGGCGCTCGCGACCGAGGTCCACCCGGTCGAGCCCTTCCGGCCTCGCTCCGCCGGGGGCCCGTTCTCTCCCTCGCTCGTCAAAGGCGCGCGTCAGTTGGATACCACCCGAGTGGGCAAACTCACGCTGCACGAGCGCCTCATCGGCTTTCGCAACAAGAACGCCGCACATGGCGGTGTCGCGACCGAGGATGTGACCGACCCCGAAGTCCGCGAGATGCTGCCACACTTGCTTCAGGCGCTGGAGTTGCTCACCGTTCTGGGGGACCTTCAACCGTGGCGCGCCGCACCGGGAGGCGGGTTCGTCTGCACCGTGGGGTTCGCCCGTAGCTTCCCTCCGCGGGAGCCGCCGGTTGGCGTTCGGGAGGCGCTCGACACCGCGGACATCGCTATCGTCGGACCAGAAGGCGCGATGCCACTCTACCCGCTGCTTCGGGCCCGCGCCGGAACGGTGGACGGCCTCTCCGACCCGCTGCTCACCCTCTACCAGCCCGGAGATCGCGAGCTGGTCTACATCGGCGTGGGCGTGCAGACGAAAGAGAAGGCCGGCCTCTCGGAGTGGAACGCGCTCTTGGAGCAGAAGCGAATCGACCCGCGATCGAGCCGAAGCGACTTGGCGCCCTGGACCATCGCGGAATGGGCGCGGGTGCGAACCGACGAGACGCTCGGCCTCGTCCGCGGGAACAAATACTTTCCGGAGGCGTACGTTTCTCGGGCGGGGGTAGAGGACCGGGTTGCTCGGTCGACGAGGGCTCCGACCCCAAAAGCGCGCGGGGCTTGTTGGAAAGGAGCCTTCGAGTTCGAGAGCGTCTCGCGAGCCTTGAACCCGACAACAGGAACTTCCTCGAG
>CANKNP010000257.1 GCA_947483545.1 Deltaproteobacteria bacterium | reverse complement strand
GGCTCGCGAGCCGCCCTGCCCGCTCCAATCGGCCAACGACGATGTGAGCCGGTAGGTGAACGGCGCCTCAAACGTTCGCGGCGACGTGTTCGTGAAGCCCGGCGGGTACGAGCGGAACGCGTCGAGCACCCCGGCGATGTCGTTTGCGTCCACCGGGTGGGCCCAGACCTCTGCTGTGCGCAAGAACGCGGCGACAGCGGCCGCGCCCCCTTTGAGCGGCACGCCATTCCGAACCGCGAGGTGGCGCACATCCCCGCCGTTCGGCGAGTGGATGAGCCAGAGCCCGGGCACGTGTGCGGACTCGCCGCATTGGCCGACGGCAAGCTTGTGATCGCTCGCCCAAGCGGCGCAGTCGAAGGCGGCGGGCGGGGCGACGGGGGCGACCGGGGCGACGGGGGTCGGCAGAGAACTAGGCGAGGGGGGCGCCGGCGAGGGAGGTTCGGCGCAGGCGAGAACGAGGAGGAGGACCATCCGGCGGGACTATCTGGCGGGGAGGGGGAAGGGGGGCCGCTCGGCTTGAACGGTCGGTTCACGGCCGGCCTCGGCGCCCGCTCGGTGGTCCGAGGCCGGCGCTCTTCCCGATGGCTACTGGACATACCCCAGCGCCCTGAGGGCCTCCGTGTTCACTGGCTCGTCAAGGGTCGCGGGCTCGGGTGGCACTTGGGCCGCCTGCCAGGCGGTGGCGAGCGCCTGGAGGGTCTCGGCCCAGGGCGCGTCCGTGAGGGGGTGCAACTCCCCTGGATCGGCGGCCAGGTCGTACGCCTCCTGCGTTCCGTCATCGCCGAGCAGGAGCTTCTGCGTGCCGCTCACAAATCCGCGGCGAATGCGATTGAAGCGGGGGGCGAGCTTGGGATCGGCGAGATCGTCTTTGCGGGCGTACCAGCTCTCCGTGACCTGCACGCCGGTGGCGCTCGACTCCGGCAGAGGGGGCAGGCCGGCAGCCGCGAGGATCATCGCGGCCAGATCGTGATGCTGGAGGGGGGTCGGATCGCGGCCGGGCGCATACCCGGGCCCGGAGATGAGCAACGGCACGTGGGCCAACTCCTCATAGGCGTCCCGCCAGTGCTGCACGAGCCCATGCTCACCCAGGTATTCGCCGTGATCGGACAGAATGAACACGTAGTCCTCCGGCCCGATCCCGAGGCTCGGAAGCGCGGCCAGGAGGTTGCCCAGCTCGTCGTCGAGGAAGCGAACCTCGCTGTCGTAGGCCTCGCTCCAACTCTCGATGGTCTCGTCGGGGAGCGTGCCCTCGACCAGGAGCCGCCGCGAGGCCCGGTTCCACCCCTTCGTTCCGGGGAGGGTCTTCGGCCGGATCTTGTCCGGATGGGCCAGGAAAGGCTCGCGAACAATCCAGGGCGTGTGCGGATCCATGAAGTTGAGGAACAGGAACAACGCCCCCTCCCGAGGAGCGCCAAGCGCCGCCTGGGCGAGCCGCTGGATGCGGTCCGCCGTGGGATCCGACCCGCCGCCGGGCCCCTCCTCCAGCTCACGGCAGACCCAAGCATCGAACCCCTGGGAGAGCCCCCAAGCGGGATCCAGGAACGCGCGGTTCGCGGCGATGCCCACCGTGCGGTAGCCTGCCTTGCGAAGGCTCCGGGCCACCGTCGGCACGCCCTTCCGGAGCGGTGACGCCGGCTGTTCGGCCTCCAGCGGGAGCCCATCCGCCCCGTGGGCCGTCGGCGCCTTGCCGGTGAACAACGAGGCGTGGGACGGCAGGGTCCAGGTGGCGTCGGCCCGGAACTGGTCGTAGACCCGGGCACCCCTTGCCCAGGCGTCGAGCTTGGGGGTGGTGTTCTGGTCGTAGCCGTAGATCCCGAGGCGATCAAGGCGGGTGGTGTCGAGCACGATCACCACGATGTCCGGGCCCTTGGCGCCCTCCCAAATGCGTGGGGCTCGGCCGAGGGCGGTCGTCAACTGTCGTTGATCTCGTGCCCAGATCCGCGAATCGGCAGACCACTCGGGGATCGGCGGCGCGGTTGCGGGGCGGAGCATCCGGATCGCACCAGCGACTGCCGCGAGGGCGAGCACGAGCAGGGTGAGGCCGAGGAGGCGGGAGCGCATGGCGGGCGGCCGCTAACCGCGCGGGGTGCGTTGGTCAGTGCCCCTTGACGCGCCGTCCTGCGGGCGACACATTGCAGCGGCCCTGGCAGCGTCTATGCTGTGGGCGAGGTGTCCATGACCCTGACTCGCACCCGCTCTGTCTTCGCTCTCGCCGCTGGCCTCGCCGGCTGCGCTTCCAACCTGTCGTCCGAGCAGGTCGGCCCCAAGGACACCGGGTTCGAGGACGTCTCGGATCTCGACGGTCCCATCATCGAGCACTCGCCGGTCGAAGAGGCGCAACCGCTGGGGACCGACGTGGACATCTACGCGGTGATCGTGGACGAAGAGTCGGGCGTGTTCCTCACGAAGCTCTACTACAAGAACGAGACCAGCGGCAGCGGCGACTGGGAGTCCACCGCCATGACGCCGCTCGAAGCCGACGAATGGGTCGGCACGATCCCCGGCGAGGCGCAGTCCTCAGGCGGCATGAACTACTACATCTCGGCGGTGGACGCGGCGCAGAACGAGTCGGCGAGCCCGGAGAAGGGTGCTGAGGACCCCTGGCATTTCCGGCTCTACGAGTAGGGCGCGCTTCGGCTCCCTGTCCATCGTTCTCCCCGCATACAACGAGGAGAATACGGTCGAGGAGGTCGTCAGGGCCGGGCTTCGGGAGCTGGACCGGCGGGCGGTCCCGGGCGAGGTGATCGTCGTGGACGACGGGTCCTGGGACCGGACCGGGCAGGTGCTGGCGGGCATCGCCGATCCACGGGTTCGGGTGCGCACCCACCGGGAAAACCGGGGGTACGGCGCGGCGTTGATGCGGGGAATCCGAGAGAGCCGATTCGACTGGATCTTCTTCACGGACACGGACCTGCAGTTCGACGTCCGGGAACTGGACCGGTTGGAAGCCCACATCGAGGCGTTTGACCTCGTCGTCGGCTACCGGCGCCCCCGGGTGGACGCCATCGGCAGGCGCGTGAACGGTTGGGCGTGGACCGCGCTCCAGAACGGCCTGCTCGGGCTCGGGATCCGCGACGTGGACTGCGCGTTCAAGGTGTTTCACCGCCGCGTATTCGAGCAGATCGGGGTCGAGAGCAAGGGCGCGTTCGTCAACGGCGAGATCCTGGCGCGCGCGAAGGCGGCGGGGTTTTTGATCCAGGAGGTGCCGGTGACCCATTTTCCGCGCCGGGCGGGGGTGCCGACGGGCTCCGACGCGCGGGTGATCGGGCGGGCGTGTTGGGAACTTGGCAGGATGGTCGGGGAGCTTCGGGGGCGGTGAGGACGCGTCACCGCTCCAAGCTGGGTTGGCCCGCGCGACCGGCAGCCCACAGCACATAACTGAGCCCCTCAGTTATGTTCGATCCGCGTCGCCACTGCGATGCTCCGCCCGTGGCCCGTCACACCTCCCCGTCCCTCCCCGTGCTATGCCCCGATGGCCCTTTGCCCCGAGCTCCTATGTTCCGTGATCGTCTCAAAGCCGCCGCCCGCTCCGTCGCGCTCAAGGTCTTCAAGATGGAGAAGCAGATGGAGCCGCACTTGGAGCCCACCGGCAGGCTCGACCGCCCGCCGCAGAGCATCGACCCCTCGGTGATCCCGAAGGTGGTGGACGGCTCGGGCGACACGCCGGGGCCGAACCACAAGGAGGACGTAGGCCGGACCATGTTGAGCGCGGCGATCATCAGCGCGGCAGGGCCGGTGCTGATTGACCACCGCCCGGCGCCCGAGTGCGCGGGGGGGATGCTCCCGACGGCGATCTGTGTGCCGGGGAACGGGCTGAAGGACCGGTTGGATCTGCTGCCTGCCGACAAGCTCGCGCGGGTGGTGGTGTACGACCAACTTGGCGGCGAAGAAAGCACCCAGTTGGCGCAGTGGATTCGGGACCAG
Source organism: Deltaproteobacteria bacterium (assembly GCA_947483545.1). The sequence goes on along the minus strand of CANKNP010000257.1, from coordinate 3,878 downwards.
GGGTGGACCGCAGCGCGTCGGCTTCGGGGCGGGTACGCGGAGTGGATCGAGCACGACGAGCCGGTGCAGAAGCCCGAGCCGCCGAAGGGAGGCCGTTTTCGGGTGGGCGATCCCGTCGAGCGCAACGATGGCAAGCGCTACACCGTACAGCAGGGCTTTGCCGGCGGGACCTACTTGCTGTGGGCCGCCGAGAGCGGAACGGTCGGGCCGGTGCCGGACGCGGAGCTGAAATAGGCTTGGAACTGCGATGATTCGCCGGTATCGTTCGGTCTGGAGGTTCGCCATGCTGCGGCCGATCGGACTCACGGTTGGGGCTGTCGCGCTGCTCTCGCCGCTCGCGATGTCCGCAGATCCGGCTCCGGCGCAGGTCGGGATGGTGCTCGCGCAGGCCCCGGATGTGCCACCTGGACGGGTCTCCCCGGTCCCGGGGGATGTGCTCCGAGCGGCGGTATATGCGCGGACACAAGGCGATTTTTCGCGAGCAGCGTGGCTCTACGAGCAGGCGCTGGCGGAGAAGTCGCTCTCCGGGCGGACGCGTGCGGCGGTCTGGCTCGCGCTGGGCGTCGTCCGTCTCCAACAAGGCGATGACAACCTGGCAAGCGCGGCTTTGGGCAAGGCCCGGGCGGCGGACACCGCGGTCGCGCCGTGGGCCGCGTGGTACCAGGCACGGGCGGACCACGCGCGGGGCAAGGACGCCGCGGCGGCGGCGACGTGCACGACCTATGTGCACGCCTGGCCCTCCGGGCCCCACGCCGACGAGTGCCTCGTGCTGATGGGGGATGCCTACGCGGCGAGCGGCAAGAGCGGGGCGGCCATCGCGGCCTACAACCGCTACTTGGAGGCGCACCCGGAGAGCCCCCGCGAGGAGACGCTCAAGCTGAAGAGCGCGCTGGCGGTGTCGGTGGCGAACCCCGCGCAGGCAATCCCGACGCTGCGGGAGCTGTCGGTCACGCATCTGTACCATTCGACCGGGGCTTCTGCCCGCGCCCGGCTGGACGAGCTGGTGGCGATGGGCATGGACGCCAAGCTCCCGGACGACACCGATTTTCAATGCCGGGAGGCGCTGGAGCGAAAGCGGTGCGGCTTCGAGGACGATGCGTGGGCGCGCTACCAGGGGTTGCAGGCCGCATCTGAGGTCGATCCACAGCTCGCCGCGTGGATTGACGCGCAGCAGGACAACTTCTCCTGGGGCACGAAGCAGTACGATGCGCTCGCGGCCCGGCTGGCCGAAGCCTACAAGGCGAAGCCCGATGCGCGCACCGCCTGGGACAGGTACAAAGCGCTCTCGCGAGGCGGACGCTGGGACGACGCCTCCCGGCAGCTGGAGATGGGCATCAAAGAGCACGGGACCACGGGGTATTTTCGCGGGCAGCGCGAGACCCTGGCGCGGGCCTTCCTGCTCGCCGGCCGGTACAAAGAGGCTCGGGAAGCCTGGACGGCCACCGGGAAATCGGGGGGATCGACGGGCAAAGAAGGGCGGTGGTTGGCCGCTTATGCGTCGTTCCGCGCCGGGGAGTTTGCCGACGCGCTGGTGCGCTTGGACGCGGTCATCGCGAGCGGCGCCCCGGAGACCCTGGCCGCCCGGTACTACCGGCTGCGGACGCTGCGGGCGCTGAACCGCGTGGACGAAGCCGAGGTTGCACGCGCACAGCTGGTCAAGGACGAGCCGGGCTCCTGGTACGCGGTGTTGGTGGAGCAGGGGCAGGACCGGCTGTCGGAGGCGACGGAACAGCCGGTGGCGGAACGCTGGACCCACCGGGCAGGGCGGTGGCCGGGGGTGCCGAACCCGCCCGAGCGCGTGTTCCGTGATGCCGGCACGGGCGGGGTGGCGTTCGCGCCGCTCAGCGTGACCGTGCCGATGGCGACCAACGCGGTGGCGTGGGCGCGGCTTGGGTTGCCTTGGAGTCCGGGCGCGACATCGGGTTCGACTGCGCCGGTCTTGACCGGGGTTTCGGAGGCTCCTGCGGAGTCGGGCGGAGCCCCGCCCGAGGCCCGGCCCGACAGCTACGCCCCCGGTTTTCTGTTCGATCCCGCCGAAGGGGACCGCCTCCTCTCCAAGATCGGCGAGGAACACGCTGGCGAGTTCCCCTGGGCTTCGGCAGCCGCCGATCTGGCGCGGGTTGGGAACTTCGACGATGCGGCCCCGATCGTCTCCCGGATGTACGACGCCCTCGAGGCCCGCGGCGACGGCGGCGCGCTCTACGCGGCGATGGGGTTGGACCTGGAGGATTGGCGCCAGGTCGCCTATTTTGCGCGTGATGACTACCACGCGGCCCGATTTTCTTGGGGCGCGGCCAAGCTCGCGAGCACCCCGGACGAGCGCAAGGTCGCGATCTCCCGCGCGTTCCCCACCGCGCAGGCCGACGCCCTGTATCGCCACGGCCACGCCTACGATGTAGACCCGCTGCTCGCGCTCGGCCTGATGCGGCAGGAAAGTGTCTACCGCCAATGGGCGCTCTCCCCCGTCGGCGCGATCGGGCTCATGCAGATCATGCCGCGCACGGGGGCGAGGGTGGCCGCGTTGATGGGGGACCCCCATTATTCCCCGGAGATCCTGGAAGATCCGTCCACGAATGTTCGATACGGGGTCTGGTACCTGTCCCGACTGTTGGACCGGTTCGACGGTTCTTTTCCGCTGGCGGTGGCGAGCTACAACGGGGGGCCCCACAACGTCTCCTCGTGGTTGCGGCCCTGGGGTTCAAAGATTCGGATGGACGATTACGTCGAGCAGATCCCGTACCCGGAGACCCGGGACTACGTGAAAAAGGTCACCGGGTACTACGCCACCTACGTTTCGCTCTACGGCCCGCCTGGCGCTGTCGTCGAGGTGCCGTACACGCCGTTGGGGGACGACCCGGATGTCATTGATTTCTAAGCGCGCGCCGGGCGGGCGACGGGCGCCTGAGGTGCTGGATCATCGCTGGGTCGATCGCGCCGTCGCGGAGTACCTCGCGCGGTACAGTTCGACGCGGGCGCACCTGCGCGACAAGCTGATGATGCGCGTTCGAACCGCGGAGATCCGCGGGGCGGAGGTGCGACCCGAGATCGAGACGCTCATCGACAAGGCGCTCGAAAAACATGTGGGGCTCGGCACCTTGAACGACGCCGCGTGGGCTGAGTCGAAGGCGAGCACGCTGACCCGGCGGGGGATCGCGGGCCGGGTGGTGACCCAACGGCTGCGGGAGCGAGGGGTCGAAGGCGAGGCGTCGGGGGAGGCCCTGGCGACCGTGGCGGACAGCCTGGACCCGGCGGTGCGGGAGCTCGCCGCGGCGTGCGCCTGGATGCGCAGAAAACGCGCCGGGCCATTCAAACGTGAGGCGTTCGGGCGGGAGAAGCCGGACCCCGGGGGCCGGAAAATCCTCGCGGCGATGGCCCGCGGGGGGTTTTCCTACGATGTGTGCAGCCGCGCGCTACGCCTGGATTTGGAGGAGGCCGAGGAGCTGATCGGCCGGTTGGGGTGAGGGCGACGCGGAGGGCGATGTGACGGGTCATCGCGGCCGTGGCGTCGCTCACAGCCCTCCGGTAAACCTCAACCGACACGGGGTCCCACCATCCGGGGATCCGCTGCAGGTGGCCTTCTCCTCATCGAGGTAGATCTCGATGCGCTGGCCGACGAGCTCGTTGGCGCCTTCCTGGAGCACGGGGGAGCCGGTGAGCACGATGCGGCCATCGCCGGCGGTGAGCGTCGCGCTGTCGGAGCGGGCGACGCGGTCACCGCGGGTGACCACCACGTGGCCGACAGCCCGGACAACGTCTACGTGGGTCGTGTCCTTGTACGTCACGTCGAGCTTGTCGGCCGTGAGGGTGACCGGGCCGCGGGTGACCTTCACGCTCTCCATGAAGGTAGCGGTGCGCGCCTTCAAGTCCCACTCGGAGCG
>CANKNP010000256.1 GCA_947483545.1 Deltaproteobacteria bacterium | reverse complement strand
GAGGCTCGAAGGGCGAGACTCGAAAAGCGAGACCCGCGGGCTCGGCGACACCACCGGGATCACTTTTCAGGCGCGCACCCGGGCAATACATGGGGCACATGGCGCCGATCCCCGACCCTCCCAACGACGAAAACGAGCGCAGCGCCGTGTTGGGCCTGCGCATTTTCCTCCCGTTCTACGCTGCCGCGACGGCGACCTTGTTCTTGCCGGTGCTCTTGCGAACCCGGGAGATCTCTTCCCCCGTTGCCTCCTACGCCGCCACGATGGCCCTGGTGTTGATGGGCGTCTCGGCCCCGATGTTTTTGATGTGGCTCGGGCGGCTGGGCCAATACCACGCTCGGGGGGGCTTGAAGTTTCAGCTTATCCCTGCCCTGTTGGACGGGGAGTACGTGCCGCTGGAGGGGCGCCTCCTGGCCAGCCCGTCGCCGCTCGGGGCCACCGCGGCCGACGGCGCCCGGGCCGCAAAGGACCTGGACGCTGCGGGCCTCACAGGGCTCGCGCAGACGCTCCGGACAGCCATCGCCGAAGCAGAGGTCATCCAGGTGTCCCTCGCCCGGGTCGCCCTGTCGCCGGCAGAGGCCGACCCCGGGCTCGCTCGAGATGCCGAGGCCGCATTGTCGCTGCTTCGAGACCGCGTCGTGGCGCTCCAAGCCGGGCAGCGTCAGGACCCAGGAGAGCTGGGGGAGGCGCTGGAGGGGGCGCTGTCCCGCCTCCGGGATGTCAACGACCGGCTAAGAAAGCACCCATAGTCGCACTTTCCAAGCGGATCGCGCGGGGCCACCGATATAGTCGCGTCGAACTTGGAGCCTTGATGCGCGCCCTGCCTTTGCTTGTCCTCGCCCTGGCCGCCTGCAGCCGCGACTACACGCTCGTCGCCGTCCCGGGCGAGCCCCTCATCCTCACGGTATTGTCTCCTTCCTATGGTGAATATCTGGGGCTACCCGCCGAGGGCGAGAGCCTGACGGTCGAGGTGACCGGCACCGTGTCGCCAGCCGACGCCCAGGTGTTGGTCAATGGTGTTCGTGCCACCGTGGACAGCGCGGGGGCGTTCAGCGCGTCGCTCCCCTGGGGCTACGAGGCCGACGAGGCTGATCGCGCCTTCGTCGTCGACGTCAGGGCGTACGACCCCGACGAGGCCACCCGCCAGCTCATCCCCGTGTTTGACGGCAACGATCCACGGGAGACCGACCCCGGTGCCGTCAACGGCCTGCTCACCCCGAGCGGGCTCGATGCGTTGGAGCCTACGGTGGCTGACATGGTGGACAGCTTCGGGATCTGGGACACGCTCTCGGCCAGCCTACCCGTCATCGACACCGACTACGTGGACATCACGCCGACCGGGGTCTCGTCCACCGGCACGACCGCGGACCTCGCGCCCGCCGAGGATGCTGTGACCTTGGTGCTCACCTTCAGCGACGTCGTGATGACCAGCGACATCACGCTTCTGGACACCTACAGCATGTCCATCGAGATCGGCCTCGGCGAGGTCACGCTCGGCGCGAACGCGATCCCGGGCTTGTCCGACGACGACATGCTCACGCTGGCACTCACGGACGCGCAGGCCAACATTGACGATGTGAGCTTGACCTTCGGCGACTACGAAGTGGAGGACTGGATCACGCAGCTCCTGGTCGATCCGCTGGCCGGGCTGGTCGCCGACCTCGGAAGCTCACTCGCCACCCTCTTGCTCGATGAGCTTGGCACCATCGAGCTTGGCGGCCCCTTCGCGTTCAGCACGGACCTGCTGGGCACGGAGCTGTCCGCGCGCCTGGCCGAGGTCAACGCCACGACCGACGGCGTCGCCCTGGGCGTCACCATCTCCACAGACGGCGACGCCGCCGAGGACATGCCCGCGCTCACCCCGCTCACGGCGCAGACCCCCGCTGGCCTCGACTACCAGCTGGGCTTCGCGCTGCACGAGGGGCTGTTCAACACGCTCATCGACGCCACAGTGGCCGACTTCCTGGACTTCGAACTGCAGCTCGAAGGCGAGTACGCGGATCTGCTGGGCGCGGGCATTGCGGCCCTGCCGGGCGGCTCTGAGATCCCGGATGACTCGAACGGCTACTGCATCGCGATCCACGCCGGGGACGCGCGAGTGGTGCGCCTCGCGGAAGGGGCAGGCGAGCCCCTCGCCCAGCTCTGGCTCCCCGACATGCAGGTCTCGTTCCAGACCATCCAAGGGAGCACCTGCACCGATTGGCTCGAGGCCAGCGTGCTCGCAGCGGTGGATATCGATCTGGACGGCGAGAACCTGAACCTCGATCTCGCGGTGCACAAGGTCGTGGTCCTGGAGTACGGCGCCTACACCCAGGATCCGTCGATCGACCTCGACGAGGTCGGCACATCCCTCGGCACCCTGGTCGAGAGCTTCGCGGGCCTTGCGCTCTCTCAGGCCAGCTTCGATCTCGCCGATTTGCTCGGTGCGTTTGGCGATCTCGGCATCGCCATCGAGCCCGAGATCGTGTCTGTCGAAGCGCTCGGCGAAGAGGGCCGGTACGGGCTCTACATGAACGTGTTCTGAATCGGTTGCCCCCAAGCCCCCTACACGCGCCTGATCGCGCTACACTGGCGCAATCTTCCTGTGGAGTGTCGCGTGGCTGAAAAGGATCAACTCGAAGCCCTCAAAAAGCTGAACACCCGCGCCCGGTCGACGACCACCGGAACGACGGCGCCGCTCCCGGAGGCGGGCAAGCCCCTCCACGCCGGATCGGCCGCCGATCTTCAGGGCAACGTCGGCAACTCCGGCCTCAAGCAGATGATCGACCAGGAAGCTGGGCAGAAGGCCAAGGCGCCCATCGTCCAGGATGTCAGCAGGATGGGCCCGAACGAGCTCGCCGCCCATGCCAAGCAGGCGGGCAAGCAGGTCGCGACTTCGCGCGGGGACGAGAAGAGCGCGAAGGTCGGCGCCGCGTCGGGCAAGGGGGAGGCTGAGGCCAAGCAGAAGGAGGCCACCGCGTTGGCCAAGGAGGCCGAGCGTGCGAAGGCCGATGCGACGCGGGAGAAAAAGACGGCAGCCGACAAAAAGGCCGGGGCCAAAGGGGCCAAGGGCGCGAAGGACCTGAAGGCAACGGGCGTGGAAGCGAAGTTGCCCGACGGCAAGAAGGACAAGAAGTCCGAGGCCAAGGCCCAGAAGAAGTCAGACAAGAAGGCTGCGAAGAAAGCGGACAAGCTGGCTGGCAAAGAGGTCGAGAAGGCCGGAAAGCCGAAGCAGGCCGAGGCCAAGACCGGGGACAAGAAAAAGGTCGCCGAGGCGAAGGACCGCGCGAGCGAGAAGACGGCGAAGAAGGGTGGCAAGTCGCTCAAGGGTGCGGACCAGGGCGTCGCCGAGGTCGCCGACAAGAAGTCGAAGGCCAAGGAGTCCCGGGCGGATGCGAGCCAGGCCAAGGCAAAGGTCGCTCTGGAGGTCGCTGCCAAGGGCGGCAAGGAGTCGAAGAACGACGACAAGGCGAAGCTGAAGGTCGCGGCCAACAAGGAAAAGAAGGCGCTGAAAGCCGAGGTCGAGGCCGAGCAGGGGGATAAGAAGCAGCTCGACAAGAAGAAGGCCGGCGCCGCAGCGAAGGCCGCGCCTGAGGTGACGACGACCGCGAAGAAGGGGTCGGGCAAGGGGGAGGACAAGGCCAAGACGGGCGACAAGACCGATCCGACGCTCGACGCCAAGAAGGATCCGAAGGCCGCGGCGGCCGCTGCGACTGTGGAGTCGCGGACACTGGAAGCAGATCTGGCCGCGAAGAAGCTGACCAAGGTCGAGGACGAGAAGGTAAAGGCGGAGGGGAAGGCGGACGCCGTGGTGGACCCGGCGAAGAGCGCCTCGGCGGCCACCGAGCTGGAAGCGAAGGCCAAAGAGGAAGACGCGACCGCCAAGGTCACCGCCGACAAGGTGGAAGCCGAGGAGAAAGCCAGAATCGAGGCCGAGAGCCCCGCGAACAACGCGACGATGGAGGAGATCAGCCGCTCGGCGGACCTCGACCGCGTCGATGGCGACCGTGTCACACTCATCGGAACGTACGTGCCCCGCCCCGCCCCTGGCGGCAGCCAGATGCTCGGCCACGTCTCTCTGCTGATCGGGACCACAGAAGTACGCCTGGGCCTGGAGACACGCGCAACGGCGGAGCTCCTTCGGCTCGCAGGAGAGCGCGTCGCGGTGACCGGCACGCTGGACCTCAAGCGGGCCTCGTCCGAGCAGGCAACCGACCCGAAGAAGGCGGAGAAGCCCGTCCTCACGCGGCCCGGGGCAGTCGCCACACGGTGACCCCCGCCTCTGAGCACCAGCCCCGGTCGAGCGGATGAAGGAGGCCCCGATGCCTCAACTTCCCGATCGGTACATGGTTACCCGGCTGCTCGGCGACGGCGCTACGGGCAACGTGTACCACGCCGAAGATCGACTCTTGGAGACCGAGGTGGCGGTCAAGGTCGTGAAGTCGAACCTCGCGTTGCATCGTCGTTTTCGCGCGAGGTTTGCACGGGAGGTGGCGTTGACCGCGCGCATCACACACCCTCATGTGATCCCGGTTCACGACACGGGGGTGCTGGCCACGGGGGAGCCGTACGTCGCGCTGGGCTACGCGGCGGGGGGTTCGTTGGCCGACCTGCTCACGCTGCGGCCGCCGTTGCAAGACGTGCTGCCGCTGATCGACGAGGTGCTCGACGCGCTCGGGGCGATCCACGCGCGCCAGCTCCTCCACCAGGATCTCAAGCCCCAGAATGTGCTGCTGTACCCTGGAAAAGACGGCAAACCGCACGTCTGGGTCGCCGATCTGGGTGTCGCGGACGCGTTGGCCGAGCTGGTTCGGGAGCGCCGCAGCATCGCGGGGACCCTGCCGTACATGGCGCCGGAGCAACTCCAGGCGCGCACCCAGGACCTCGGTCCCTGGACCGATCTCTACGCCGTCGGCCTCATGCTCTTTGAGATGCTGACCGGCGGCAAAGCGCACGCAGGCGAGGGCCGCCAGGAGCTGATCGAAGCGCGGAATCGGCCGCCCCCGCCGCTGGACGGCATCCCTGCAGCCATGGCGGATGTGGTCACGACGCTGCTCGATCCGTTTCCCCGACAGCGGTTCGATCGCGCGGCAGATGTGCGCCGAGCGCTTCGGGACGCGATGCAGGGTCAGAGTTTTCGCGGTCGTGTCGTGCCATGGACCGCTGGCCAGAAACGCACGGGTCCGAGCACCCACACAGGCGAGTTCCCGCTCGCCGCGCCGTTTCGCCTCGGCCCGGCGCCTGAGGGCACGCTGCGGTGGAACCGGGTCCCCCCCGACCCGATGCCGCCGAGCCCGCCGTTGGAGCGCGGTTGGGAGGCCCCCGCCCGGGCGTCGTTGAGCCTCTTTGCCCTTCGGGAGGTGCCGATGGTCGGCCGCGACCGGGAGCACGAGGTGCTCTGGGACGCCGCGCGCGAGGTGGTGGCGCTCTCTGAGCCGCGAGTCGTGCTCGTTGTCGGCGAGTCCGGCTCCGGCAAGACGCGCCTCGTCGAGTCGGTGGCGACCATGCTCGACGAGCTCGGGGTCATGGAGGTCACGCGCCTTCGGTACCACGCGCCGGCTGGCGTCGATGATGGCTACCGAGGGGCCGTGCGCGACATCCTGGTGCCTTGGAACGACAACCGCGACGGCATGGAGACCCGCCTTGCCTCCTGGCTGGGGCGGGATCGGCAGGTGCTCCCAACCGATGTGCACGAGGAGGCCGTGCTGCTCACCCGCTGGTGCGGCTACACCCGCGCGGGTGAGCCCCCGGTGAGCGATGCCATCGGTCTGGCCTTCCTGTACCGCCACCTCGATGTTCGGGCTTGGCGAGGCGGGAGCTGCCTCATCCTGGAGGATGTACACCACGCCCAGGCAGACGGCGATGGGCTCGCGATCGCCGAGGCGCTGCTCGACCGCACGGTGGGGGAGCGCCCCGTGTTGGTGCTGTGCACGGTGTCGAGCGAGGCGGCCGCTCGGGATGGTGGCGTTCGTCGCACGCTGGAGGGCCTGCAGGAGCGTGGGGCGCGCCGCTTGGGGCTGCGCCGACTCGGCCTTGAGGACACACGCAAGGTTGTCCAAGAGTCGCTTCAGCTCGCCCCCGATCTGGCGCACGAGGTCTCGGTCTTCTGCGAGGGTGATCCCCTGGCCGCCGGACTCCTCCTCCGCGACTGGGCGAGCCGTTCCCTCCCGGTCCTCAACGCGGACCGCCAGTACATGCTCCCGCCCACGTTGCCGCGCGCCGAGGCCTTTCCCTCCTCGCCCGAGCAGCTCCTTCGTCGGCGAGTGGATGGCGCCCTCGCCTCCTCTCCCGACGCTCAAGCGGCGAGAGACGCCCTGGTCGCCGCCGCCTTGGCGGGCCAGCAGCCGCCCGTCGCGCTGATTCGCCGCATGAACGACGCGGGCCTCGACGCGCTCTTAGCGACGGGCCTCGTCGCCGAGCTGCACGGGTACCTGGCCTTCGAGCATGGTCGGATTCAGCAGCTGATCGTGGAGGACGCGCGCGGGATGGAGGGGGTGCTGGACATGCACCGACGCCTGGCGGACGCCTGGGAGGAGCTGGGCGCCCAGACGGGCTTGGATGTGGACCTTCCGCACGGTCGGCACCGGCTGCTCTCCGGCGCGCCAGATCGGGCGTTGCAGCCGCTGCTGGGTGCGGCGCGCAAGCTGAACGCGGGCGGCCGGGGAGACGCCGTTCGGGCTGCGGCCATGGCTGTCGAGGCGGCGGATGCGGTTGGACAGCCCACGGCGCGCTTGGAGGCCCGCCGCCTTCACGCAGAGGCGCTCTTGGAGAATGGCGAGTCAGGCCTCGCTCGCCCTCTGTTGGAATACGCGCTTCGGGAGGTCGAAGGCGACAGGTTGGCCCGTGCTCGGGTTCGCGCACAGCTGGGTCGCGCCGCCCGCAAGCAGGGGGACGCCGATCTCGCGGAGCGGGAGCTGGAGGCTGCGCGCCTCGTCTTTGACGCGCTACGGGATCGGGCAGGGCTCGTCGAGGTGGCCGTGCAGCGCGCGCGGCTCGCGCGGATGGAGGGGCGTAACGACGTCGCAGCCAAACACTGGACGGACGTGCTGCGTATGAACCGGGGTGACTTCGGCATGGAGGCTGAGGCGCTGAACGGCCTGTGCGAAGCGCTCATCCGGTCGGGTCGATACGAGCATCTTGAACGCCAGCTCCACCGGCTCGACAGCGTGGCCCGGGCCAGCGGCGACATCCGCCGCATCGCGGACGCGCACGCAACCTGGGGCATGTTGCATCTTGAACGTCGAGAATACCCGCAGGCTGCGGAGTTTCTGATCGCGGCTGGCGCCATCGCCGCGACGATCGGTGCGGACCGGCTGCACCTCCGCGCGCGCACGCTCCTCGCGGACGTACGACGTGCACAGGGCGACCTCGACGGCGCTGAGGAGATCATCCGGTGGGCCGCGCGTTTTGCCGGGGAGCGAGGCCAGCAGTCCCTCGTCGCCTCCGCCCGCGTGCAGCTCGCGATGCTCGCGCTCGTGCGGTACGAGCCGCGCCGTGTTCAAGAGGAGGTGCTCAACGCGGAGGCCGCCCTGGCCCACGCCGCACGGCACGGCCTGTGGCTCCAGATCGGCGTTCTACGTGCCTGGTTGGCCGCTGAGGAGAATGACGAGCGCAACTGTCGGGCTTGGTTCGCGGTGGCTCGGGAGCGGGGGCTGCACACCTCGCAGAGCGCCGACCTCCAGCTCCCCGTCCAACGGCTGGTCGCGAGCTGTGAGCGGCGAGGCTGGGCAGACATCGCCAAGAAGGCGTCTGAGCGGGTCTGGCGGGTGAGCGTCGGCGAGGTGGAGTTGGACGAGGATCCCGATGACGTGGGCTAGGAGTCCGTAGTTCATACGCCGGGAGCGCCGCCCGCGAGGCTC
>CANKNP010000255.1 GCA_947483545.1 Deltaproteobacteria bacterium | reverse complement strand
GAGCAGCAGGGCAAGAAGCGCCCGGTTCACTTGGATACCAGGCACGCGCTCTGCAGCGCGATCTTCGACTCTGTGCTCGCGCCGTCCTTGAGCAGCGCGAGCACGGTGACGGACTGCCCTTCGGAGACCGCGCCGAACTCGGTGGCGTTCGCGTCTGGGAAGTAGGCCTGAACTTTGCCCTTTCCAAGCGGACCGTTCCGGACGCCGATGAACGCGCCGGCGTCATCCCGGGTCACTCGGCTGGCCTCGCCGGACACCTGCAGGACCTTTCCGCCTCCGTAGGTGGCCTCGGCGGACACCAGGTTGTCGCTGAACGCCTGGACGAGCTGCCTGGCGGTCACGTTCACGCGGTCGGCGGGCGGGTTCGCGCAGTCGAAGGCGGGCACGCCAGACATCTGCGCGAGGTCGGAGCAGCCGAGGGCCGCAAAGGCAAGAAGGAGCAGGGTGGGTCGCATGGCCGGGGGCTAACGTCTTGGGGGGAGGGGATCCCGCCGGATCGCCCGGCCGTTCCACGGAGGTGCGGGATCGTGGCCATTGGACCCAAGGCCGCCACAAATCGAACATAACTGAGGGGCTCAGAATTGTTCGGTGGCGACGGCACACGCCGGTCCGCTACTCCTCGGCGATGGCGAAGCTGCCCTCGGTCGCGTACTCCGCGGGGGTGTACGCGCACGCGCTCTCTTCGCCCTCGGTCGCTTCGATTCCGTAGCTGTCGGTGTAGTAGACGCGCGTGAAGCTTGAGCCCCAGCACTCGGAAGCGCTCACCACGTTGGAGCCGAGCGAGCCGCCTGCGACCTGGACGTCGCCGCGGCCCTGGCCATCGGCGGCCCAGCGGGAGTGCATCGTCGCCAGCTCGTCGGTGCCGGCGTTGTCGATGTCGGCGAGCCAGGCGAGGTCCATCTCGCCGGAGCCCTCGTAGTCCTCGTTGTAGGCGTACACGGCGTCCACCAGGTCGCCGCCCGCCGCATAGCCGTAGTCGTCTGCCATCGCGACGGCTGCGACGCCATCGGGATCGTAGGCGTACTGCACGCCCCACTGGCCGGTCAGGCCGACCGCCGGATCCATGCTGTTGGCCATCGTGAAGTCCACGTAGAACTGGCCGGTGGCATCGTCGCGGGTGGACCCGGCGTCCACGACACCGGCGACGATCGCGACGGCGTCTGTCTCGAGGGAGCCGCCCGCTGGGATGTTGAACAGCGCCCAGGTGTAGCTCTCGTCGTCCTCCATCCGGACCCACAGGCCGGTTTCGACCGGATCGAGGCCCGAATCGGAGTAGGGGCCCCACATCGCCTGGGTCTCGGTGTCGTCGGTCCAGCTCGGGGTGAGCGTTGTGACGTAGCCGACGGTGCCGAGGATCGCGGTGATGATGCCGTTCACGCCTTCGGTCACGTTGCGGGTGGTCACGTAGTACTGCGCCCAGTCTGTGCCGGTGCCCTCGCCCTTGCCACCCTCGTCCAAGGGAAGGTTGATAGCGAGCTTCTCCTGGGTGGGGAGGATGTCGTCGTGGTAGGGGGAGTCCTGGAAGCCGCAGCCGGTGGTGAGGGGGAGGAGCAGGGCGATCGAGCAGAGGGAGCGGTTCATGGGAGCCTCGTGGTTGGGGTTGCGCCTATCTGACCCATGGGGGCGGAGGGGATGAAACGGATTCTGGATCGGGGTAGGTTTGGCCGATGCGCTCACCCTTCGTTCTGCTTGTCCCCATCGGGATCTTCGGCTGTGTGGGGGCTGTGGACGACACCGCCCCAGCCGCCGACTACGCCCTCCCCGGCCCTCACACCGCCGGCCGGCTCTCGGTGTGGCTGCCCGGCGATACCCGCGATCTCACCATCTCGGTCTGGCACCCCTCCGACACGCCAGCGACAGAGGGGTCTATGCTCGATCTGGCGGTGGAACCTGCCGATCGCGAGGCCTACGAGGCGCTGCTCACCGCCGCCCCGAGCGACTGCCCGAGCCGGACCACCCAGGCCACGGCCAACGCCAGCCTGCCCGAGCCCCCCGCAACCGGCTGGCCCATCCTCCTGATGTCTCACTGCCACACCTGCACGCGCTTCTCCACCCTCGCCATCGCCGAGCACCTCGCCACGTGGGGCTTCGTGGTGCTCGCCCCCGATCACGCTGGCAACACAATGTTCGACGCCCTCGCGGGCACGGCCCTGCCGCTGGACACCGACACGCTCGCCTTGCGAGTGGAGGATCTGACCCGCACGCTGGACGCGGCCGACGACCTCGGGCTGCCGCTGGACCACGGTCGAGTCGGCGCCTTCGGCCACAGCTTCGGGGCCGTGACGATCGGGATGGTCCTGCAGGCAGATCCAACCGTTCGCGCGGGCATGTTCGTGGGCGCGCCGCCGGAAAACCCGCTGCTCGACGGCGTGTCGATGGACAACCTCGCCCAGCCGCTATTGTTCGAGATCCTGGCCGAAGACCACAGCGTCGGGGCCGCCGGGAACGTGCTGATCGAGGGAAATTACGAGGCCGCGCCCGGTCCGGCTTGGCTCGTCGAGTTGGCGGATGCCGGACACTTCTCGCCGAGCGATCTCGTGGGGTTGGAAGGGGAGAACATCGACTTCAGCGCGGGCTGTGGGGACGACACGAGGGAGTCGAACGGCGAGGCGTTCACGTACATGCCCGCCGCCGACGGCCGCGGCCTGTCGAGCGGGATCGCCGCCGCCTTCTTCACGCACACGCTGAATGGCGATGAGGCCGCTGGGGACTGGCTCGACGCGCCGGTGGACGCTCGCGTGGGGGTTCGTTCGAACCAGTGAATGAGAGCATGAGCGGCCGCCGATCCGTGCGCTCGGCGAACCTCGCGCCCGGATCGACGGTTCTTTTGCACCGTTCCTACCGGTGGAATGCGACGGTCCGTCGAAGACGCCGGGCCCGCCGCCTTCCACTGGAACGGTGCGGTTAGGGGCCAGCCCGGCTCCAAGTCAAGCACTTCCAGGGCCTTAGGACCGTGTTGTTTGTCCAGCGCCCGGGCTGGCCCCGCCGCCTCAGTCCTCCGACACCCGCCACCGCCCGTCTGCCCCACGCTCCACGAACGCGAGGTAGCTGATGAGCGTCAGCGGCGAGAACAACCCGATGCGCATCGACGCCCAGATGCCCAGGTGCAACGCTGTTCCAAGCGCCAGCCCGTATTTTCGCCGCTGCGGATCGAGCAAGAGAATCGGGAGCGAGAACTCCAGCCACAACGTCGCGTAGGTGCCGACCATCGCGAGCCACTGACCCCACGGGGTCGAGAGCACCCCGTCGAGCGCGACCCGCTGGTACTTCGGATCCTGCAGGACCCAGTAGAGCGCGGTCCCGTTGGACCAATCGCTCCCCTGCATCTTCCAAATGGCGGTGGCGAGGTACATCACCGCGATTTGAATTCGCACCATTCGAAGCGGCCAGATCTCGGAGTCGCCCGGGCCGGTGAGCCGCGCGAAGCAGGTGAAGAACACCAGGCAGCGGATCAGGCAATCGCTCCCGTCCTGCCAATAGTTGGAGCGGTGCAGGAGCAGCACCTCCAGCACGATGGCCGTCACCCCGCACAGACGGGGAAAGACTCCGCCCGCCAACCCCAGAGACGCCAAAGCCCCGGCGCCAATCACCGCGTACACCTGCCACCCGGTGATGGAATCGAGCAGGTCGTAGCGCACGTGGCCCCAGGACGATCCCACCCAGGCGGCGCTCAGGCCCCGACTATCGAACTGCAGCTCCGCGACCGGCAGCATCGTCGCAAACTGAAAGAAGAACAGGATCCCGAGGCCGATTCGCAGGGGCACGTACCGGGACGTGGGGATCACCCCCTCCCACCAACCGAGCCAGGCCTGACCCGCCCGAAGCAGTGCTGCGCTCAAGGACACGCCCAAGGACCCGAGACGGTCTCCTTCCGCGTGATCTCCTTGCCTTTGAGGCGCTCTTTGGGGGTCGGCGTCGCATAGATGAGGATGGTGATCTCGACGCTTCCCGCGAGGCCACCCAACCGACACAGCGCCTCTGCCGTCGGTTTGGCGAAGCGCTCAAACTTGAGCCCCACCTGCTTGTCCCACTTGGCTTGCCGGGAGTAGCCGAAGCCCATCCAAGGCTGACTTCCTGGGGGAAACGGGGGTTGGTCCGGCTCCCGGAGCACGGTGCGCGCGCCGCTGGGGTCGATGTGGGTGTACCGGACGAAGCGGCCGTGGTGTACCGGGTTCGGCGCGAACATCGCCCAATACTGGCGCAGGCCCAGCGCGGCGTAGGGCCGGCCGAACCAGGGTTCCAGCACCTTGTCGAGCGGGTCGTTCTCCAGGTTTGAGGACAACATTCCGAGCAGGAGCACACAGATCCACACCTGGGTCAGCACCCTCCGCAGGCGGGTCATTGCCGGCCTCGGATGATGGGGACCGGCTCGCCCTGGGGGAAGTCCAGCACCTCGATGACCGAGTAGACCCGGGAGGGCGGCGCACCCTCAAGAGCGGACCCGACGGTCAGCCCGCGGCACGGGGCGCAGAGCAGGTTGAGCCGGTGGCCGGGGCTGTCGTAGAGCCGGTCCCAGGCGTCGGGGGCGCTGTCCGCGGCGACGACGTCCTCGTGGTGGTCGGCGCGCGGAAAGTAGGCCCGCTCGGCCATCGCGGGCACGCCGGGGCAGCGGGGGGTGCTGTGGGCCACGGCCCCGATGGAGGCCAAACAGGCCGCGTGCGCCCGGGTCTCAGGCTCGAAGCGCGGGAAAGGTGTCAACGGTGCAAGCCCGGTGCGAGCGCGCAGGGCGTTGACGCGGGCGGCGAGGTCGGCCGAGACCACCCGCGGATCCACGGCAGGGGCGGGGCCGGGGAGGGGGGCGGCGGGGGGCACGGGGGTCTCGACGAACAACGAGAACAAGAACACGACCCGGTCGCCGTCCACCACCTCGACGCGGTACTCGCCGGGGATGTGAAAAACGTCCATCCAACGTGCGACGCCCTCAAGGATCTCGAATTCTTGCGCGCGGCCATCGGGGCTCCCGATGAACAGCCTGGGCGTGTCCAAGCCGTCCACCCGGAGCGGCAGGCCCTTGTCCAGCGCGACGTCCCGCGGGAGCGGATCGATCGAGCCGACGCGGGGCGCCCAGCCCAGGATCCAGCGCGTCCCCCCTCCGGGCGCGGGGCGCGAGCCCCAGCCAACGTCCGCCGGGGATGCCGTCGGGATGGCGTCCAACAGGCTGCGCGGGACGGAGCCGTCCGCGGTGATCGCCTGCAGAAAGTGGGCGTCGCGCGGGTAGCCGGCCCGGGCCAGCGCGAGGCGCACCGAGGCAGGATCCAGCCGGGCATCCGCCCGCGTCGCCGCGCCGATCAGCTCCTCGGCTGCGGCCCGAAGCCCCCGGTCCACCTGAAGCTGGGCGGGGCGCTCCCCCTCTTGCACGGATCGCAGCGCAACCCTCGGGACCTCGACCTCGGGGACCGCGGCGTGGATGCACCCCAGCAGGAGCAGGATCACCGTTTTGCGACCCAGTCCTTCCAACGGGCGGCGAGCACGTCGTCCCCAGGCGGATCCTCGACGAGCCGACGCTTGATCTCCGCGGCGGCGCTGGCTTCCACAGCCTTCATGTCCACCGCGCGCCCCGACGCCCGCCGGTACCCCGCCACAAACGCATCGCCCGCCCGAGGGTTCAGCACAAAAACGCTGACGTACATCTCGACGAGATCCGCCTCGGGCGGTCCCCAGCGGGCGCAGGTCCAGTCCACGACCCCCATGACCTGGTAACGGCCCCCCAACGCGGGTCGGACGAGCACGTTGCCGAGGTGGAAGTCGAGGTGCAGCAGGCGGGCGTTGAGCGGGTCCGACCCCGGGAGATCGGGGATGGCGGCGGCCTCTTGCACATCGGCGGGGCGACGACGGCTGTGCAGCGCCGCGAGGGTCTTCCCCAGCTCCAGGCACACCGCCTGGAGCCCCTCCTCGTCGAGGCGGCCTGACTCCAGCGCGATCTCGGCGGTCGTGCCGGGCAATACGGCCATCGTGCTGCAGAGCGGGGTCGTCTCGTGGATCTCGTAGTCGGCGGGCACCTCGACGTTTTTGGCGAGGCTGATCGCGCGTTTCTCCGCCCGGAGGCGGTCCTCGGGTTTGCGGGCCCGGTCGTAGGGGTCGGGGAGGCAGTCCTCGCGGGCGAACTTGAGGAGGCGCAGGCCCTCGGGCGTCTGGAGCTCAAAGAGGTGGTGCTCTCTGCCATCGCGGAGGTGCAGCAGCCCAGCGTCGGAGACCCCGAGCTGGCGACACAGGCTGCGCGCGGTTTCTTCAGCGGTCACGCGGGGAGGGCTAACCGCTCCCGGCATGGGCCAGCACAGCCTCCCACGTCCGCATGAAATTCTCCCCCTTCACGCCGGCCAGTTCTTCCGCCGTCCAGCCCCGCCGCCCGAGCTCCGCCCACAGTTTTGGGATGTCCCCCGCGTCGTCGAGCCCTGCGGGCACGGTGATCATGCCGTCGTAGTCGCTGCCCAATGCGACGACCCCCGCCCCGCCGATCCGCTTGAGGTAGTCGGCGTGATCGGCCACTTTTCCCACATCCGCGCCGGGGCCCACGAACGTGGCGTGAAAGTTGAGGCCGATGACCCCACCACCTTTCGCGATGCAGCGGATCGCCTCGTCGGACAGGTTGCGCGCGTGCTCCTTGACCCCGTCCGCATTGGAGTGCGAGGCGATGATCGGGGCTTTGGACCGCTTGCAGGTCTCCATCGTCGTGGTGTCGGAGGCGTGCGAGACGTCCAGGACGATGCCGAGCCGGTTCGCTTCGTCCACGAGGGCGCGGCCATCGTCCGTGAGCCCGAGTCCGGCGGGGTTCCCCTCGGGCGGGTCGCCTGAGCTGCCGGCGAAGCGGTTCGAGAACGTCCAGGTCAAGCCGAGGAGCGAGAGCCCGCGGGCGTGAAGCGCGGCCAAGCCAGGAACCCCGACTTTGTCGATGCCGTGGGCCCCTTCGATGGAGACGAGCATCGCGATGTCCTGCTTCTCGATGATCGCCCGCACGTCGGCGGGGTTTCGTGCGAGGTGGGCGTTGCGCCCACGGCTCTCCTCCTCGACCTTGGTGAACATCGCCTCGACCTGGGCGTGCCAGTCGCCCGTGCGCGGGGGCCAGAGCACCTCCACGACCACGTTGGTGCCGCCCTCTCGCATGTCGTCGAGTCCGCTCTCCAGGGCCGGGTCGTCGAGGCCAACGCCGCGGCGGACCATCTGGGTGGGGGTGTCGACGTGGAGATCGACGCGCGCGTCCGTTGGCGTCGGCCAATGCCCCCGCGTCATGTCCGAGCGCATTGCTTCGCTCGCGGCCCTGGCCGCCTCGTCCGCGGCCGCCAGCTCGTGGACGAACGCGGCCAGCGCATCAAACATCGCGTCGTTGTGGATGTCGTGGTCGTCGGCGCTCACGACGAGCCGAGCCCCGGGGATCGCGGCGGCCACCGCCTGGCCTTGCGAGAACGGGATGATGTTGTCGGCCGTGCCATGAAAGACCAGCGTGGGCACGTGGATGGACGGCGCGATCGAGAGGGTGTTGAGCTGGTCGAGCAGGAGCCAGCGCGCGGGGACCCAGAAGTACGCGGCCTGAGCGGCGTCGGGCAAGCTCGTGTACGGGGAGCCCAGGATGAGTGCCTGGCATCTGCCTTGGGCGGCGAGCGCCGCGGCGACCCCCGTGCCGAGGGACCAGCCGGAGCAAATCGCGGGGGGCAAGGCCTCCATCGCCGCGGCCGCCGCCTCCAACAAGGTGGACTCCTCAGGCCCTGCGCCCGTCGCGAGCCCGTAGCCGGCGAGCTCGATGCCCGCGAAGTCGAGGCCCCTGTGGTTCAGTTGGAACGCGACGTCGCCGAGGTCGCCAAGCTGTTGCCCGTTCCCATGGAACCACGCCACGAGCGGGCGGTGCCCGGTGGGATCCCGGGCGAGCCAGATAGGCACGCTGCCGGAG
>CANKNP010000254.1 GCA_947483545.1 Deltaproteobacteria bacterium | reverse complement strand
GCGGCGTTCCAACTCCTGGACGCGGCGGCCACCGTCACGTACTTTTCGCTCGACGGCGCGGGAGACACGCGCTTCACCTTGCGCGTGTCGATCCTGCTCGCGTGGGGCGTGAAGCTGCCGGTGGGCGTGATCCTCGCCAGGTACGCCGGGCTTGGCGCGCTCGGCGCTTGGCTGGCGCTCACGGCGGAGCTCGTGCTCCTGCTCGCGGTGCTGCTCTGGCGTTGGCGTTCCGGGAAGTGGTTTGTGGAGCGGGCGGTCAAATCCGAGTAATCGCGCAAGGTGGGGCGGGACTGTGCAGGTTTACACTGTACAGTCCTCGCCCCGGCCCAAGCGAGTAGGCGATGCTTGAACCCGGAGGCACCGTTGGGACGCCCCAGGAAGTCCCATGTCTCGTTTCGAAAGTACGGTCTGTTTCGTGGGAGGCGGGGTTGGGGACGTGGTGGCGGCGACGTGGGAGTGAATGGTTCACTTCACGATCACCGTCTCCGTCACCGGCGCAAACCGCACGCCGTTTCCCCAAACCTCCACGATGCGGAGATCGATGTCGTCGTCCCACGTCGCGTCGGTCACATGCAGATCGTAGCCGGCGTCGGGCACGGTCTCGCTGCCGTTGGCGTGGTAGTGACCGGCGAGATCGGCCCAGATGCGGTCGGCGTGCGGCCCGGTCTCGGCCACGACTTGGGCGATGCGATCGAGGTTGAAGCCACCGGGGCTGAAGTGCATCGGGATGTGGCTGAACATCACGATGTTTTCGTCCGCCCCTACGGCGTTTGCCAACTGCTCGGTAAAGAACGGCCAGGTGCCGCCCTCAAAATCGTGGAGTTCGCCCATCTCCCCGACCAGCCCACCGATCTGGCGCGAGGCCCAATCCAAGCCGATGAACCGCACGCCCTCGTAGGTGAACGCCATGTTGTGGAACCAGCTCGTGGTGGCCACCTCGGGGTTCCATACCTCGGTCGGGCCGAGTTCGAAGTCCGGAAAGGTGCTGGGCAGCGCCTCGTAGTGGTCGGCGAAGGTCTGATCGTACGCTTGCTCCGAGCCGAGCTGAACCTCGTTGTCGCCGTTGATCGGGATGTACGGGATGGTCAGCTGGTCGAGGGAGGCCCGCGCGCTGGGGAGGCCATCGGCCCACGCGATGTCGCCAACGACAAGCACGAGCCGAAGGTCTTGCGGCTCGGCCTGCGCGTTGATCCAGGTGACGGCACGATCCAGCCGGTCCACATTGTCCCCCGTGACGGTGGTGACATGCGGGTCGGCGATCACGATGTACCGGAAGAGGAAAACGGAGGCCGGGGGCGGGGAGGAGTCGTCGCCGGTGTCGGGCAGATCCGCGGGGGTGGGGCCGGAGGTGCAGGCGAGGAGGAGGGGGAGGAGCACGGGGTCGGGTAACGCGGGGGCGGTTGGAGATCGTGGGCGGCTCGGGGGGATTTGGGCGCCGTTCACGCGGGCCGTGGGCGCCCCTCCCCGACGACCAAGCCCCCGACACCCGCCGCGCACTGCTCCCCCGCCCACCCCACCTCGGGGATTCGAACGATGGGCTGTGTCGTGAGATCATCGGGGCGGTGGGGGTTGCCCGGTCTGCCAGGTGACCCACCTTGTCAGCCGCGCCCGCTGGCCATAGAACGGCCCCCCTTTTGGAGACCGCCTTGATCCGCTCGCGCCTCGCTGCCCTCGCCCTCGCCCCCCTCGTCAGCTGCGGCGCCTTGGAGACCGCAGAGGATCCGCACCCCGTGCTGTCGGAGCCGGAGGAGTCCGCCCCAGGCTGGCTGATGTTCCAGGACGCCGAGGATGTCCGATTCTCCTTCGACGCTGCGCTCTCGGCCGAGTGCATTCGGGACGAAGGGCTCTGGTCGGGCCGCATGACGATGGTGACGATCGACCCCGAGACGCTCTGGTTCACCGAGCGACCCGAGCGCACCACGTTCTCGATGCCGACCTCCGAGTACGTGGCGCTGTTCCCCGATCTTTTCACGGAAGAGACCGGCGGGTCCCCCAACGCCATCGTGGCCTGGGACGACGTCGCGGACGCCCAAAGCCGCCATGCGGTCGTCGCGTTGTACGAGCCGGTGTTGACCGGCGACGACCTCGTCTACACGGTCTGTGCCCTTCCGCTCAGCGATGCGGCGACGGGCGAGCGCCTCCCCGATGACGAACAATACATCCCCCCCGAAGCGCCGGTCGATGCAGGGGTCGTCTCGCTGTTCATCGATGATGTGGTGGCCGAGATCGAAGACCTGTCCGACGGCTACATTCCCCCCGAACCCGACCCGGTGTACGTCGCTTTTTCAGGGGGGGGGGTGGCATTCGCACACGGCCCTCGCCGGTTGGTTGTCCGGTATGCTCGACGCCTCGGACGACCCGACAATGGCGACCATTTTCGCGAACGTAGAGGTCATCTCTGCCAACTCTGGCGGGAGCTGGTTCCTGACCCAACTCTCCTACTCGGAGAAGTTTCGCACGTCGCTCGAGACGGGTCGCGATGCATGGCTGACCACCGGCTACATCGGGCAGACGAAGACAATCTTCAATACCGAGGACCCTTGCGCGGGGTGGTCCGCACCGCAGGCCCTCATATGCAACTCCGTACCCTACCTCACCCCGTACTACGCGATGATGAACCTGGCAGGTTCCGACTCCTTGAACTGGCAGGAGTTTGTGGAGGAGGTGGTCTACAAGCCGTTCGACATGAACGTGGAGCTCGATGGCGTCACGCTTGACGGCGACCGCCAGGCCTGGGCGGACGGCAAAGATTTGGTGGTGGCCGCCTCGTTGCTCACGGACGATGTTGTGCTCACACAATACTACACCTTGACGCAGTCCTATTTGGTTACCCGGGCCGACAGCAGTTTGCCGCTCGTTCAGAACTTCACGCCAATGTATTTCTCCAGCATCGACTCGACGCGCACGGCGCCGGATTTGTTCGGGGCGGGCGACCTGATCGCGACGTACGAGAGCCCGCGTTGGGGGACGAGCTACGTCCCGGTTGCGCTCTCCGCGACGCACCCCGCGAACGTACCGGTGATCGACGCGACCGTCGCCTCCTCCGCCGCCCCTGCCGCGGTCGCCAGCGAGCGGGCCGTCGAAGAGTCGGTCCTCTCTACAGGCAGCTTTGCAGTCTCGTACATGGGCTCAGATCTGGCCCCCCCCATCGAGCTCACCACCTCCGGCGTCAATTTCATCTCCACAGTCGCCAAGTCCGGCCATACGACGTTGGCCGCCAGTTCGACCCTTCGGGTGGCGGACGGTGGGTACCTCGACAATACCGCCGTGGCCTACTTGATGCGGCACATGGACAACAACGACCTGCTCAACGATGGGTTCAGCGTCGTCAGCTTCATGAACAGCTCGTCGGAGGGCGTGTCGATGGGCACCCAGACCATCCCGGAGAGCACAGCGGGGCTGTTCGGCTACGCCACGCTACAGGAGGACGGGTCGATCCAATACTGCGACGATGGCATGTGTGTCTCGACGCTCTCCGCGCACGTTTTTGACGCCACGGCCTGGCAGAGTGCGGTGCCTACTTGGATCTGGTCGGATGGCGACGTCGCCCTAAGGTATTACGAGCTCGCGGTCACGACGGTGGCCAACGAGACCTTCGGGATCACGGCGGGGGTTCCTGGCACGTTGCACCTGTTCATCAGCGAGGACTTCACCTCCGGTCCGCTGCCGACCGATACGCCGACCATGGACTCGTACAGCAACGTCTTCAATGTGACGCGGGCAGGTGTCGCGGATCAGGGCGGGTGGGCGCACCTTTACAAGGTGTTTGGGCTTGGGGAGTGAGCATCACCGCGCCTTCCAAACCTCCACCCCCGCCAGCGCCTCAAAATCCATCCGGATCGTAAACGCCGCGAGCACGGGGTTGACCACCTGCAAGCCGAGATCCGGCGCGATGCTGTGGCTCGCGTGTACAGGAAACCGCACCTCGAAGGTGCCGGCCATGATCCCGGCAGAGACGAGGTTCGTGATGTCGAACCGGCTCTCCACGATGGATTGGTAGGCTGCTTTCCCGGGAGCGCTCGCGTCGCGGAATTGCTTCAGGTTCACAACGCGCGGCTGGGGGACCCCGAACAGCTCGTCCACGAGAAAACCAGCCGCCAGCCCGGCCAGTCCGCTGATGCTCGACACCAGACCGCCGATCAGGCCGGGTATGCCCGTCTGCTCGGCGACCACAAGCTCACCTTCCACGCCTTTCGTGGCCGCGTCCAGCGGGTCGAAGGTCGTCCCGAGGGCTCGCCAGACCCCCGGCGCGTAGTCCATCCGGCCAAGCTCCTTCGCGAACCCCCAAATCTCCCGGCCCGTCACCATCGCGATGGAGGTGTCCACCAGGATGTAAGGCATCCAGAACAGCCGCCGTCCGCCGGACTTGACCGCGATCCACACGGCGCACTCCCGGTCGGGCAGCCAACCGACGGAAGCGCCCCCGCTGGTCATCTTCGCGTCCATGAACGAGACCAGCACCATGTCGGTGTCCACGACGTACTTGCCAGGTTGGCCGCTCGGATTGTTGAGAAACCTGTCCACGAGCGATTGGGCGCGCGCCGCTTGGCCTTGGAGCACGAACACCTGGAGATCGGCGTCCCTCATGACGCCGGGGAAGGGCATCGCCTGCTCGCCACGGCCTACGCGATCGACGTAGGTGGGGGCCAGCGGTGGTGGTGCGCCAAGCGCCGGAAGGTATGCAGGGGGCCTGGACATCCAATACTCGCCGGGGACCGACCAGCTGCCGTGGGTGATCGCGCGGGCCGCTTGACGCCCTCCCATGATCGCCGCTTCGATCGCCGCCGAATTCAGGCCGTTTCGCACCCAGTCGCCCGCGAGGACGAGGTTGTTGAACTGCGAGTGCCCTGCGTAGAGCCGCTGGGCGGTCGATCCTGGGGGCGAGGCGTGCGTGACCTCGGAGGGGTCGATGTTGGCGCGGAGGAACTGGTGGTCGATGCGCTGCTGGCGTAAAACCCCGGCCGGCGCGACGAGGCAATCCCACCGGAAGACCTGACCCGGGGCGTAGACCCCCGGCCAGAGCGCGTAGGCATCGGTCTCCAAGAACGCGATCGCGCGGTTCCGGACCTGCGCCGCGGCCTCGTGCGGTGTCGAGGTTTGGGTGCGGTCCCTCAAGTGCAGGTCCGTCTCCAGAACGCCACACAGGTAGTGGGCAGACCGGGGCGCGCTCGCCGAAGGCCAGTTCTCGTACAGGAGCGACTCCGACATGTCGCACCACACGTCGAAGGGCGTGGGTCCGGCGTCGAGAGCGGGGGCTTCGGTCCAGCCCAGTTGGGCGACCGAGCGATCCATCCAAAGCTGCATCGCGCAATTCGGCACGCCGGGCATCGCGTTCACCATGTTCCGCCAGGCGGAGCGGATCGCGATCAGCGGGGCGGCCACCTCCCGGAGCGCGGTGACCGGGATCGCGAGCACCACGGTGTCAAAGTCGGTGCCGGCCACCAAGGTGCGCGTCCCGATGGAGGTCGCGTCCCAGTAGGACTCGAAGTCCGGCTTGGGGGAGGGGACCCCCCCGAAGAGCTGGGACCAGTCCGGCTCGGAGCGCCAGACCTTCATGTCGATCCCGCCGAGGTGCAACGCGACGAGCGGGTGGTACTCGCCCGCGGTCACGAGCGCCTGCTCGGAGAGCACCACGGAGCCGATGCCGTCGCCCGAGGCGTCCGGCTCCAGCGACATGACCCGGTGGAAGAACTTGAACGTGACGCCTCGGGCGCGCAATACCTCGTAGATCGGCGAGATCACGAGCTCTCCCACCCCCGCCTTCGGTAGATAGAGCACCTCCCCCTTGTACGTCGCCCCGATTCGGAGCATCGCCCGCAAGGCCACGCCTGCGGCGTAGCTCGGCTGCTTCCGGTCCCCGTTCGTGTACTCAAACATACACTCGTAGACGGCCCGGATAAACGCAGAGTCAAGGCTCTCCTGCCGCGCGCCGTTGCGCTTCAGCCAGTCGCTGAACTCGTACTTGTCGAGTACGTCGAAGTCCAGATCCTTCAGTGCGTTGTCCCGTGTGCTGAGCAGCCCGCGCAGCCCCGCGAGCAGGATGTCGGCTGCCGCGATGGGCTTGGCGATCGCCGGCACCCCCCCTGCGATCTCCAGGATGACCCGCGCGAAGGCGTCCCCCAGCACGTCCATCAACGTGAGTCCACCCACCGCGTTCGCCAGCGTGAGCAAGGCGTCGGCGGCCCGCGCGCCAGGGAGCATCAAGATCGGCGACATCAGGGCGCGGAATTCGAGCTCCAACGTGAGCAGCGCGGCGTCCCGAAACAGAGAGGTCGTGGCGGCCCTGGCGCCTTCGAGCGCTGAGATCACCATTGCGTAGAACACCTCCAGCATGAACCCGATGACATCGGTGGGCTCGCGCAGGGGGGAGCCGTCCCCCGGGCGTCCGGGCATGGACGGAAAATTCACCTCCCAACGGTCAAAGTTCGGCGCAGTGCCCTGACCCAGCACGGTGTACGGACGGGGCGTGAACGCATCCCAGATGGTCGGGAACGGGGGGCTCGGATGATCCTCGTAGACGCGCGCCATCACGCCGAAGGCATTCTCGTAGCAGCCGAACCACACGTGCAATCCGTGCTCCTCGTTCCGCTCCCCCACCGCAGGGTTGCGGCTGCTGGCGCACTTCCCACCGAGGCGGCCACCCTGTTGGTAGATCGTGACATCGCACACCACGCCGCGCCGCGGGTCGGTCAATTCAAGCGCTGTCGCGAGGCCCGCAGGCCCGCCTCCCAAGATGGCCACTCGTGTCGGCATCGGCTGCTCCGCGCCCGCGTATACCACGCTCCCCCCGCCCCCCGCGGCGCGGATGGTAGGATGAGAGCGTGCCAACCGCCCCGGAGACGCCCGCCGCCTTTCTCCCGTCGTGGCTGTTACGCCGGATCGCGGCGGGGCAGGTCGCGTCGTTGCCCGCAGCCTGGCGCGAGGAAGGTGCCACGCTGTTCATCGACCTCGTCGGGTTCACCAGCCTGACGGAGCGCTACGCTGCGGCCGGACCGGAGGGCGCCGAGCAGCTTCGCCAGCTCCTGGATGCCCACTTCGGCGGCATCGTGGAGGAGGTGCATGGCTGGGGCGGGGATGTCGCGGCGTTCGCTGGGGATGCGTTGCTTGTCGTGTTCGTGACCGAGAACGAGCGCAAGGGGCCTGTGACCGCCGCGGTTGGCTGCGCCCGAGCCATCCAGGCTCGGTCCAGCACCGGGCTCGCTCAGCGTGTCTCCATCGGCTTCGGCGACGTGTTGACGTGGGCGCTGCGGGGTCAGGAGGGGCGTGGCATCGCGGTGCTTGGCGGCGATGCGGTGGCGCAGCTCGCCGTCCCCCACGGCGCGGCCCAACCCGGCGAGATCGTCGTGTCCGCCGCCGCCCGCGCGTTCTTGCAGGTCGATGGCGAGCCCCGCGCGGGCGGCTCCTATGCGCTGGCCCCGAGCCCGCCTGCTTCTCCTCCGCCCGGCGCTCGAACCGCCCCACCGACGCTCCCCCTCGCGGCACTGCGGCCTTGGCTGCCCCGAGTTGTGCTCGAGCGGGAGGCCGCGGGTCAGGCCGGATGGCTGGACGAGTTCCGCACCACCACGGTGCTCTTCGTCACGCTCCCCGCCGAAGGCGGCGGGATCCTCGATCCGGACACCTTGCAGGCCGAAGTCAGCCGTCGCGTGGACGTCCTCGCGCGCTTTGGGGGCGACGCGCTCGGCGTAGTGATGGACGAGAAGGGTTCCACGCTCGTCGCGGCCTTCGGGCTCCCCGGCCGCGCGCACGGGGACGATGCCGTTCGGGCTGTGCGCGCGGCGCTGGCGATGCAGGAGACAGGCGCATCCTCCATCGGCATCGCCACCGGCCGCCTGTTCGTCGGCCTGCTCGGCACGCCCCTGCGGCGAGACTACGGCGGGCTCGGCCCCCCG
>CANKNP010000253.1 GCA_947483545.1 Deltaproteobacteria bacterium | reverse complement strand
GGACCCGAGCGGTAGCGAGCTGGGGGGTCTGGGGGGGCCCGGCATCAGCCGGGCCCCCCCAGGAATTAGTGTTAGTCCCCGCCCCTCTCGGAGATCCGATGTCCCTCGCCCGCATCACCCTCGTCTTGACCGCGTTGTTCCTGACCATTCCGGTGGGAATCGCGACGGGGGTGCCTAGCGTCGCTGGAGCGGAAGCCGCGGAGCTGAAGATCGCGAGCGTGGACTACCAACGCGCGCTGGAGAACGTCTCCGAGGGCGAGAGCGCCCGCAAGAAGCTGGAGGCGATGTTCCAGTCCAAGAAGGTCGCCATCGAGAAGATGAAGACAAATCTCGACGCCATGCAGTCCGACTACCAGAAGCAATCCGTGCTGCTGTCGGACTCGGCGCGAAAAGAGAAGGAGGACGCCATCAACCTCGCGGGCATGCAGTTCCAGCAGGCCTACGCCCAGTCGGAAGGGGAGATGCAGCAGGCCTACCAGGGCGCGATGGAGAACCTGATCACGAAGATGCGCACAATCACCCAGAGCATCGCCACAGAGCGCACGCTCACCCTGGTGATCGAGGTGAACGAGGGCGGGATCGTCTACACGTCGCCGACCATCGACATCACGGACGAGCTGATCAAGCGCTACAACGCGCAGAACCCGGCGAAGTAGAGCCGGCTTGGAACTGGGCAAGTCCGTCGAGGAGATCGCACACGCGGTCGGCGGAACTGTCGAGGGGGACGGCGCCCGTCGAATTCGGGGGGTCGCGAGCCTGGAAGCCGCCGAGATCGACCAGATCGCGTTCCTGGCGAACCGTCGGTACGTCCGGGCGTTCCGCGCCAGCCGGGCGGGGTGCGTGCTGCTCGACCCCAAGGAGCCCGCGGAGGGCCGCACGGTCATCCGTTGCGCCGACCCCTACCTTGCGTTCGCCAAAACCCTGGAGCTCTTTCACCCCCCTCGCCCAACCCCCGCCGGTGTCCACCCGTTCGCGGTCGTGGAGCCCGACGAGCATGGCGCTACCTACGTCGAGGGCGCCTCCGTCCTGGCGTTCGCCTTCGTCGGGGCCGGCGCCCGCGTAGGTGCCGGAACGGTGCTGCACCCCCACAGCTACGTCGGACCCGGCGCGATCGTGGGCGCGAACTGCGTGCTCATGGCGGGCGCCGTCGTGGCGGAAGGCTGCGTGGTTGGCGACCGCGCGGTGCTCAACCCAGGTGCGGTCATCGGCGGCGATGGTTTCGGCTTCGCGCCCACACCGCGCGGCCACTACAAGATCCCGCAGACCGGCCGCGCTGTCCTCGGCGACGACGTGGAGGTCGGATCCAACTCGACCGTAGACCGGGCCGCGATGGGCGACACCACGGTCAAGCGCGGCACCAAGGTCGATAACCTCGTGCAGATCGGGCACGGCGTGACGGTCGGGGAGCACTGCCTCCTGATCAGCCAGGCGATCATCGCGGGGAGCGCCACCCTCGGGGATGGCGTCGTCCTGGCGATCAAAGCCTGCGTCCTCGGTCACCTCCAGATCGGCAGCGGCACGCAGGTCGCCGCATTTGGGCTCGTGACCTCGGACACTCCGCCCGGCGCCCGACGCGGTGGAATCCCTGCTGTCGATCATCACCAATGGCTGGAAATCGCGGTCGAGAGCGGCAAGTTGCCGGAGCTTGCTCGCACCGTCTCGCGGCAACGCGTCGAGATCGCCGCACTGCGAGCGGATCTGGACCGCGTCCTCATCGAACTACGCCGGCTGTCCGGCACCCCGGAGCCTACGTGAACGTGCAAGAGATCATGGCGATCCTCCCCCATCGTTACCCCTTCCTGATGATCGACCGGGTCGTGGAGTGTACGCCCGGCGTCCGGGTGGTGGCGATCAAGAACGTGACGGCGAACGAGCCGTGCTTTCAGGGTCACTTTCCCGGTGTTCCGGTATTTCCAGGCGTCTTGTTGGTCGAGGCCATCGCCCAGGCCTGCGGGATCATCGCCATGACGGCCAACCCCGGCTGGAGCCAGAAGCTGGTCTACCTCGCCGGGCTCGACGGCTTCCGCTTTCGCCGCCCCATCACCCCGGGCGACCAGATCCGCATCACCGTCGAAAAGCTCGTCGAGAAGCGAAGCATCTGGAAGTTCTCCGCCCGCGCGACCGTGGACGGCGTACACGTTGCGGAGGGCGAGGTGCTCGCGACCGTGGCGGATCGGCCGGCCTGAGGGGGGCTATGATCCCGGTGGACAAACCCCGCGGCCGGTCGAACTTCCCCGGGCCCGCCGGATCCGCGGCGGCCTAGCGCGGCCGTCGCCGGCGGCATCGCCCGGGGCCCGCGACGTCCATCCTCGACTGCCAATGTACCAAAACTGAGCCCCTCAGTTTTGTTCGGTGGTCAACCACCTCTTCTGGATCGTCGGGACCTGTTGGCGGGCTCCGCCCCGCCGCCGTCCGGTCCAACGCCGCCGTGAACCGCCCGTGGGATCCCCGGCGCCCCCCCCCGGCAGCAACTCGACAGGTTTGAAGCGGCGTTCCACGGCCCACCTGAACTCCAGGCGATGGCCCCAAGCCGCCCCTACTCCGGCGCCTTCTCTGCCGGTGCGATCTCCCGCACCTCGCCCCAAACGAGCCACCGCTTGCCGTCGTACGTGTACAGCGTGGGCGTCACGGGGTTCGGCTGCGTGTCGTACGCGCGCTTCACCCCGACCGCCATGACCTTGTCGAAGTCCAAATCGCCGGGCACCCACGCGATCAGCACCCCCTGCGCGGGCACCCCGACCACGCACTTTCCACCAAGCTTTCGCTCCAGCGCCTCGGGGAACAGCATCGCGGTGTGCGCGCGACCGTTCGCGGTGACGATGAAATACCGGGGCGTCAAGCCGTCCACGTAGTCGGCCTCCAGCATGTCCACCGCGGCCTCCTCCGTGCCGGCTCCCGCTTTAAGCAGCTCCTCCGGGGTCTTTCCGTCCGCTTTCGTGTAATATCCGCGCGTGTCGCCGGACAGGTAGGTGAAGCACATGGACAGCGTGTCGGCGAACGGCATGCACGCCAACTCGGCAGCATCCCCGCGGATCTTCTTCTTCTTGGCCCAGGCGGCGTAGTCGGCCTGGACGGTCGCCGTCTCGATCGTCGGATCCGGCACCGCCCCCGCGGGCGCCGCGGCGAGGGCCAGGGCAACGAGCAGAGCGCCGATCACTCCGAGACCGACTGCCCCTGCACGACCCCCATCGACGCCACGCGAAGGAGCTCAGTCTCCCGCGCGGCGAGCGCCTCGGTCAGGTCCTGCGTGATCTTCCGCTGGCGGGAGCAGAGCACCTTCGCCATCTGGTAGATCAGCTTGTACGCGGCAAGATTGCCATCCGCGAGCAGGCGCTCAAAGTCCCGGCGGGGGAACCGGAACACCGTACACTCCGTCAACGCGACGACCGAGGCGGAGCGAGACGAGTGGTCCAGGATGGCCATCTCGCCGAAGCACGCCCGCTCCCCGAGCACGCAAAGCCGCTGGCAAGGCAGGAACTCGTTGCCTTTCAGCACTTCGGCAGACCCCGCGAAGATCACGTACCAGGCGTCCCCCGCGTCGCCCTCGCGAAACACGGCGGTGCCGGCGCGCACCTTCTGCACCTGCATGATGTGGACGATCTCGGAGAGCTCGGTCACGTCGAGCTCGGCGAACATCGGCGCTTCAAGCAGGAAGGTCAGGATTTGTTCCAGGGTGATCGTGTTCATGGGCCTACAGGGTCAGCGTTATGCTCCTGGGGTATACCACAAGTCGCATCCATCCTTCCCGGAGTGCCCATGGGCCTGCGTTCTCTCATCAAGCGTGTCGCCGACAAGTTCTCGGGCGAGTACTCCGCGGCCCAATCGGACATTCGCCCGGATGACGGTCGCCCGGGAGCCACCGGTGCGGATGACGTCAAGGTCACCCGGGCCAGGTTGAAGCGCCCGAAGGACGCCAAGGAAGAGGCCGCGGCGAACTCCCCCAAGGCGAGCGAGTAGATGCGCGTCGAAGCCACAATCGACGGCCAGATCTTGATGCTCGAGGTGCCCGCGGGCGGCGGCATCGACAAAGGCGGCATCGCCAAGCGCTCGGAGCCCGATGAGGTCTTGCAGAACGTGACGATCTGCGTGCGCACCGTCGCTGCCCAACTGGGGCGTGCGCTGGAGCTCGACTCCTTCCTGCCGCCCGTCGCGATGGAAATCCAGTTCGGGGTGCGCGTGGACGACAAGGCCACGGTCTCCGTGGGTCTGACCCCGGGCGAGGCGCAGTTCCTGGTGACGTTGAAGTATGATGCGTAGGGTTTAGGCTGTAGGGTTCAGGCTGTAGGCTTCAGGCTGTAGGCCGTAGGGCTGTCGACTGTTGGCGGCCTCGCTCCCATCCAGCGGGCGCCGCCACCGCCGTGGAACGGCCGTGGGCATCGGGCTGCCCAAACCGCCGGATTGTCTAACTCTGTCCTACCCTTCTCCCCCCGGGCCCAGCTGGGTAATCCCACCGTCTGGAGTCCCGCCTCCAGCCGCCGGATTCTCTAACTCTGTCCTACCCTTCTCCCTCCGGGAGAAGGTGCCGCCGTACTCGGCGGCGGATGAGGGCTCCCCGTAGGATCGTTCTCCGCCGCTCCCCCCCCCCCGGGAGCACGGACTACGCCGGGCGGGAGGCCCGACGTCGCCTCCAGGCTGCGAGCACAAGCAGGACGCCGATACCGCCCGCGTGCCTCGAGCCCGAAGCGCATCCGCACCCGGACGAATCCACGTCCGTGTCGGAATCCACGTCGGCGTCCGTGTCCGAATCCGCGTCGGTGTCGGTGTCCACGTCGGTGTCCGAATCAGCGTCCGTGTCGGTGTCCGCGTCGGTGTCGGCATCCGCGTCGGTGTCGGTGTCCGCGTCGGTGTCGGTGTCCGCGTCGGTGTCGGTGTCCGCGTCGGCGTCGGTGTCCGCGTCGGTGTCGGAATCCGCATCCGTGTCGGTGTCTGAATCCACGTCCGTGTCGGAATCCGCATCCGTGTCGGTGTCGGAATCAGCGTCGGTGTCGGAATCCACGTCCGCGTCGGTGTCTGAATCCGCGTCCGTGTCGGAATCCGCATCCGTGTCGGTGTCTGAATCCACGTCGGTGTCCGAATCCGCGTCGGTGTCGGTGTCGGTGTCGGAATCAGCGTCCGTGTCCGAATCCGCGTCGGCGTCGGTGTCCGCGTCGGTGTCTGAATCCGCGTCGGTGTCCGAATCCGCGTCGGCGTCGGTGTCCGAATCCGCGTCGGCGTCGGTGTCCGAATCCACCTCGGTGTCAGAATCCGAGTCCGCACCCGATCCGTCCAACCCATCACAGTCCTGATCCACGCCGTCCGCCGGCACGTCCGCGGCCCCTGGGAATACGGCAGCATCGGCATCGTCGCAGTCCGTGCCAGCTTCGACGAAACCGGCTGGCGCGTCGCAGGAAGCGGCTGTCGAGGCAAGATCCCCGTACCCGTCGCCGTCGAGGTCTGCGTAGAACGTCCCGTGGTTTGTGGCTTCGCCGTCGTTGTCGTCGGCCAGGCCGTCGCAATCCTCATCCACGTTGAGGGCGTCACACACCTCAGCCGCGGCGGGATGAACGGCCGCGTCGTGGTCGTCACAGTCCGTCTCCGCGTCGTACCCGTCGGCGTCCGGGTGTACCGTCGCCTCGCCGTTTCCGGCGCCCTTCCAGTCTCCGACGAGGACGTCGTCATAGCCATCCCCGCTCACGTCCCCGAGGCCCGCGACGGCCCACCCGAACGTCTCGGACCCCTCAAGGGTGGTGGTCGGTGTGCCCGACACGCCCCCCGCCCCGCCCGAAAAGACATGCGCCCGACCGGGGGGTTCAAACCCTTCAAACCCAGCGGCACCGACCAGCACGTCATCGTAGCCGTCGTCATCCACATCTCCGGCGCCCGCCACCGCCCCCCCGAACAGCGCGTGGTCGACGGTCTCTGTGATGGTCGTCTCCGGATCGGGCAATACCCCCCCCGACGAGCCGGGGTAGATCGTGACCTGACCGGCGTAGTCCCCGTCGTACGGCGCCCCGATGACGACATCGTCGTACCCATCTCCGTTCACGTCGCCCGCCCCGGCCAGGGTGATCCCGAACCCGCTCTCCAATCCCCCGTCCATGGTCACCTGCGGGGTGGTCTCCAATCCGCTCAATGAGCCCCGATACACGTAGGCCCGACCCGCGTCGTTGTAGTTGAACGCCCCAATCAGCACATCGTCGAATCCATCGGCGTCCACGTCGCCCGCGCCGGCCACACTGTACCCAAAAAAGTTCAACGGCCCCTCCCCGGTCAGGGTAGAGGTGGCCGACGCGGCGAGCCCCGTCGCCGAGCCAAGGAACAGGAGCGCTCGGCCACGAACGCCGACATACAAGAACTCCCCTGCGATCAGGTCGTCGTAGCCATCCCCGTTCACGTCCCCGGCGCCCGCCAGCGAATCTCCAAACCCCTTGCTCCCGGTCAGGGTGGTGCTCACCGTGCTGGACGTGCCGGTCGCGGAGCCATGGTAAACGTACGCCTCGTACAGCTCTGGCGCTCCGATGATGATGTCGTCGTAGCCGTCGTTGTTGACGTCCCCGAGCCCGGCGACGGTTATCCCCAAAAACCCATCGGTGGTTGTGCCGGTGAGTGTCGTGCTGGCGGTCGTGGACAAACCCGTCGCCGAACCCAAGTACACGTAGACCCGGCCGACGTAGTCACCATATCCGTAGGCGCCCATCACAGCGTCCGCATAGCCGTCGCCGTTCACGTCGCCTGCCGCGGCGAGCGAGAACCCGAAATAATCGTTGAGGCTCTCCCCAACGATGGTGGCGCTGGACGCCGTGTAGACTGGGTCGATCGTGAGGGGGTAGCGGGCACCCGTGTCGGTGACGCGCACGCGAAACCCGCCGCCGCCCAAATCTTCGAACTGGGCGGCCAGCGGCGAACCCTCGGCGTCCCACGCGGAGAGCCCCGCGACCAGCCACCCGCCTTCGAGTCGCACCTCGCCTTCGCCCACCGTCGCGCGCCCGCCCTCCACGACGACGTCGATCACGACCGGCCCGTTGCCCGCCGGCGGGGCGTCCAGGGTCCAGCCCTGCTGAAGCCCTGCCTCGCCCTCCACCCACCACTCGGTGAGCCCGGTGTATGCGTACTCGAGCCGTCGAACGCATGCATCGTCCGGCGCCCACGGGCGAGACACACAAGCACCCAGCTCAGGCCGCGTAGCCGCCAGGTCTTGCGTCCGGTCGGCCCTGCCCCACGCGGCCGCGCGCACCTGAAGCCGACGCGTCCGGGACACCAGCCGCACACCCTCCAGGTCGAAGCGGCCCGCCAGCCCACCCGCGTTGACGGTGAACGCACCACCGTCGCGGACGAAGGCGGTAGCCTGTTCCCCCGTGGGCCCCGTCCCCGTTTCGGCGCCCGACTCAGGGGAGACGCACCCGAGCGGCAGGAGTGTGATCAGCGTGATCGTAGGACCAGCCAGAAAAGAAACGCGCACCTGCACCTCTGTGCGGAG
This sequence comes from Deltaproteobacteria bacterium, assembly GCA_947483545.1. Next base: position 460 of record CANKNP010000253.1, on the reverse strand, counting down.
GGTAGCACGGGCGACGCCCCCCTTGCCGTCCCCCTCCCCCGTGCCTACATCAAGCAGGTTCGAACTGTGACGGCCCTCCGCAAATCGCGTGACCGCCCTCCGGCCTGAACCTTGTCACCCACCCCGCACCTACCGTGCGGCTCCGTGCCTCCCAATCCCGGGTGACCTCCAGAGACGCACGCCAGAAGTGCCTCTCGGAGCCACCATGGACCTCGTCCTCTCCGCCATCGTCGTGTTCGGCGCTGGTTTCGCCAGCCTCATCGCTGGCCTCTTCGTCACCGGCGCGCTGCGCTGGATCCCCAACAACAAGATCGGGCTGCGCGAAAAGATTTTGAGCGCCCGCGGCTCGGTCAACGAAGGCTTCATCGCCCTCGATGGCGAGACCGGCTTCGAGCCCGAAATGCTCCGCGGCGGCTGGCACTTGTTCTGGCCGTTTCAGTACCGCATCCACATCGTGCCG
>CANKNP010000252.1 GCA_947483545.1 Deltaproteobacteria bacterium | reverse complement strand
TCCCCGCGCCGCCGTTCCCCGCGCCGCCGTTCCCCGCGCCGCCGTTCCCCGCGCCGCCGTTCCCCGCGCCGGCTTCAGCCGGCGCTCGCTCCCAGCCCAACCGGGCCTGGGGCCCGGGGACCGTTGGCTGGCGCGTACTCGCGGCGGCCAACGCAGCCCCGACGCGCGGCTACGCGCTCCCCGCGCCGCCGTTCCCCGCGCCGGCTTCAGCCGGCGCTCGCTCCCAGCCCAACCGGGCCTGGGGCCCGGGGCCCGTTGGCCGACGCGTACTCGCGGCGGCCAACGCAGGCAGTTCGTCACCGCCTGCACGCGGGGGGTAGGCGCCTTCGGGCGCCGGAGGGGGGTGCGCCAGCGCACCCCCCTCAGAAAACGGTTAGTGAACCGCGATTCAGTCCCGTCCTCCTGGAGCCCGCCATGCAGCGCGAAGAAATGCCCGTCGATGTCCTCTTTGTCGGAGGCGGCCCCGCTTGCCTTGCCGGCGCTATCCGGCTCTTCGACCTCATCGCCGCGCACAACACGGCCGTGGATGCGGGCACCCAGGCGGGTCCGAAGCTCGAGGAGCTGACCATCGCGCTCATGGAGAAGGGCTCCGAGGTCGGCTCGCACGCGATCTCCGGCGCGGTCCTGGACCCTGTCGCCCTCGATGAGCTCCTCCCCGACTGGAAGAACCTCGATCCGGTGTTCGTCGAGCGCTACGTCGAAGAGGAGACCTTCCTCGTCCTCACCGAGAAGTTCGCCGCGCCCGCCCCGTTGATGCCCCCCGGCCTGGAAGATCACGGCCTGCCCATCATCTCGATCGCAAAGTTCCAGAAGTGGCTCTGCGCGCAGGCCGAGGCCCGCGGCCTGATGTTGTTTTCAGGGTTCGCCGGCACGCATTTGCTCTGGGACGAGAACGGAGCTGTGATCGGCGTGCGGTCCGGGGACAAGGGCATCGGCGCGGACGGGGAGCCGAAGGGCAACTTTGAGCCGGGGTACGACGTCAAGGCGAAGGTCACCATCCTGGGGGAGGGGCCGCGCGGCACGCTCACCCGGCAGTTGATCCAGAAGCACGGGCTCGACAAGGGCAGCCAGCCCATCGCGTACGAGATCGGCGTGAAGGAGATCATCGAGATGCCTCCCGGCACGGTCACGAAGGGCGAGGTGGTGCTGACGCTCGGCTTCCCGCTCGATCTCAACACGTTCGGCGGGGCCTTTTTGTATTCGATGGCGAACGACCGATACGCCCTTGGGCTGCTCGTCGGTCTGGACGCCAAAGACCCCGCGATGGACGCGCACTACCTGCTCCAGAAGCTCAAGAACCATCCGTGGATGCGCAAGAAGCTGGGCGCGGGCAAGGTTGTGAAGTACGGCGCGAAGGCGGTATCTTGCGGCGGTTGGGCCTCGATCCCGACGTTGTACGCGGATGGTGCGATGATCGTCGGCGACTCTGCGAGCTTTCTGAACCCGATGCGGCTGAAGGGCATCCACCTGTCGATGAAGTCGGGGATGCTCGCGGCGGAGGCGGCTTTTGTGGCGCTCAAGCGGGGCGACGCGCGGGCTGAGGTGCTCCGGGTTTACAAGGAAAAGGTGGACGCGAGCTGGATTCGAACCGAGCTGGAGCCTGCCAAGAACTTTCATGCCGGGTTTGAGAAAGGCACCCTCGGGGGTTTGGCCGCCACGGGCCTCTCCCTGGTCTTCGGTCCCGGCAAGGACATCACACCCTTCCACGCCGACTTCGAGGTGATGCGCCGGAAGGCCGCCGTGCACGGCCACCATCCGTTCCCCTCCCGTGACGATTTGCACTACGACGGCACCTATCTGGTGGACAAGCTGACAGACGTGTACCACTCGGGCACCAAGCACGAGGAGAAGCAGCCGGCGCACCTGCATATTGTGGATCGCGAGATCTGCGCGACGCAGTGCGCGGAGGAGTATGGAAATCCCTGCACGCGGTTTTGCCCCGCGCAGGTCTACAACATGCTCCCGAACGACAAGACCGGGCGTTTGGAGATGCAGGTGGATTTCTCGAACTGCGTGCATTGCAAGACGTGCGATATCCGCGATCCGTACCAGATCATCACCTGGGTCCCGCCGGAGGGTGGCGGGGGTCCTGAGTACGGGATTCTGTAGTGGCGACGACGCCACAGAGCGGTGTATTCCATAGCTTGATCCTACTCTTCGCCCTGGCGTTGGCCGCCTGCGCGCCCAAGACCCCGACGACCACGACGGTGACAGCACCTGCGGGGCCCATCGCCTCCGCCGAGGCGGGGCTGTTGAGCGAGCTTGCGATTGAAGGCCCGCTGGAAGCCCGCGTGTCCAAATCCCCGGCGAGCCTCGTGCTCTTCTACGGGGGTGAGCAGCGGGGCTCGATGGAGACCTGTGGCTGCCCACATCGTCCTCGAGGATCTCTGGCCCGCGTTTCGTCGTATGTGAAAGCCTCGCGGGCCGCGAACCCGGGGGTTCCAAGCCTGCTGTTGAACGCGGGTGAGTGGCTCACAGACGCGGTCGGGTTCCAGAACATGCCCATGCCCCAGCTGGAGGTCATGGACCGCACGATGGCTGAGGGGCTGATCATGGGCGGCTGGGACGTGCTGAACGTCACGCCGCGGGACGTCACGGGGTTGCCGGGCGTGCGGCCGTCCGACGTCTCGAAATTGCCGATGGTGTCGGCGAACATCGAAGGTCCCCACATCGAACGCTCGCGGCAGTTTGAGCTTGGCGGCCGGAAGTATGCCGTCACAGGGATCGCCGGCGTGGAGGAGACCCTCTCCGACATCGCGCCGTATAAAATCCATCCGGTGGGGGATGCGTTGCCGTTTCTCCAGTCGTTGGCCAACGACGTGGACGGGATCGTCCTCCTCGCCTTCGACGCTGCGGAGGACGCCAAGATGTTCGCGATGCGCGTGCCGAAGATCATCGCGGTCATCGACGCCGCGGGCCACAACCAGCACGTCGAGCCGTTCTACGTCAAGAACGCCGTGTGGGCCCTGTCGTTCGTCCAGACGATGCGGCTCGGCGAGCTGCGGCTCACGCTGTCCGACGGGCGAGTCACTGGCGTCGATCGGCACATCGACTTGGATCCCGAGATCCCGGACGATCCGATCCTGGCCGCGATGCAGCAGGCGGCGAGAGTGGAGATCGACCGGTTGGCGCCGCAGTAGACCCCGCTCACCTCCACGCCCGCCACATCGCCGGGAGGTCCTTGGTCATCGCATACACCCTGCGCATCACGGAGATCGGCAGCGCGGGCGTCCCGAGCCAGGTCTCGCCCGCGGGGATCTGGCCGTGCAGGCCGGACTGCGCGCCGATTCGCGCGCCGGGCCCGATGGTCGTGTGATCCGCGACGCCCACCTGCCCGCCGATCAGCACACCATCGCCGATGCGAGAGCTGCCGGACACCCCGGTCTGTGCGGCGATCACCACAAATCGTCCGAGCGTACAGTTGTGGCCGATGTGCACCATATTGTCGAGCTTGCAACCGTCCCCGACGCGTGTGTCACCCAAGAAGCCGCGGTCGATGGTACAGTTTGCGCCGGTCTCCACCCCGTCACCCAATACAACCCCGCCGACCTGTGGCACCTTCAGGGGTCCGCGAGCTGTGGCGTGGTACCGAAATCCGTCGGCGCCGAGCACCGTACCTGCGTGAATTCGGCACCCCGCCCCGACCCGCGTCCGGGCGTAGAGCACCACGTTCGGGAACAGGTGTGTCCCGGCTCCGACGACGCAGTCCGCGCCGATCACAACGCCTGGGTCCAACACCGCCGTCGCGTCCACCTTCGCGCTCGGGTGTACGGCGCCCGAGAACTCGGGCTCTGGCAAGCTCGCCGCCAGGATCGTACACATCGCGGCGAGGGGATCCGCCACGACGATCACCGTGCGTCCTTCGATCGGCGCGCGGGCCAGCAACACGCCGGCCGCGCCAGGGTTTCCCCGCTCGAAATAGGCAAGATCTGCTGGCCCCGCCCCCTCGACGGTCGAGACCCCGGTGATCGGGCGATCCTCGCCGGCGAGGGCGCCGCCGCTGAGGGCGGCCACGGCGATGGCGGTGAGCTGTACGCTTCTCATCGCGGTGGCTTAGCCCGGTAGGCGATGGCTGCGGCTGTGCGGACCTTTTGGAGCGAGCCACAGCGTGCTACCCCTCGGCCATGCGCAAGAAGCCCCTCCGCAAGACCCTGCCCAAGGACTTGGACGCCCTTTTCGACGCGGCCGCGACCTCTGGCAACGACGCACCGGTGCGCGCCGCGCTCGAGGCCTGCGAACCGGACGCCCGCAGCACCTTCGGCAATCAAACGCCGCTGATGTCACGGCGTTGTACACCGGCTATCGCTCGTTGGCTCGTGGAGCGCGGCACGGACGTCAACGCCACGAACACCTGGGGCCGCACGGCGTTGCACGAGAGCGCCTTTGCGCGATTCCACCACGCGCTTTCGCCCGAGGTCCTGATCGCGCTCGGCGCCGACGTACACCTTCGGTCGAACCAGGGGCTCACCCCCCTACACTCCGCGGCCGACGGGAAGAACGTCGCATCGGCGACGCTGCTCCTGGCCCACGGCGCCGACCTGAACGCCCGCACGAACAACGGCTTGACCCCCCTGGAGTACGGACTTTTTCGGATGTCGAACGCCGAATTGGTGGCGATGGTGCCGTTCGCCCAGTTTCTGCTCGCCGCTGGCGCCCAGGTCACCCCGAAAGCCCAATCCGCCGTGCTGACTGCAGCGCAGACCTTCGAGTTTTACCGGGCCAAGTTCGCGCGGGATTCGGTCGAGGAGGCGTCCGCAGCCTGCGCCGCGCTGTGCGCCCTTTTCGGAGTGATCCCGCCACCCCGGCGGCTCATGCACGATGGGGCGGCCCCCATCGTGGTCACTGGTGCGACGTGGCGCCAGCGCCACGAAGCGCTGTGGCAGTTGCTCGTCCCCTCCTCGGGGGCCTGCGCTACGGTACAGGGGGAGGTCATCCGCATCACCGGTCGGGTGCTCGACGAGCTGCGCCGGAACGGGGGTGGCAACTGGGACGCTGACTACACCAGCATGGTCGCCGCGCTTTGCGAGCACCTCGCCTCGCACACGGCGCTCTCTCCGGCCGACCTCGCGGAGGCACACGCCGCCCAACGCGCGGTGCGTAGGGACGACGCGGCACCGGACCGCCTCGCCGAGCTCGCCGTGGCTTGGGTGGGGAGGAACCCCACGCCGATCCCGCTCCCGAAGCCCGGCTACACGCGCTGACGCTCGCCGGTCACGGGGATCCTCCCGCGTGAGGTTCGCCGGGTCCGTCCCCTGGGAGCCCGCGCCGGTTCGAAGCGGCGTTTCACGGCCCGCTTGAACGGCGCCGCGATCCCCGTGAGCCGCCCCTACCACGGGTCCCGTCACACCCAGCCTTTCACCCGCTCCCGATCCGCCACGCCGGTGGCCTCGCGGATCGCGTGCTCGATCGCGACGAACGCGTCGTCGTCGAGCGCACCCTCCTGCAGGTAGAGCACGCTGCCATCGCCGGCGCGGAGCCATGTCTGGGGCAGGATCTCCGAGCGCAGCCCGGTGGCCTCCCGCACCTTGTCACGGCTGCCCTGCACGATGAGCGTTCGCCACGTGAGGCCGAACGAGCGGTGGAACTCGTCGACAGCGAGCGCCTGCTCGGTGAGATGGCCGCCAAGCTGCAGCTCCCAGCCAACACCGAAGAAGTCGACGTGCTGCGCCCAGGCGAGGTGAAGCTCGAGCAGCAGCGGGACATCGGCTTCTACCGCGGGCGCCCACGTGGCCCAGTGGTGTTGAAGCGTGAGCCGGCCGGGCCGATGCAGCGCCTGGGCCAAGCCCACGACGGGCAGCAGGGCCGAGCGCTCCAACCTCGTGCCGTCCGGCAACTCCACGGTTCCGGAGCCGGTTGTCGGCTCGGCCGCCCAGGCGGGCTGGCTGCTGCGCCCGCGCAGTCGGTCCCGGAGCGAGCGGAGGCGGTCACGGAGCATGCCGCACTGTAAGCGGTCGCAAGTCGCGAGCCCCGCCGACAGCTACACTCCCCCCGATGCTGACCTTCCTCGCCGGCCTTGCCTTGGGTGCAGACTTGCCCGACATCGATCCGCCGCCGCCACCGCCCCCGAAGCCGGCGTGCAGGTGGTGCGGGGGCGAGCCCGGCAAAAAGGTGCCCAGCGTGCCCGGCGCGCGTGGGCGCCGCACACACGCTGCGATTGTGCTGATGACAAGTGGCGCGGTGACATCCTCGCTGGGCGTCACGACGATCGGCGCGACGACTGTGTGGGGTGCAACTGGCTTCGACGGGATCTCCGGCAACGGCATCGTGATCCCATTTGTCCTCCTCGCCGGAGGCGTCTCCTCCGCCGTTTCGGGAGTTCCCGTCCTCCTGGTCGGCGCCCTGCTCCTGCTCCCGCCCGCGCCGAGCGCCGACGACGACGCGAGTTCCATGGACGAAACCTCACGTTCTGCTTTCACCGCCCGTCTGGATGTGACCCCGGGTGGGATTCGGGTATCGGGGACGTTCTGATCACAGCCTGGCGCTCGCTCCCACGCTGGAACCGCACCCCGCCCCCCGCCGGGCTAAGCGCGCGCGATGCTGCTCCCCCTCGTCCTCACGGCGTTGGCCGCGCCCCTGTCTACGCCCCACGCGCTGGATCATGCCCGCCATTCCGGGGCGGATCACGTCGTCCCCGCGCCGCTCGCCAGCGTTCCGCCCCCCGCGGATGGGCCCACGCCCGACATGACCGTGTACGGATACCACGCCTATTGGACCGGCGACCCGACCGATCTGAACTGGGAGCAGCTCACGCACGTCGCGATCTTCGACGTGGAGCTGAACAGCGACGGCACGCTCTCCTCCACCGACAACTGGACAGACGTGGCCGGGAGCGTCGTGCCCATCGCACACTCCTACGGCGTGAAGGTCCACGTGTGTGTGATCTCGTTTGACGACGATGTGCAGGCCAGCGTATTGAGCAGCCCGAGCAAGCGGGCGGTCGCCATCGCGGAGCTGAAGGCGTTGGTCGAGGACTACGGCGCGGACGGCGTCAACGTGGATGTCGAGGGGCTCGACTCCGATCTGACAACGGATTTTGTAGACTTCATCAAGGAGCTGCACGACGAGGTGGGCGAAGTTTACATCGCGACGCCCGCCGTGGATTGGCTCGGCGCATGGGACTACAGCGAACTTGCCGCCAATAGCGAGGGTTTGTTCATCATGGGGTACGGATACCATTGGACGGGGGGCGACCCCGGGCCCAATGATCCCCTGTATGGGGAGGATCCCTGGAGCGATTACTCGCTCGAGTGGACGATTGACGATTACATCGCCTTTGGCGCGCCCGTCGACAAAATCGTGCTGGGCTTGCCGCTGTATGGGCAGGAATGGCCCGCCGATCACAATGTCCCGGGCGACGCGACCGACGATGGGTGGTCGGTGGTGATGTCCACCGCGATCGAGGATGCGGCGGAGAACGGGGAGCTCTACGACCAGCCGACGCGCTCGCCGTACACCCTGCCGAGTGGCACCCAACTCTGGTATCCGACCAACGAGTCGGTGCGATTGCGGATCGCGTTTGCCAGGGACCGGGGTTTGCAGGGCGTAGGCTTCTGGGCGCTTGACTACGAAGGCGAGGACTTCTGGCCGATGGTCGCGGAGGAGACGACGTTCGACGAGCCCTCCGACACCGCGGCAGACACAGCCCCGGTGGACTCGGACACGGATCCGGCCGATACGGACTCAGGGGATCAGCAGGCCCAGGTCCTGGGGCCGGAGACGCCGTCGGGGTGCGGGTGTGCGACGTCTGGCGGTGGCTCCCTCGGGGGATTTGCGCTGGGTTTGCTGGGCTTGGCGCTGGCGCGGCGGAGCACCTCATGATCCCCGAACGCAAGCTCCGCGACGAGATCATCAAGTTCAGCCACCTCTGCTACGAGCGCCACCTGCTCGTCGCGATGGACGGCAACCTGTCGGTGAAGCT
>CANKNP010000251.1 GCA_947483545.1 Deltaproteobacteria bacterium | reverse complement strand
GGGGGGGGGGGGGGGGGACACTGGGGGCGTGGGATGCACGGGGGGTGCACGGTGCCTTGTGGCAGAGGGGCGCGAGCCGCGAGCGAGGTTCGCCGAGCGCGCGGATCGGCGGCGCTCCTCTACTTGGTGCCGTTCTTGTTCTATGGGTCACGATCCGGGTTCACCGCCGGCGGAAAAGCTGCCGGAACGCGGAACGTTCGCAGGGTGTCGAGGACCTGGGCAGCGGCCTCGGTGCAGGCGGGCGTTGGGCAGCCGGCGCTGTCGGGGGGCGCGCCGAGCCGAGACCGCCCCGCGAAGTAGGCATTCCAGAAGCGCACTTCCGCGTCCGGGGCCCCGCGGGCACGGCAGTACCGAGCGAAGCCAGCGCCGATCTGCGCCGGGGTTTGGCGCAGCGCATCGGCGGTCGCGAGCCCCAGCAGGTGGCCCCGGCATTCGGGACGGAGCGTCGGGAGGCCATCGCAGGCGTCAAACGCCCCGAGCAAGTCGCCGTCCGTCGCAGCCCGCTCCGCGTAGTTGAACAGGCACTCCTCGGCCCAGATGGGCGCTTGGATCGCCGCGCAGTCCGACGCCGGACGGTGGTGAGCCTCGGCGATGGCCGCGCTACACTCGGAGCGGGTGGGTTCGGTGTCGATGTCGGCGCAGTGGGCACTGCCGTCCTCCCAGGTCGCCGCGTGCAGCGCCGCCGCGTACTCATGACCCGTCGGCGCCACGCATCCGGTGAGCGCCAGGGCGGCAGCGAAGACGTATCGATTTGCAAGGAACGCAGCGTACATGATCGACCGGGGCGGGGGATCGGTGGGATCCTACGCCTTTTCCGGGGCTGCGGGGCCAATGGCGGCTCGTGCCCACGTCCCGAGGTCCCTGGAAGCCAGGACCGGCGAGAACTCCGGAGGCTCTTCCGTTCTCCGATGCCCAGCGGCGTCCCCCGGCCTGCGGCCGACCTGCGGGCCCGGGGAGCGAGCCGCCCACCTCCCCCCCCTTTCGGATTACCAGCCGCCCGTGAACCCCATCACCGCCCTCGGCGCCGCCATCACCACGTGGGTCGAAGCCTTCGGCCGCTATCTCTCGTTCACGGCCCGGGCGTGTGGCGCTGGCCTGCTCCCCCCCTACCGCCTCCGCATGTTGCTCAAGCAAATGCACTTTGTAGGCGTGCAGTCGCTCACCATCGTCCTCATCACCGGGCTGTTCACCGGCATGGTGTTCGCCATCCAGGCCGAGATCGGCTTCTCCCAGTTCGGCGCCAACGGTCTGATCGGCGGGATCGTGGCGCTCTCTCTCACGCGCGAGCTCTCGCCGGTGCTGACCGCGCTCATGGTGAACGGGCGCGTGGGCAGCTCGATGGCCGCGGAGCTCGGCACCATGCGGGTGACCGAGCAGGTGGACGCGCTGGAGAGCATGGCCATCGACCCGCTGCAATACCTCGTCGCGCCCCGGCTCCTCGCCAGCGTGATCATGGTGCCGGCGCTCAACATGGTGTTCAACGTGATCGGGCTCTTCGGCTGCTGGTATGTGGCTGTCAAGCAGCTTCAAGTTCCAGAAGGCGGGTTCTGGGCGCGCATCTGGTGGTTTGTGGACGAAGACGACGTGCTCGGCGGTTGCTTCAAGGCTGCGGTTTTTGGCTTCATCCTCGCCAGCATCGGGTGCTACCAGGGTTTTCACACACGCGGCGGGGCTGAGGGGGTGGGGCGGGCGACCACCTCGGCGGTGGTCGTGGCTGGCGTGCTCATCCTGACCGGGGACTACTTTCTCACGCGGATCCTGGCGCCGTTGAGCGTCGGCTGATGGTGGAGGCGGACGCCGTGGACGTTCCCGGGATCCAGCTCCGTGGGGTGTGCAAGGCGTTTGGGGAGCAGAAGGTGCTGCGCGGCGTGGATCTGGACGTTTTACGCGGTCAGATCACGGTGGTGATCGGCCGGTCGGGCACCGGCAAGAGCGTGCTCCTCAAGCATGTGATGGGGCTCTTGAAGCCCGACGCGGGCAGCGTGATCGTGGGATCCGACGATCTGGCGACGTTGGGCGCGGGCGCGTTGCGAAACGTGCGGTTTCGGTTCGGCATGGTGTTCCAGAACGCCGCGCTGTTCGACTCGATGGACGTGTTCGAGAACGTGGCTTTTCCCCTGCGTGAGCACGGCATGTTGGTCCCCGGCCAGCGCGCCCGGCCGATGCGGGAGTCGGCTATCGCGGAGAAGGTCGAACGGATGCTCGCCTCCGTCGGGCTCGCCGGCGCTGGGCGCAAAGGCGTGGCCGAGCTCTCCGGCGGCATGCGCAAACGCGTCGGCCTGGCCCGCGCCCTGGTCCGGGATCCGGAGTTCCTGCTCTACGACGAGCCCACCACCGGCCTCGATCCGATCATGACCGCGCAGATCGACAAGCTCATCCGCGCGACCCAGGACAACAACCCAGGGATCACCTCGCTGGTCATCAGCCACGACATGGAGGCCACCTTCCGCATGGCCGACCGCATCGCGATGCTCTACGAGGGCGGGGTGCGGCTGTTCGGGACCTCCGAAGATTTCAGGGCGACCGAGGATCCTGTCGTCCGGCAATTTGTGGAAGGCCGGTTGGACGGCCCGATCGAGGTGTGATCTAGCAGAAACGCGCCCCGCGTTTTTGCTAGAGTCTGACACCCCCGTCAAGTTCGCGCGAAGGATCTGGTGACCGTCGAATCTCACCGCCGTCCTTGCCGCCGCCGCGGGCATCCGATAGCCTCGTCCCGCCGCGCGGTTAGCTCAGCTGGATAGAGCGACAGCCTCCGGAGCTGTAGGCCACAGGTTCGAATCCTGTACCGCGCACCACCCCCCACTCACCCGTCCCCACCGTCCCCGGGCTACATGAGCGCATGACCGCGGCAGAGAGCGCCATGACCGTCCGCCTGTGGGGTGTGCGCGGGTCTTTTCCGGTCCCCGGCACCGAGACCGCTCGGTACGGCGGCAATACCTCATGCATTGAAGTCACGGCGGAGGGCCTGCCCACCGTGGTCTTCGACTGCGGAACGGGCGCCCGGAAGCTGGGTCCCACGTTGTTCGGCCGCGCCCAGCGCGAGCTGCACATCGTCTTCACGCACTTCCACATGGACCACCTGTTCGGCTTCCCGTTCTTCGCGCCGGTGTTCGCCCCCTCGTTTGAGATCACGGTGACTGCGCCGGCCTTCAACGCGGACGGCACGCGAGACCGAATCGCCAGGTTCCTCAATGGGATCTTTCACCCTGTCCGGATGACGGAGGTGCCCGCAAAGGTGCAGTTCTCGGCGGTGCGTCCAGGAAACGTCTTTCACTGCGGTCCCTGGCAGCTCAAAGCCGCTGCGCTCAACCACCCCGGCGGCTCCTGCGCCTACCGGATTGAGCGAAACGGGCGTTCGATCGTCTATATCACGGACACCGCGCCGCTCTCCCGGCCAGGCGAGGGGCTCGCGGGCGGGATGGAAGCCTCCGGGCGCGAACTTCAGCTCGTCGAGCTTTGCCGCGATGCCGACGTCGTCATCTTCGACACCATGTTCTCACTCGCCGAGTACCTGGAAAAGATGACCTGGGGTCACGCCTATCCAGAGTATGCCTATGACCTTTGCAAGGTTGCAGGCGCCAAGAAGCTGCTCCTGTTCCACCATGCCCCCGACGCATGTGATGCGGACCTGGACTTGCTGGCCGCCAAGTGGGCTACGGCGACCGAGCCCCAAGTGGAGCTGGCTCGGGAGGGCATGGAGATCGTGCTGGCGTGATCTACGTGGATGACACGATCGCGAGCAGCGAGCTCGCCGGAATCCTCGTCCTGGTCGGTCTGTTGTGGTCGGTGTGGTCGATCGGCTGGCTCATTCGGGTGGAGGTCCATGCGTTGGCGGCGCCCATCGTGAATCGGCTGGGATTGCGGTGGGCCCGGGAGGGTTTTGGCGCGCGGGTGCGGGCTCGCGGGCTGGACGCCGCGGGCCAGGGCATCGAGCTCCGCTTTGGACGAGGACATTTGCCCGGAACGCTCATGGTGTGGAGGCGCGAGGGGCGCGCCTGGGTCCCTGTTGAGGGTGAGGGGATCTGATCCGGGTCCTCCAGGTCGTCCACGGGTTTCCCCCGCGGGAGAGCGCCGGGACGGAGTGGTATGCGTCGTCGCTGGCGGATGGTTTGCGGGGGCGTGGTCACACGGTGCACACGTTCACGGCGACGATCGCGCCGGGGATGCCGATGTACACGGTGCTGGAGGAGGAGGGGATCACCCGGGTCGTCAACAACGTGCCGGGGCGAGAGGCCCGAATGGGGGCGTCCAACCCGGCGATCGACCGGGTGTTCGAGCAGGTTCGGTCGCGGTTCACGCCCGACGTGATCCACGTTCAGCACCTCGCGGGGCTGTCGGTCACACTTCCGCGCGCCGGGGTCCCGACGGTCTGGACGTTGCACGATGCGTGGGGATGGTGCGCTGCGGGGGGCACGCTGCTGCGTGGAAAACACCCATGTGATGGTCCAAGTTCGGAATGCGCGACCTGCGCATCGGGGTGGATGCGGGATGTGCCCAACGTGGATCGGGGGCTGCGTGTGGCGGAGCTGGTCGGAGGGGTGATGCCGACGCGGGTGCTGCATCGGGCGTGGAAAAAGCTGCCGGGATGGGTGCGGGCGAGGGCCAGCGGGGGCGAAGCTGAGCCGCTGGGGGAGGCCCAGATCGCGCGACGATCGGCGGCGTTCCTACAGCTCGCGCGGGAGGTGAACGTGATCGCGCCGAGTCGATACCTCGCGGGGTTGGCGGAGGCTCAGGGGTTTGGAGCTGTGCAGGTTGTTCCTCACGGGGTTGCGAGCCCCGGCCGTGCTCGAACCCTGGCGCCCGACGCCCCGTTCGTGTTCCTCGGCACCCTCGCGCACCACAAAGGGCCGGACCTTGTGCGCTACGCCTGGGAGCGCACGGGCCGCATCGCCCCGCTCCGCACGCACGGCCCGCCCGGTCCAGACCCGGCGTTCCAGGTCACGAATGACGGGCCGATCCCCCACGAAGCCGTCGCACCTTTGCTCGCCGGTGCCCGCGCCCTCGTGCTCGGCTCGATCTGGCCGGAGAACGCGCCGCTCGTGATCCTCGAGGCCCGCGCGGTGGGGTGTCCGGTCATCGCCCCCGCCATCGGCGGTATCCCCGAGATCGTCGAAGATGGTGTAGACGGCTGGCTTTACCCGCCCGGAGACTGTGAAATGCTGGCTCGGTGCATGGAGCGCGCGATGCCCACGGCAGTTCGGGCGCCGCCGGGGTTTGAGGGCCATCTGGACGCGATCCTGGGCGTGTACGCTCGTCTCGTCGGTTGAGCAGAGAACATTACTGAGCCCCTCAGTTATGGTACATCATCGGGGACCTTGGGCGGTATGGGCGGCTTGAGGCCATCGAGCGGCCGTTCAGGCGGGCCGTGGAACGCCGCGGATCCCCAGCGCGGCGGGACTTGGCGTTGGGCTATGGTCCACGGATGACCCTCGTCGTAGCGATCCTGGCTTCCGCGAACCTCGCGCGCGCCGGCCTTGGCACGGTCGCATCTTGGACAGCCGAGGGCGAACAGGACTCCGCCTTCTACGGCGCGGCGGTGGCGTCGGCGGGCGACGTCAACGGCGATGGGTATGGGGACATCGTGGTTGGCGCGTACGGCCAAGGCGACGGAGGCAGGGCCTACGTTTACCTGGGGTCGCCCCTCGGGTTGGGAGCAGCGGCATGGACGACGGACGGGGACGCTTACGCACAGCTTGGAAACGCCGTAGCGTCGGCTGGAGATGTCAACGGCGATGGGTACGATGACCTCGCCGTGGGGGCAGTTGGCTACGACAGCGCCGGTCGGGTCGAGCTGTACCTGGGCTCGCCGGCAGGTCTCGGCCCGACGCCGGCTTCGACGGTCAGCTTGGGCCAGGAGCACGCACACTTTGGCACTTCCTTGGGCGGCGCGGGGGACGTGAATGGCGACGGCTACGCGGACCTCATCGTCGGCGCCTCGATGTACGACAACGACCTGACGCACGAGGGCTGGGCGGGCGTGTACCTGGGCTCGGCCGAGGGGTTGGCGTCGAGCCCAAGCTGGACGGTGGAATCGGACCACAAGTCCGCGGAGCTCGGCGCCGCCGTGGCCTCAGCCGGCGATGTGAACGGCGACGGTTTCGGCGACGTGATCGTCGGATCGCCTGGCGCGCATCTGGCCCAGGTGTACCTGGGGTCTCCCGGCGGCCTTGGGTCCGGTGCCGCCTGGCGGGTCATCGGGCCTGAGAGCTCTTGCTTCGGGAACGCCGTGGCGGCCGCGGGGGACGTGAATGGCGATGGCTACGGCGATGTTCTCGTGGGGGCGTGGGTTTCGAACCAAGGGGAACAGAACGAGGGGCGGGCCTATCTGTACCTGGGAGCTGCGAGCGGCTTGTCGACGACCCCGAACTGGGCTTTCCAGTCCGATCAGGAGCAGGCGTACTTCGGTCGGTCGGTGGCCTCGGCCGGCGACATCAACGGGGATGGCTACGACGACGTGGTGGTCGGGGCTGATGGGTTCGACGACGCCGAAGAGGACGAGGGACGCGCGTACGTTTTCCTCGGCTCGGCGGAGGGGCTCGGGCCACACCCGGTCTGGGTTGTCGGCTCTGGCCAGTCCTGGGTAGGCTTCGGGGCGGCAGTCTCGTCCGCCGGGGACGTGGACGGTGACGGCTATGACGATGTCATCGTGGGCGAGAGAGCGGTGCAGTCGGCCATCTGGGACGAGGAGGGCCGGGCCTCCGTAATCCTGGGCACCTGCGACGTGGAGGAGTTCTGGTACGCCGACATCGACCACGACGGGTACACCGATCCGGACGTGTTCGTCACCGCGTGTGATCCGCCGATTGGGTATGCCGCCGCGAACCACGCCGACTGCGATGATGGCGACCGGCTCGTGCATCCAGGCGCCCTCGACGTGGTCGGCGATGGGATCGACCAGGATTGTGATGGGGTGGACGCGGAGGTTGGAGAGGCGGGGTGTGGGTGCGGTGGGGGCTGCGGCAACTCTGGCAACCGGGGGACGGGGACCGGTGAAGCTCGCCCCTCGTCAGCGCGGTGCCCTTGGATGTCCCACCCGATGTGGATCATCGAGGTGACGAGGTACACCGTCGGGTAGAACACCGTTGCTCGCAGCTCCAGGCCGAGGGAGTGATACGCCAAGGGTTCCCAGATCACCAGGGCGCCGGCCTGCCCTGACGTGACACCGAGTCCGCCGAACACCCCGCCGCGGAGCTCGGGCGTGCCGACCAGGACGCCGAAATCCGACTGGAACCCCCGCACGTGCCTCGTGCCGATCTCCGCGGCGAAGGTGAGGATCGGTGAGCCCACGGAATACCAGAACGGCTCGCACCCGGCCGGCGCGCAGAGATCTCCCCAACCCTCGCCGCGGCCCCACGCGGCCCCGAACGCGAGCGAGACCTCACGCCAGCCAACCTCCCCGGGTCCGAGCGGCCCGGCGACGGCGATCTCCTCGGTCGGGTCCATTCGCTGCTCTATGCCGGTCGGTCAATTCCCGTCACGCTCCCCTCCCATGCCCCGTCCCTGGTTGCCACCCCGCCCGCGTTGGAATAGGGCCCGGCCGCGTTGGAGTCTATATGCGCTTGTCTGCTGCTTCTGTGCTTGTTCTGGTCGCTCTTCTCGGCGTTGGTTGTGATTCCGGCAGCGGCGCTGCCAAGGATGCTCCGGTCTCGACGACCGCCTCGAGTGTTGACATCGGCGAGGTGATCGCGACCGTCAATGGCGTGCAGATCGGCTCCAAGGAGTTCGAGCAGGCCGCGGCCCGTAAGACCCCTGCGAGCGGTGACTCGCTGACAATCGAAGAGAAGAAGGAGGTCCTGCAGACCCTCGTGGAGGAGAAGCTCCTCTACGCCGAGGCGATCCGCAAGGGCGTGGACAAGGACCCGAAGGTCCAGAAGGTCATGGTGAACACCCTCGTCCGCGAAGACGTGTTCAACCAGATCAAG
>CANKNP010000250.1 GCA_947483545.1 Deltaproteobacteria bacterium | reverse complement strand
TCTCGGCCCATGAGGCGATTCAGCGGGTCAAAGCCGCTACGTTCGTGGAGCCGCGCTGGGAGCCGGGCATCGTGCGGGTGCAGCCCGGCGTGCGGATGCTCGCCGACTCGCTCACGGCGCGCGTCGTGGTGGACCCTCGCCTCGCGCTGCGCATCCACCCGGCGGCTGACACGTTTGTGCGCGCCGCCACGGGGTTGTACAGCCAGTTCCCGACCGCGACGCAACTGTCCCCGACCCTCGGCGATCCAACCCTCCCGCCCACCCGCAGCTACCAAATTGCCGCGGGGCTCGACCAGGCGATCGCCGGGCGGTGGGAGCTCTCGCTCGACGGGTGGGTCAAGTGGGGCGAGGATGTCATCACCGAGGATGTCGGCGAGGCGCCGGTCGGCGGTGTCGGGAGCCGGGCGTGGGGCGGCTCGTTCAGCACACGGTACCGCCTGCGGGATCGATTCTTCGCCTGGGCGTCGGTGGATCTGTCCGAATCGAAGCTGGAGGATGGCGCGGGGGGTTGGGTTCGGTCCGATTACGATCAGCCGTTCGCCGTCAATCTGGTCGTAAGTTGGACTTTTCGCCCCAATTGGAACCTGGGCCTACGCTATCGAATCTCGGCGGGGCTCCCCTACACGCCGATCACCGACGGGCGCTATCTCGCGGCTTCGGACAGCTATGAGCCCGTGTTCGGGGCCGAGAACAGCGAGCGCTTGCCCACCTACCAGAAGGTAGACCTCCACTTTGAACATCGCATCACCTTTCACGATTTCAGCCTGACCCCCTATTTGGAGGCCTGGTACGTCCCGCAGCCCGGAAACGTCATGTACCTCGCCTGGAGCTATGACTACGACGAGGTGGAGCAGGTGCACGGGCCGGGCTTCATCCCGCTCGTCGGGGTTCGAGGCGAGCTCTGACCGCCGGACCCATCCTGTTCGTGCGCACCGGGGCCTTGGGCGACGTGTGCCTGACCTTTCCGGTGCTGCGAGCGCTCTGTGCAACCGGTCGCCGCGTGGACGTCATGGCCAAGCGGGCATTCGGCCCGTTGCTGGTCCGCGCCGGCCGAATCGACCGGCTCTGGGACGCCGAGGCAGCGGAGTCGATGTGGCTTTTTTTGGCGCGGAACCCTGCGGGGTACGAGACCGCGGTGGTGTTCTCCGAGGCGCACCGACTGGCCGCTTCTGAGGCGGGGATCCCAGAGGTGCTCAGCGTCGCGGCGCGCCCGGCGCCCGGGGTTTCGGCCAGCGCCCATTTCTGCTCGGTCTGGCCGCGGGTGGAGCGCGTTGGGTTGGCCGATTCGGCAGGCAGGAGAGCGGGGCCAGCCCGGGCGCTGGACAAACAACACTGTCCGAAGAGACCGCCGAGCCGCGAGCGAGGTTCGCCGAGCGCGCGGATCGGCTCGGTCGTCATCGCGCCGGGATCGGCGGGCGCGGAGAAGCGCTGGCCGCTGGATCGCTGGCGGGCGGTGGACGAGGCGCTCCGGGAGCGGGGCGTGCAACCCCGCTGGATAGGCGGACCCCTGGAGCCATGGGCGGCGGAGCGGCCCGATCTCGCCGGGCTGATCGCGATCGCCTCGGAGGCTGCCGTCTGGCTCGGGGCCGACAGCGGCCCGGCGCATCTCGCGGGGTTGTGCGGTGCGAGGGTGGGGATCGTCGCCCGGCCGGAGAGTCTGGCCTGGCTGCCGGTGGGGGCGAAGGCGTTCGCTTGGGAGGCCGGGCCAGCGGACATCGCGGGGTGGGCGTTGGGAGATGGGTGAAGCGGCCTCGTTGACCAGGGCGGCCACGCCGGCTTCTACGGCACCGACACCCGGTGCGGACTGGCCGCCGAGCCATCCTTGACGACGCCGCCCGGGGTGGTGGCCTGCAAGAAGTAGTCGAACCCGCCTGCGAGATCGCCATCCGCCTTCAGCGTCGCGGTGAAGTGACCGGCGTTCCCGCTCATCCGCTTGTCGCGGAATGCGCCCCCTGTGGCGGGCCGGTAGTAAACCTTCAGCGTCCAATCCGCGCCACCAATCGCGCTGAGGGTGACCGAGCCGCCGGCGGCGACAGTCGTCGGCGCCAGATGGGTGAGCGTCGTTACGACCTCCGCGGCGGGGGTCGTGGAGACGGGGGTTGCAGGGACGGGGGTCGTCGCCACCGGGGGCGTCGACGGTGGCGCCTTCACCGCCGGCTCTCGGACGGCGGGCTTCTTCACGTCCGCAGGCGGCTTCGCGGCGACCGGCACCGGCGGCTCCACGGCGACGGGATCGGCCACCGGCTCAGGGGCGAGGGGATCCGCTGTCGGGAGGGGATCGGTCGCAACGATCGGGTCCACCACGACCGGCGTTTCGATGGGAGGCACAGGTGTGGGCTCGTAGATGGCCACACCGACCGCCGCGACGACGACCACGCCCAGCAGACCCAGCCCGCCGAGGATCGCCAGCTTACCCAGCAGCGGAACCCCGGAGGACTCGGGCTCAGCGGACTCCGCGGGCCGCGTCGGTATCGCGGGCATGGAGCTTCGCGGCGCCGGGGTGGGCAACGGGGTGGGCACAGGCCTGAGCGCCAGCGATGGATCCGGCGTGAGATCCGGGACCATCGTGCCGGGAGGAGGGGCGCTGGGTCCATCGGAGGGGTCGATGGTGGCGCTGTCAGGCCCGGCCGATGTCAGGCGGAACTGCTTCGGAAGCACGAGCGGGGGGACGAACTCCGGGTCGGGCGGCAGGCGCGTGACGACTTCGCGGAGCGCGTCGGCGAGCGCGAGCGCGCTCGCATAGCGCTCATCGCGGTTGTAGCGGGTCGCGCGCTGGAGCACGAGGACGAGGGCTTCCGGCATGTCGTCGAACGCATCGGTCGCGGCGTACAGCTCGGGGGGTGTCTCGCCCTTCAACAGGGCCCAGAGCGTCGCGCCCGTGCTGAACACGTCCGCCCGCGCGTCTACACCCTTGGCGTTGCTGCGCTGCTCGGGCGCCATGAACCCCCAGGTGCCAATGACCGCGCCTGTCCGGGTCATGCCGTCCCCGTCCTCGCTATGCACCTGCGCGATGCCGAAATCGGTGATTCGGATCTCGCCGGCTTTGGTCAGCAGGATGTTGTGCGGCTTGATGTCACGGTGGATGACCCCCGCCAGATGGGCGACGTGCAAGCTCTCCGCGATCTGCATTCCGACCTGGGCGGCGAGCTGGGGGGGGAGCGGCCCGGCGCTGTTCACCCGATCAACCAGCGAGCCCCCCTCGACGAGCTCCATCACGATGTAGACGCGGTCGAGGTCCTCCCCCATGTCGAAGATCCGCACCACACGGCTCTCTTCGAGCGTGGCCATCGTCTGCGCCTCGGCCAGGAACCGCTTGCGGAGCGTGGCCCGGGTCGCCAGCGCCGGGGCGAGGATCTTGATCGCACGGTACCGCTGCAACCGCCGGTCGAAGGCGCGATACACGGTCGCCATACCGCCGACGCCGAGCACGTCCAGCAGCTGGAAGCGGCCTTGCGCCAGCGTCTCGGTCGGGGGCGTGGTCATCCTGGCCCCCGTAGCACGCGGAGGCCAGCCCGGGCGCTGGACAAACAACAGCGTCCTAAGCCCCTGGCGGCCCGGCGAGCACCTGTTCGCAGAGATCATCGAACTCGGCCGCAAGAACCTGCGCGGGTTCGGGGCTCACGCAGCGGGCCGGGCGACTCGGGGGGGCGTCGAAGGTGATCGTCCGGCAGCCGAAAAAGCCCTTGCCGAGCCACAAGAAAGGCAGCGCCATGCCAGCCCCGCTCGAAACGATCAGCTCGGGGCGCTCCCGGTACAAGATCTTCAGCGCGAGCAGCGTGTTCTTGCCGGCGTTTCGGCTCGCCTGCGTGGACCTGAGCACCGCGCGCTCGCCGTGCAGGACGGAGGCGGCGTCTGGCGCGTCGAACGTCACCCAGACCCGCTCGTGCCTGCGCCACCAGGCGTCCAGGCGGTACAGCTCGGCGAGATGAACGCCAGACGAACACACGATGAGAACGCGGCGTACGGGCACGCCGTCCCGTATCCCGCGCCTTCGGGAGGATCCCCTACTTGCTGTTCAAGTTCCAGTTGTAGCTGGTGAACGAGACCGTGTACCCGCCCTTCTTCAGCGCGTCCGTCCGGTCGGAGGCGTACTTGCCGATAAAGTTTGCGGCGGCCTCCTGCTCGCCTTCGAGGCCAGGAATGTCGTAGTAGGCGGTGCCGTACTTCGCGGTGAAATCCTCGCCGTACCAATCGAAGATCATGTTGATCGAGAGCACTGTCCCGCTCCAAGCATTGGCGGAGGCCCACTTCTTGGCCGCCGCATCGAGCTGACTCTCCAGGGAGGAGGCCAGATAAACGGTAGACGACAGGGAGGGGCACCCGATGGCGCCGCAGTTTACGGCGGCGTGGATGCGCGGATCACCGAGGGTACGGAGGTTCTTGTTCTCGATGTCGTTCAACGTCATCTGCGTGCCGCCAACGTTGAACTTGCGGGTCTCCCACACTTTGCCGCCGTCGAGCGAAGTGATGGCCGTGAGCGGATAGTTGTCCGCGAGCAGGTCCAAGGTATAGGCATTGTAGGCGTTGATGTAGAGGGCCTTTTTCTCAGACGCCGAGAGCGTGGAGACAGGCGCTGCGGCCACCTCTGCCAGATAGGCGTCCAAGTCCGCCGGCGCGGCTTTGATGGCGGCGTAGTTCACCTTGCCGCTGGCGACGTTGGCGGTCAGCACCTTCTGAAGGGTGGCGTGCGTGCTGTCGAAGGCGAGGGCGAAGGACGTGAGCGCGAGAAGCATCGGGGAACCTCCAGTCGTGGGTACGGGGTGTGCAGCTTGGCTATTCGATTTGCGACAATTCGGCACAGGGCACATGACACATGACACATGACTCGACCGCCCACTTTGCGCCGACTGCTTCAAGGCATGGTCAACGTACTGGAACGGCGTAAGCTCCCGCGTCCAGGCGACCTGCATGATCCCATCCCCCGGTGAAATCGTCCACTGCCGCTCCCGGCGCTACCTCGTCGAGGACGTGGTCCCCAGGAGCGACGTCGGTGAGGACACGCTGGTCCGCATGGCTTGCCTCGACGACGACGCCCAGGGGCAGGCGCTGGAGGTCCTCTGGGAGCGCGAGATCGACGCTCGCGGCGTGAGCGCGACGTCCTGGCAGTCCGTGGTTGCGAAGGGCTTCGACAACCCGAGCTGGTTCTCGGCGTTCCTGCACACGGTGCGCTGGAACTGCGTGACGTCCACGGACCCGAAGCTGTTCCAGGCGCCATACCGCGCAGGCATCGAGGTCAAGGCGTACCAACTCGAGCCGCTCCGGAAGGCGCTGCTGATGCCGCGCGTCAACCTGTTCATCGCGGACGACGTTGGGCTCGGGAAGACCATCGAAGCCGGGCTCATCTTGCGCGAGCTGCTCATGCGCCAGAAGGTGCGACGGGTCGTGGTCGCAGCCCCACCCTCGGTCGTGCGGCAATGGCAGGAGGAGATGGAGCAGCGGTTCGGGCTGACGTTCGTGATCTACGACCGCGACTGGGTGGCTGCCCAGCGTCGGGAGCGCGGCTTCGCGCAGAATCCGTGGGCCACGCACACCCGGTTCGTCATCTCCCACGCCCTGCTGCGCGATGAGGCGTACGCGGCCCCCCTGCGGGACTGGCTGGGCGAGGCGAACGGAGGCCCCGCGATCCTGATCCTCGACGAGGCGCACAACGCGGCTCCGGCGAGCGGCCAGAAGTACGCGATTGATTCGAAGTTCACGCGGATCATCCGCGACCTTGCCCCCCTGTTCGATCACCGCCTGTTCCTCTCCGCGACGCCGCACAACGGGCACCCGAACAGCTTCGCGGCGTTGATGGAGCTGCTCGACCCGCAGCGGTTCTGCCGGGGCGTCCGGATCACCGACAAGAAGCTGCTCGACCAGGTGATGGTGCGTCGGTTGAAGCAGGATTTGCGCGACGTGGGCGAGGACTTCCCGCTTCGCAAGGTCATTCCGGTCATCATCGACGGGCTCCCCGCTGCGGCCCCGGAGCTGGTGCTCTCGCAGCTGCTCCAGGACTACCGCCGGGCGCGGGAGGAGCGCCTGATGACGGAGTCTCGCGCCGCACAGGTGGCGGGGATGCTGGTCCTGACGTCGTTGCAGAAGCGGCTGCTGTCCTCGATCGAGGCGTTTGCCCGCACCCTGGCCATTCACCGGGCCGCCGTCCTCAAGGCCGCCAAGGCTGCGGTCTCACCTACGCCTGGCGCCGCGCGTGCCCCCGCCGCCAACGCGCTAGGCCTCTTGACAGAGCCGGTCGGGTCGGACGACGACCGGGCAGAGCTCCCGGAGGCTGCGGTGCAGGCCGAGGAGGACGCGCAGGTTGAAGCTGCCTCGGCGGTCGGGGGTCGGGCGCTGGACGTGGAGCTTGCCCTCCTGGACCGGATGACCGAGGTCGCTTCCCGGGCCCGGTACCTGTGCGATGCCCGCACGGCGCGGCTCCTCGCCTGGATCGAGGCGAACCTGCGGGTCGACGGGCAATGGGGCAACCGCCGTGTGCTCATCTTCACCGAGTACACCGACAGCAAGCGCTACCTCGAAGAGCAGATCGCGCAGCGGTGGCCGGACTCCGCGCGACGTGTGTCCACCTTCCACGGCGGGATCGGGGATGACGGCCGTGAAGCCATCAAGGCCGCGTTCAATTCGGATCCGACGAGGCACCCGCTCCGCATCCTGATCGCGACGGATGCTGCTCGCGAGGGCATCAACCTGCAGAATCACTGCGCGGACCTGTTCCACTTCGACGTGCCCTGGAACCCCGGACGCATGGAGCAGCGGAACGGGCGTATCGACCGCAAGCTCCAGAAGTCGAAGGAGGTGCGCTGCCACTACTTCGTGCTCCCACAACGCGCCGAGGACCGCGTGCTGGACACCCTCGTGCGAAAGACCGGGACCATCCAGATCGAGCTCGGCAGCCTCACGCCGGTCGTGGCGAGGAGCCTCGCCCGGATGCTGGAGGAGGGGATCCGCCATGAGCGGGCCGAGGCGCTGGCTGCGGACATCAACGGCATCGACCGTGGCGAGGAGGCCGTCGAGCGGAAGAGCGCGTTGATGGACGATCTGGAGTCCGCCCGGCCGAAGAATGCTGTCCTGTCGCAGCAGATCAAGGACCTCGACAAGATGCTGGGCGAGGCGAAGAAGTGGATCGGTCTCACGGACGGCCACTTCCGCGACGCGCTCTCTGCTTCGCTGGAGCTGTTGGGCGCGGGCGAGTTGGTGCGCCTGGACCCGGCCTCGGACCCCGCCACCGCGCGTTGGGCGCTGCCCGATCTGGGCACCCGAATGGCCTCAGATCCGAGCTGGGTCGGGACACTCGACACCCTGCGAGTGCCCCGAAAACGCCAGGAGAAGCCGTGGGAGTGGCGACGAACTGCCCCTGTTCGACCGGTGATCTTCAAGGATGCTGGCACCCTCGACGGCGATGCGGTTCACCTTCACCTCGAACACCGCGTCGTCCAGCGGCTGCTTGGCCGCTTCCTCGCCCAGGGCTTCGTGCACGACGAGCTCCGCCGCGCCTGCGTGTTGCTGACGGAGGAGACCACCCCGAGTGTCATCCTGCTCGGGCGGCTCTCGCTCTATGGGGACGGTGCCGTCCGTCTCCACGACGAGATCGTGGCGACCGCGGCGGAGTGGGTCCCGGCTGAGATCCGCAAGGGCAAGCTGTCCCCGCTCGGGGAGCGCGACAAGCAGGACGTGCTCAGGCTGGTCGAGACGTCACTCGGCACCCCACGGTTCCTCGCGGTCGGGGACGGGGTCAAGGCCAGGCTGCAGGAGCACGCGCCACGCGACGTGACCGAGCTGCTCCCGTCGATGGAGCGGCGATCGGGGGGGCTCGCTGACCGGGCGGTGAAGGCGCTGACGGAGCGCGGGGCCCGCGAGGCGGCAGAGATCGTCGTCATCCTCGAAGAGCAGCGGAAGCGCATCGAGGCGCGGATCGTGGAGATCGAGCAGC
>CANKNP010000249.1 GCA_947483545.1 Deltaproteobacteria bacterium | reverse complement strand
ATCGCTCACCTCCACCAGCGCCAGCACCCACGGAACGCCCATCGCCGCCGCGTCCGCCTCGATGCGCTCCCGCTCCGCCTTGCGGAGCCGCACCGGGAGCTTCTGATGCTTCACCTGAACGCCGAGGGTGCGGCCGTTTCGAATCGCGAGCAGGTCGAAAGCGCCCCGCGAGCCCCGCGACAGGTAGACGAGCCCGAACCCGCGCGCGACCAGCTCCTCCGCGGCGCGCCTCTCCCCCTCGCTCCCGAGCACGGTCATCGGCACCGCAGCGCCGCCAGGGGCCCGCCATTGGAGCCAGAGCGCGAGCACCGGATCCGCGATCATGTAGCGACCGTCGGGCCGTTTGCTGACAGCCTCGCCGAGCCGCGTAAGGGTGGTGGCCGTGGCCCCGGTGGCGACGCCACTCTGCCGGGCCAGATCGCTCAGGCGCCCTGGCCCGGGCGCGAGAAGCTCAAGGACAACGGCCGCAGTCGCCGCTCGCCCTACCACTTCCCGGTAGGTGTTCTCAAAGTGCAGCGCGAGGCGCCCGTCGCTGGAGAACAGCAGGTCCTGGATCGCCCCCTTCACCTCGGACAGCCCCACCTCCCCGACCTGGCCGGTACAAAGCGCATCTCCGAGGGCATGGAGGCAAAAGGGGTGACCACCCAGCGCGCGAAGCGCCCCCTCGGCGGCGGGCGCCGCGACGGGGCGGCCGGCGACTCGCTGGAGCAGCTCGATGGCCGCCTGGGGGGGGAGGGGGCCGAGTCGGAGCAGGTCAAAGTGGTCGAAAAAGGCGGACTTCTTTTGGGTGACGAGCTGTTCGATCGTGTGCTGAGCGGAGCCGGAGATGACGTAGGTCGTATGGACGTGATGTTGCCAGGTGCCGCGGAGGCGCCGCGCCAGGTTCGTCTCGCCGGGGAAGGCGCGACCGTCCAGGAGCTCCTGGAACTCGTCGATCACGACGATCATCGGGGTGCCGGTCGCCTTCGCCAGCTCCTCGGGAAGCTCCAAGGCAAGCTGGATCCAGGTCTCGTTGGGTGCGGCGTCGGGAACGCCCAGGAGCCAGCCCTGCGTCGGCAGCGGCAGCGCGCGAAATGGGGCCGCGACGAGCAGCAGAGACCGCCAGCGAGCGGCGTTCGGGGCCGCACTCTCCAGCGAACCACCGGCGTAACTGGACAGCGCGGCATCGAGGATGCGGTTCACCCAGCGCTTCAGAAAGCCCGGACCCGGCGCCTCGCGGAACAGATCGAACGAGGCCCAACACACCGGGCCCACGCTCGTGCGACCCATCCACTCTTTCAAGAGGCTGGTCTTCCCGATCTTTCGCTGGCCGACCAGAGCGAGCCATCGCGGTCGGCCAGCGACGATCGCGGCCACCACCCGATCCAAGCGCGCCATCTCGTCCACGCGATCCAAGAACGCATCTCCGGTCGCGGGGATGGTCGGCGCAAGCTCCAGGTCTACTCCGTAGCGAGCGTGCTACGTAGCTGAACTGCTACGACGGCGCAACGTGAGATCGCGGGGGCCAGCCCGGGCTCTGCACGAACAACACCGCCCTAAGCCCCTGGAAGTGCTTGAGTGCTTGACTTGGAGCCGGGCTGGCCTCCCGATGCCCACGGCCGTCCCACGGCGGGCTTGACCGACTCCCGATGGCCCCAAGGCCGCCTACTCCTCGAAAAACACCACATTGATCGCGTTCTGCGCCGTCTCAAAATCCGCCGATCCCCCCGCGATGATGATCCCGAACTCAGGATCCACCCCAATCGACGGCGTCGCCGCCCGGCCGGCGAGGCCCTCGGCATCCGAGGAGGCCGAGCAGTCCGCTACCGCCGTGAACGAGTTGTCCAGCGGATCGTAGACCTCCACGCACGACAAGCCCTTGCCAACTACCGTGCCCGGGGCGTACTCGTCCGACCCGCCGGCGATCAGCACGCGGCCGTCCGGCAGGTTGGCCATCTTGTGGAAGACCCGGGCGACGTTCATGCTGCCGGCCGGAGACCACACAGACGTGTCGGGGTCGTAGAGCCAGGCGTCTGGACTCGCCGCGGCGGTGGTGGTGAAGTCGAACACCACCTCGCTGCTCTGCGTGGCCCCGCCCGTGACGAGCACCTTTCCGCTTTGCAGCGTGATCATCTGGTGGCCCGCCAGCGGCACCGGCAAGTCGGTGTCCTGGGCGATGTCATGCCCGAGTGACACGCGACGACAGGAGCCATCGGTGTACCAGGTGGCATACTGCCCGTTGTCGTCTTGAAGGCCGCCGCCGCAGAACAGGGTGCCACCGTCGCCAATCGCGGCGCCCGCGGCGTCGAACATCGGCGTGGTGCCGTAGTTGTAGTCGTCGAGCGAGGTCGACTTGCGTGTGTCGGGGTCCCAGGCCTCGACGGTCGCGTTGATTGCGACGGTCTGGGTGCTGTCGTCCTGGGTCCAGCCGCCCCACATGACCACAACGCCCTGGGCATCCACCACCGTGGCGGCCTCACACCGCGGCGATGACAAGCCCTCTGCATCCCGCAACGACTCGAAGCTCCCATCCTCCGAGTTGTACAGCCACACGCCGGGCGTGACCGAGGGGGCGTCGAGAAGCCCGACCCCCGCGGCTCCCCCGCCGATGAAAATCTTCCCGGCGTCCTCGCCGATCGAGATGGTCGCTGTCGAGGAGCCGAACCAGCCTTGCTGCTCGGCGCCCGTCAGATCCGTCCACGTGGGCAGCGAGCCGATGGTCTCGGGCACGAGATCCTCGCTTGGGTCGGAGAGCGAGACGACCTGGACCTCCGTCCCGGCACGGGTCCAGGCACCGCTGGCGTTCACGCCGACCCCGCCGAAGACGTGAAACCTGCCTTCGCCAACCGGCAGGATGAGCGGCCCGACGACCGGCTCCAGCAGGCTCCCAATCCAGCCCACCTGGTTGATGGACGCGTACATCACCGTGCTGTCCACCTGCCCCTGCTTGGCGGTCAGCGGGGCGGTCTTGCCCCGACTCACCGTGACTGTGCCCACCTTGCCCTCAAAAAGCAGGGTGGAGGCGTTCAGCTCGTCGATCCCTACCCCGGACAGCGTGAGCCCGCTCTCGGGTGTCCCCAGGTCGAATTCCTGCTCAGTCCCATCGTCCGCGATCACGGAGAGCAGCACGTTGTCTACGCCGTCGAACGGGCTCTGGTTCGTGGGCACGACGGGCACGACCGATACGGTGTAGTCACCGCCCGCACCGCCGCAGCCGCACAGGAACAGCAGGAGTGCGGCGCGTACGGGAGCGAGGGGCTTCGACATCCAGGCAATGTAGCGCGCCCCCCCGCAGAACGGGTGACGTTGCCCGATGCGCACGAGCCCGCTCCTTGCCGGCATCCCCCACGGCTTCACCGAGCGGATCGACGGGGATCTTCGCCCGGGTGCTCCTGGCGCTGAGGCCGCGGCGCAGCGGCTCGTCCAACGTCTGGGCGGGACGGGCACGCTGCTCGCGGTGGATCAGGTCCATGGCGCGCGGGTCGTAGGGGCAGAGGAGGTGAAGGCGGGCGCACCTGAGGCGCGGAACAAGGCCGGCGCACCTGAGGCGCGGAACAAGGCGGGCGCACCTGAGGCGCGGAGGAACGCGGTCCGCCTGGAGGCAGATGCGATCGTCTCGACCTTGCCGGGCGCGGTGATCTCCATCCGGGTGGCGGACTGTGTGCCGATCTTGATGGCCGCGCCGCGAGGGGTAGCCGCGGTTCACGCGGGATGGCGGGGGACGGCGGCGGACATCGCGCGGATCGCGCTGCGTGCGCTGTGCGAGCGGGCGGAGTGCTCCCCGTCGGAGGTCCGGGCTGCCATCGGACCGTGCATTTCAGGGGCGGTCTACGAGGTGGGGCCCGAGGTCCACGACGCCGTCGGGGCGGTCACGCCAGCGGGCGATTGGGCCCACGCCTCCAATGGACGGTGGAGGGTCGATCTGGCTGCAGCAAACGCCGCGATCCTGCGGAATCTGGGCGTGAACGTGGAGGTGCTGGGGTGGTGTACCGTGGGCGACCCCGCGTTCTGGTCCCATCGCCGCGACGGGGCGACCGGGGGGCGTCAGGCCGCCGTGATCCGGTGGCCGGGGTGATCCTCCTCGCCCTCCTCGCGTGCGCCGACCCCGCGCTGGTGCCCTTTCGCGACGCGGCCAAGGCCTACGACGCTGGCCGCGCCTCGCTCAACGATGGCGACACAGACGCCGCCCTCGCCTCCTTCGCCGCCGCCCGCGCTCTCGATCCCCACAGCGCCTCTCTACCGCTCTGGCACGGCAAGGCCCTCGCCGCCGCCGGCCGGTTGGACGAGGCGATCGCCGCCGCCGGCGATGCCCTGGTCCGCGACCCAAAGAGCGGTCCCGCCTACTACAACCGCGCCGCCTGGCTGGCACGATCGGGCAAACTCCAGGACTCCGCAGCCGACCTCCGGCTCGCCCTCGGTCTGGGCGCCGCCACCCGCTGGGACGCCGCCCGCGATCCGGACTTTGCCCCGCACCGTCGGGATCCTGCGTTCGTCGCGATCCTCCCGCAGGACGACCTGCTGGCCCGCGTCGCCGGACCGGCTGAGAGCAGCTTCGTGGGGAGCGAGCTGGCGCTCACGTTTACGTTCTCCGGCCCTTCGTCGGTGGTGCCGACCCTCGCGGGGCCGGCGGTCCCGGCCTGCTTGCGCCAGACGCGCATCGTCCAGGACGAAGACGAGCCGGAGCCGGGTACAACCATCCGCGAGGTTCGCGTCTATTTTCGAGCGGTGACCCCCTGTGTGGCGAACGTCGGGCCGTTCGAAGCCCGCGACACGGCGGGCGCACCGGAGGCGCACAAGACGGTGTCCGTGGCCATGCCGGCGGTGACGGTCACGGTCCTCGGGCCGGAGGGGATGGCCCTCGCGGAGGGGGTTCGCCCCGCGGCATGGCTGGTGCCGGCAGGGGTGGTGGACGGGGGGAGCGTGGCGGGCTGGCCGGGGGCGAAGATCCGGATGGGGACGAGGCCGGCGGGGAGCCTGGTGAGCTTGGAGTGGCGGGTGCGGCAGCAGACGCGGGTGGTGGGGGGGG
This sequence comes from Deltaproteobacteria bacterium, assembly GCA_947483545.1. Next base: position 2,944 of record CANKNP010000249.1, on the reverse strand, counting down.
TGGTGGAGTGAGTCCAGGCTGGCCCCCTACCCCGAGATCACCCCGATCAACGCCTCACGTTCCCGGATCAACGCCGCCCGCACGTCCACGTCCCTCGCACGCCACAACCCGCGCAGGGCTTCCCGTCGCAAGGTCCACCGCTCATCGAATCGCAGCGCCATGTAGCCGGAGAGCGGGCCGACGATAGCAGCAGCGAGCCCGAGCCACGGGCCCCCGGCGAACGCCGCAAGCACGGCGATCCCGAGGTAGTGGATCGTCAACACCAGCGCGCCAAGCAGCACTTTCATGGTTCCAAGCACATCCTCGCTCCCGCGCGCCAGAAGCGAAGCCACGGGCCGAACCAGACGGTAGGGAACCCACGCAAGCACTGCGCCCAACACAGCGATCGGCAGGAGCGCCAGGAGGCCGACTGTACGCGCGAGGACTGGCCCCGGCCGGGCCTCCAGCACCACCAGGGGGTCTTCGACGCCGAGGGCCGCCATGCGCTGCTCAAACTGTCGGAACGCTATGATCGCGGCACCACGCTGATCCTCGGGGGTCGCTGCCCACCGCGCGGCCAACTCCCGGGCCCGCTGTTCCCGCACGGCGATGTCCGCCGTCCTTTGCGCCTCCGGTGCGCGCGCCGTAGTCCACCCCGCGACCGCATAGAACGCCCGACGAAGCTCCTCAGTCTCCCCTTGCAGCACGACCGCCCCCAGGGCCGCTTCCACCCGCTCGGTCAGCGCTTCCACCGCGGCGCGGGCATCGGTTCGGTACAAAGGCAGCAGGTCTGCCACCTCGACAGGGTCGCCCACCGTGCCGGTCGCACGCGAGCGAAACACCGCCTTGTCCTCATAGAATACCCCAACGGGGAGGACCCGGAGCGCCAACTCTGGCGCCTCTGCCAGCGTTGAGAGCGCGATGCGGGCCGCCCCAGACTTGAGCGGCTGCAGCGTCGGTTCGGAGTGCGACTTGCCCTCCGGGAACAGCGCCAGCCACTCGCCGCGCTTCAAAAGCGCCCGGCAGCGCTTGAAGGTCTCCTCGTTCTTCGCCGTGTCTGCCTCATGCGCCCGGTAGACCGGCATGGCGCCGGCGGCGTTCATCGTCGCGCGACCAACGGGGTTGTTCCAGAACGTGCTCTTGGCCAGAAACCCGGTGGGCCGCCCCACAAGGAGCCGCACCATCAGCGGATCCAAGAGGCCGTTCGGGTGGTTCGCCACGACCAAGTAGACCCCTTCGCTCGGCACCACACCTTGCGTCGAACGCGTCGGGTAGTACAGCCGCAGCAGCGCGTCGTTGACCGCGTTGAGCAGGTTCATCAGGTCTGCTGCGCCTCCGGTGCGCCCGCCGTGGTCTCGGGCACCGTCCGCCAGCCCTTGGCCCAGATACACGCGCCCAACGCCAGGAACACCGGCACCAGCATGACGCCGGGCACGAGGGATCCGGCCTGATCGGACACGAACCCGATGATCGGCGGGCTGATGGCGTCACCCAAAATGTGGATCGACAGGATCGACATGGCGAACGCCCGCGCCCGGAGATCCGCGGTCACAGAGTTTGCGATCAGCGTGTTGATAGGCCCGTTGTAGAACCACATGAAGAACTGACAGAGGCCGATCGCCAGGATCGAGAGCTCCAACTGCGGGATGAGCAGCGCAACGGCAGCCATCGCGGCGGCGAGCAACATGGAGACCGAGGACAACGCGAGGTAGGGCTGCCGCGTCCGCCCGCGCAGCTTCTCCGCGCAGATCCCGCCGATGGCGGTGCCGAGCAGCCCGCCGACGACCGTGACCATGCCAACTGTGGAGCCCGCAGCGGCCATCTCCATGCCGCGGACGCGCGTGAGGTACACCGGGAACCAATCCGCCATGCCGCCGGCCGCGAAGGTCACGGCGGTGTAGCCGGCGACGGCGTGGACGTATGTCGGAAGGCCCGCCAGCTTGCGGGCAGCCTCGGGCCAGGTGGTCGGAACGGGCTTGGGATCGGCCGCTGAGGGGCCTGGGTCCTTGATCAGCAACGCCGCGCCTGCCGCGAGGAGTCCAGGAAGACCACAGATCAGGAAGGCGGCGCGCCAGCCAAAAGCCGCGCCCAAGAATCCGCCCAACGTGAAGCCGATCGCGGCGCCGACGGGGATCGCGACGTAGAACACGGTCAGCACGCGATTCCGCCGCTCGGGGCTGAAGAAGTCGGAGAGCAGCGGGGGCGCGAGCGTGGCGTAGGCGGCCTCGCCCACCCCCACAAGCGCACGGGCGATCAGGAACGTCCAGAAATCGATCGCGAACGCGGCGGCGGCGGTGGCCAGAGACCACAAGGCAACCCCGGCCGCGATCAAGCGCGTCCGGGGGATCTTGTCCGCCAGCGAGCCGAAGATCGGGCTGGCGAACATGTAGACGATCACGAACGCGGAGAGCGGAAGGCTCGTCTGCGTATCGGTCAGCCCAAGGTCCTTCTTGAACAGGTCCTTCACCGCGCTGGGCAGGTATCGATCGATGTAATTGAGAAGGTTCATCGAGGTGAGCACCACGACGGCAAGGCCCGCCCCGGCGATCGGTCCGGAGGGCCCCGGCTTCGGAGAATCGGCAGGGGTGGTCAAAATCGCTCCGAGGGTCGGGCAGTCTAACCGCAGCGGGGATCTGGCCCATACCGGGCCGGAGCAGAATGTAACAAAACTGACCCCCTCAGTTATGTTCGGCCAGGATCCAGGACTGTTTCCACCCATTCTGGATCATCGGCGGGCTCCGACCGACCGCCTGCGGGTCCGACCAGGCCGTGAACCGCCCGTGAAAATCCAGGGGTTTTCCCTCGGTACTCTCCGCGCCTCTGGTGCGCCAGGTCAAGCCTGGCTGATCTCGTCAACTGTGAGGTGTTGACCATGTAAATCACTCGCTCGACATGAAGACCGCCGCGCCATGGATGAGGGCAACCTCCCCGTGGGAGCCGTGGCGTCCGCCGTGAGGCGGGCACT
>CANKNP010000248.1 GCA_947483545.1 Deltaproteobacteria bacterium | reverse complement strand
TTGGCGAAGAACGCCCGCATCCGCGGGCTTGTGTTCGCGTCGATTCGGCCGGGTCCAGCGCTACCGCGCCGTTCCCGCCCGATGGCTCCCCACCCCCCGCACCCCAGCGGTTACCTTCCCGCCCCCTGGAGGCTCGCGCCCTTGTTGACTGGACTGCCGCAACCCGGTGATCGGCTCGGCGACTGGATCGTCGAGCGGACCATCGGGCAGGGGGGCCTCGCGGTGATCTGCCAGGCGAAGCACCAGATCGATGGGCGGCTCGCTGCGGTGAAGGTGCTGCTCCCCGGCAAGCTCTCGTCCGAAGAAGAAGAGCGGATGCGCCGGGAGTACCTGACCTTGTCACGCCTGGACCACTCGCGGATCGTGCGCGCGCTGGATGCCGGCCACACCCGCGGCTTGCCCTGGTTTGCGATGGAGTTGATCGACGGGGCCGACCTGTCCGTGGTCGTCGAGTCCTGGGCTTCCAGTCCCCCTCCCGACCGGATCGCCCGTTCGATCCAGATCTTCACCGAGCTGGCCGCCGCGCTCACCTACGTTCACACCTTCGGCATCGTGCATCGGGATGTGAAGCCTCAAAACGTGCTGCTGGACCGGGCCGGGCACGTCCACCTCGCGGACTTTGGGGGGGTCAAAGACGAAGAGAGCTTCCGCGCCAACCTGACGATGACCGGGCGGCTCGTGGGCACGGTGGCGTTCATGGCGCCGGAGCAGATCAGCGGCGAGCCTGTGACGGCCCGGACGGATCTGTACGGCTTGGGGGCGGTGTTCTACCTGCTGCTCACCGGGCGGAAGCCCATCGCGGCAGACACCCTCGCGGGCTTCCTGGCGCGGCAGTTGACCGAGGCGCCGCGGCCGGTGACGGACATCGACCCACGCATCCCGCGCTCGGTGGAGCGTGTCTGCATGCGGCTCCTCGACAAGGAGCCGGCTCGGCGCTTCGGGTCTGCGGCGGAGGCGGTCGCGGCGCTCTCGGCGGTGCCCCCGCCCGCGCACGTCGGGCGCGAACGTCTCTTGTTGGCGGTGCGCCAGCGGCTCAAGGACCTGGGACCCGCGGGCGGGACGGTCCGCATCCACGCGCCGTCGGGCAGCGGACGGCAGCGGTTCGCCGCCGCGGTCGTTGAGCTCGCGGGGCCGCTTGGGGCGAAGGTGCGGGTGGAACTCTCGGACGGATCCGGGGTCGGGCCCAGGGACGCGCCGATCCAGGTGCTCCTCGTGGACGAGAGCCCGCTTCCGGGGCAGCTGACTCTGGGTGGCCTCGATCGCGAGCAGCTTCGAGAGTTGCTTCGGGACCGCGGCATCCACGGCGCCGTCGCAGCGCACCTCGCCCGAAGGTTCCTGGCTGAGCTGGACGGCCAGCCGGGCGCGGCGGTGCGCACGCTGCACGCGATGGTGCGTCAGGGCTGGGTCGAACGCGCCACGGACGGGTCGTTCCGCCCGCTTGTGCCCGTCGAGACATTCCAGACCGAGCCGCTCCCGCTCCCCGACGACGAAGTGGACGGTGCTCGCGTCTGGTTGCGCGGTTTGCCCGCGGACAGCGCGCAGCTCGCCACGACGATGGCGGTCCTTGGGACCAGCGCGCCGGTGGGCCTCCTCGCGCAGGTGATGGGCTGGGACGAAGCGGCGATCGAGGCCGCCGCCGGGCCGATCGCGGCAGACGGGATGCTGGGACGCGAGGCGGAGGGGGAGACCTCGGTGACGCTCTTCAGCCTCATGCCGACCCGCCGGCAGCAAGCCCTCTACGAGGCGCTGTCGCCAGATCAGCGCGCAGGAACGCACCGCCGGGTCGCCGAGGGCCTCCAAGCCTGGTATCGGCGTCGGCCCGGCACGGTCTCGGAGACGGTCGCGAGCCACCTGCTGCGCGCCGGGGATGCGGTCGGGGCCTACCCCTTGCTGGTCAGCGCCGCCTCGCGCGCGCGATCCCGGACCGGAGAGATGGCTGCGCGGGGACTCTGCGAGCGAGCGTTGGCGTTGGCGCCGATCGCCGAGGCCCATCTCACCCCGGCAGACGCCGCAAAGCTGCGTCGAACACTGCACCTCGTCCACGGGGACGCCCTCCGCGCGCTTGGACAGCCGCTTCGGGCAGACGACGCCTACGCGCGGGCCTTGTTGGCGGCGAGGACGGAGAAGAACCAGGCGGAGGTCGCCCGAGCGATGGCGAGTCGCGGCCTGGCCAGGGCAGCGCTGGGGTTCCGAGAGGAAGCGAGCGCGCTGCTGAGCGAAGGCATGGTCGGCTTGCCCGAGGGAAATCCCATCTGGCCGGAGGTAGCGGCGACCCGTGCACGTCTCGTTCAGGACTTCGGCGGAGATGCGCAGCCCCTGGGGAATGCGCTGCTCACCCGATCCGTCGAGGCGCGGGAGCCCGTGGGAGAGGTCGAGGCCCTGTGTCTGCTCGCTGTGCAGGCGCGAATTCAACGGCGGCCGGCGCGTGCTTTGGATCTCTTGGATCGCGCGCAGACCCGGTCCGAGGACATCGCGGATCGGCGCCCAGCGCTGATGGTCCTGGCGCAGCGGGCGGAGTTGGCGCTGGAGGAGGGTAGTTTTTCGCTTGCGCTGCGGCTTGTGGACGAGATGGACAGCGTCGGCGAGCTGTCTGGGGTGCCGTTCGCGGCGGAGCTCTCTGCTGGGGTGCGGGTCGAGGCTGGCCGGCTCAGGGGTCAGGATGTGCGGGCGGCAGCCAGCGATGGACTGCTGGCGTTGGTCGCACTGGATTGCCGGGATGTGCTCGCCTTCGCCCCGTTCGTACGCACGGTGTCGGAGGTGCCGCCGGCGCTCCTCACGCGCCTGCAGGCCGGGGACTGGTTCGCCGCGCCGGGGGTCGGGGCCGACGCCGTTCGACTGGGGTTGTTGGCCAGGACACACCCGGAAGCTGCGGCCCGGGTGCGCTTTGCACGGGAGGCTGTTGAGCGCCTGGGCGACCTCCAACACCGCGTGCCTGGCCCCGCCGCCCGGGTGTTGGCCGATGCCGCGCGGGTCCATCGTGCCGCGGGCGATCTCCCCGCGTCGCGAGCCCTGATCGACCAAGCGCTGGGCGTTCTGGATCAGCGGAGCCAGCGCGCGGTGTGGGATGAGATCAGGCTGGGGGGCGCGTCGTAGGGGCGGCCCCCTGTGGCCGGGCGTCGTAGGGGCGGCCCCCTGTGGCCGCGCGTCGTAGGGGCGGCCCCCTGTGGCCGCGCGTCGTAGGGGCGGCCCCCTGTGGCCGCCCTCCCGAGTTGTGTAGACTCCACCCATGAAGCGCCGCGCCGTCCTGAAAACCTTTGCCGCGACCATGCTCGGCGCGTGTGTCAAAGAACCCGACTGGTGCGAGGATGCCGGTGTCGCCGGTGTGATCGACGATGGCGCCCCCGGGGAGTGTCACCCGACCCAGGAGAGCATCGAAGGGCCGTACTACCGAGAGGGCGCGCCCGAGCGTTCGGACCTGAACGTCTACGGCGATGAAGGCACGCCGGTGCGGATCTCCGGGCGCGTCGTCTCGTCGGACTGCCTCACCCCGGTGGCCGGTGCGGTGGTGGAGGTCTGGCACGCCGACCCGGACGGCGAGTACGACAACGACAGCGACGGGATGCGGTACCGGGGCCGAATCACGACGGACGACGACGGCGCCTTCGAGGTGAAGACGCTGCTCCCCGGTTTGTACCTGAACGGAAACCAGTATCGCCCTAGGCATTGGCACATCAAAGTGCTCATCGACGGGCAGGAGCGCCTCACGACGCAGCTCTACCAGGAGGGCGATCCCTACATCGATTGCGATCCGTTCGCGTACACGAGCCTGGTGATTGCGTTCACCGAGGGGGCTGAGGGGCTTGAGGGGGTTTTTGAGGTTGTTTTGGCGTAGCTAAATCAGTGGTCAAGCCCTGGAGTTTCTCGCCGCCCCCGCCGGCGGTTACAACGCCAAGATGAAGCGCCGCGCCGTCCTCCAAAACTTGGCTGTGACCGCGTTCGGCACGTGCGTGAAGCGGTACGACTGGTGCGAGGACGCTGGTGGCGCCGGGGTGATCTACGATGGCGCGCCAGGACAGTGCCGGCCCACCCAGGAGAGCATCGAGGGGCTACATTACCGGGAGGGAGCACCGGAGCGTACGGACCTCAACTTGTACGGTGATGAGGGTACCCCGGTGCGGATCTCCGGGCGGGTCGTCGACTCGGACTGCGTCACGCCCGTCGGCGGTGCGGTGGTCGAGGTGTGGCACGCTGACCCCGATGGCCAGTACGACGACAGCGACGAGATGCGGTACCGGGGGCGGATCACGACAAGCGAGGATGGCGCTTTCGAGGTGACGACGCTGTTTCCCGGCCTGCACCTTCACGGAATGCAATACCGCGCGCGGCACTGGCACATCAAGGTGCTGGTCGAAGGGGAGGAGCGCCTTACGACGCAGCTCTACCAGGCGGGCGACCCCTACATCGAGTGCGATCCGTTCGCGTACACGAGCCTGGTAATTCCGTTCCCACTGATAGGGAGCGTGGTCGTTGGGTCTTTCGACATCGTGCTGGCGTAGCACGCCTCCCTGCGCCTCAGCCCCCCACCCGCACCTCGAACCTCGTCTCCCCCGGCCGGCTCTCCACCTCCACGGTGCCGCCGTACGCCTGCACCGTCGCCCGCACGATAGCGAGGCCGAGCCCCGTGCCCTGGCGGTGGTTTCCGGTCGTGAAGAAGCGCTCGAACACCCGCGACACGTTCGCCGCTGAGATGCCCGGCCCCGCGTCCACCACCACGAAGCCCCCCCCGCTGGCTTCGATCCGCACAGGTTCCGCCCCATGGGTCCGAGCGTTCTCCACTAGGTTCCGCACCACCATCGTCCATCCATCCACCTCGCCGGGTGCGCTGCCCGCGCGGCCGGTCACCGGGCAGCCCGCCTCTGCGAGCACGGCGTCGAGATCCACCATCCCCGTCCGATGTTCCTCGGCGCGGGCCTCCGCCTTCGCCAGGTCCAACAGCCCCCCCACCATTCGCGAGAGCCGGTCGAGATCGGTCTTCGCGTTCTCCAAGAACAGGTGCGCTTGCTCCGGTGGAACTGGGTTTTCCTGATCGTCGAGCAGCTCCACCACCCCCCGCAGCGTTGTCAGCGGCGTCTTGAATTCGTGCGCTACGTTGGCCGCGAGATCCCGGTTGTAGTTGGCCTTTGTCCGGAGTCGTTCGGTGACCGCGGAGAACGCCCGAGCCAGCGTCCGAACCTCCAGTACCCGGCTGCCTGTCAGCCCCAGCAGATCCCCCTGCGGCCCGAGATCCAGCCGTGCGCTCACGATCGCGAGGCTCTTCAGCGAGCGCGAGACCCGCCAACTTGCGAACCCGATCCCCAACACGCCGAGTCCAAGCAGCACAAAGCCGCGGGGCCCGATGCCTTTGGCCATGTTCGCCATCGCCCGGCTGGCCTCGCGCGTCGGCCGGGCCAGGACCAGCACGCCCACGCGGTGATCGTCTACGGTGAGCGGCGCGGCGGCGACGGCCCAGGTCACGGGCACCTCTTTGCGGAAGTCGAGCCGGCTCTCCCCGACGACGGGCACCATCTGGGTACGACTGGCTGTCCCAGCGGTGCCAGCCAGTGCGTCGCGCACCTCCTGTCGGTCGGACAGGTCGGCCCCCAGGCGCGGCCCGCTGGTGGCGATGACGACGCCGCTCACGTTGAGCACACGCACGCCCGCTCCGGTGGACGTCGCGATGTTCGTCACCAGCGACTTCACCACCGGGCCGTCCCAGTCCACCTCGCAAGGGGCTACCCGGCTGGCGGGGCTCCCGGGGCAAAGCTCCAGCTCCAGCAGCCGCGCCACCAACTCCGTCGATCGTTGCAGCTCCTCTTGACGCTCCGTCAGCAGATCGTGCGAGAGCGCCCCGCCGAGCAGCATGACGCCGAGCGGGAGCGCGAACACGCCGAGGTAGCTCGCCAAGAGCATGGTCTGAAGCGGCAAGCCGGCGTCGAGCAGCCGACGGGGTCTAGGAGTCCGCACCGCATCCCCCGGGCGCGCCGCAGGTACGGGGCTAGCCCCAGCGCCAGCCAAGCCCGACCCGTGTCTCGATCCCGGCGGTCTCGGGCAGGCCTGCGTCCCGGAGCTTTTGACGAACGCCGCGAATGTGCGAGTCCAGCGTGCGGGGCGAGACGTGATGGGCGCCGCCGTACGCCAGCTTGACCATCGCCTCCCGCGTGACCATCTGGCCGGGCTTCGCCACCAACGCGTGGAGGATTCGGAACTCGGTGACGGTCAACTCGACGCTTCGATCCTCGACCATCACCACGAACGAGGCGGGATCCAGCGTGAGCGTTCCGGCCGTGAGCCGATCGGCACCCTCGTCGGGGGTGCTTCGGCGCAGAACGGCCCGGACGCGGCTCACGAGCTCGCTCGGCAAGAACGGCTTCGGCAGGTAGTCGTCGGCGCCCAGATCGAGGCCCGTCACCCGGTCAAAAGCTTCGCCGCGCGTGGATAAGAACAGGATCGGGACCTTGGACGTCGCCCGCAGCGCGCGACACACGGAGTGGCCGTCCAGCTCGGGCATCAGCACGTCCAGAACGAGCAGATCGGGCATTGCCCGGCTGCAGGCGTCCAAGGCCTCGGCACCGTTGGTGGCCTCGCGCACCGTGAACCCGGCGCGGGCCAGGGTGAAGCGCACCATCTCACGCAGGCGCGGATCGTCATCCACGAGGAGGATCTCAGCCACGAAGCTCCTGTGCGGCGTGAAGCCGCGCCCGCAGCTCGGCCAGCGCGGCAGTCGGCTTCGGGGCGTGGGCGCCGTCAACGGTCATCAGCGCGAACTGTAAGCGGATCGCGCCCAGATCGGCGAGCGCGGCCTCGATCAAGGAGGCCACCTCCGCGCGTCGGCTCAGGAGCAGCGTTTCCTCCGGATCTTCCAGCAACAGCGCATCCAGTCGGGCCAACCGGTCATCCGCGTCGTCGAGCGCCTCCCGCACTGTTCCGAGCTCGCCGACCGGCTCTCCGGCGGCTTCCGCGGCGACGGCGAGGCGCGTCAGGGCTTGGGCGATGCGCGCGGCGTAGACTGTCGCCGACCCCGCCCTCTCGTCCAGCCGGTGCACAAACAGCGGCCAACAGGGCACGGCGAGGCCGATGAGCAGCGGCTCGTGGCCCCCGCGCCGCAGCCCGTAGGCGACGCCGACGCCAACGACGAGCCAGAGCGCGATCCCGCCGGACAGCACGGGGTTCAATGTTGGCCCACGGGCGGGAAGGAGCTGGCCCGGTCAAAGCGTTCCTTCAGGTTTGAGTAGAAGTCCCCCTCCGGCGGGGCGAAAAAGCGGGCGGGGGCGTCGGGCGGCCGCACGAACGGCCGCAGGTGCCAGCCGGTCTGCCCCGCTGCGAGCAGGAAGAGCGTGCCTGCGCCGAGGGTGAACGCCGCGGAGCGGAGGGGGCGAGGACGGCCGAGAGGAGCGCCACCGATGGGAGCGACCCTCACACAGGAAGCCAACACCGGCATCCCGAACATTCCGCCGACCCCCATCGTGAGCGCGAGGCCAAAGACCGCAGCGGCGTAACTATGGGCGTACGCTGCGAACAGCCAGTACGCGGGGATCAGCGCCGCGGCGAAGATCGCCGTTCGTGCGGAGGCCGCGATGGCGGCGATGGAGGCGCGGCCCAGGGGCAGGTCGAAGCCGAGTGTGGCAGCCAGCCCCCGGAGCGCTGGCAGCACCAGCAGCGTCGGAATCACCAACATGAAAGGCATCTTCACAGCGCTGTAGATGCCCTGGATGCCGCCGTGGTGCAGCCCGGCCGCCGCGCCGATGACCACGCCGGAGATCGCGGTGAGCACGAGCAGATCGGGCACGCTTCGACGGTCGGCCTCGTCCAGAAGGCCCGCGGGGGAGGCGATGAGCTTTTGAGCGGTGGTGAGGAGCATGGCGGTGACCTCGGGGGAAGGGTGGAGGGGCGGTGGGTGGGGCGTAGAACTCGGGGCTTTAGAATCCCCGAGCGGTCAGAATGGTGGTCACCCCTCGAAACGGGGGGCTTGCCCCCCGCAGCCGATGCCCAACCGCACCCGAGCCGGGTCCCTGCTTCGGCGGGTACTCCCGCCGAAGCAGGGTATGCGCTCGTACCCGAGCGCACCCCGGCTCGCGGGGGGCGTGGGGGGCGAAGCCCCCCACAAAGCAGGGCGGGTT
>CANKNP010000247.1 GCA_947483545.1 Deltaproteobacteria bacterium | reverse complement strand
GTGTCGCCCGTGGTGTCGAGGTAGTTGTCGTTGTCGTCGTCGTTGTAGCAGATCTCGCCGCCGTCGCAGTCTTCGTCGTCCTCGTTGCCGATGATCTCTGAAGCCCCGGGGTAATCGCCGCTGTCGGTGTCATCGCAGTCGGACGTCAAATCGTCCTCGGTGCCCTCGTTTGCGTCGATGCAATCGGCGTCGATCGAGACGATGGTGTCCTCGGTGTCGTCCAGATACGTGTCGTCGTCATCGTCGTGGTAGCAGATCTCCTGCCCGTCGCAATCTTCGTCCCGTTGGTTTCCGACCACCTCGTCGGCGTCGGGGTAGACCGTCGAACGGGTGTCGTCACAGTCGGTGTAATCTTCGTAGATGTAGGTGGCGTCGATCTCGCAGAGGCAATCGAAATTGGGGCCGCCGTGCGCGTCGCCGTCTTCATCGCTGTAGTAGATGGTGCAGAAATCAGCGTAGGAGTCGTTCGTTGAGCCGTCGCAGTCGTCGTCGTAGGTGGTCTCGCAGGTCTCGATCGCGGCCGGATTGACGGCATCGCGGACATCGTCACAGTCTTCGCCGAGCCCGGAGCCGTCCTGACCGTAGCCGTCGTAATCCTGGTCGTAGTCGTTGTTCTCGGCGCAGTCCGAATCCTCCCCGTCGTACCAGGTGTCGATGGCGCCCGGGTTGGTGTCTCCAGCTTCATCATCACAATCATCGCCGTAGAGGCCGTCCTGGTTCAGCCAGGCATCCGTGTCATAGCCATCATAGTCCTGGTCGAAGTCGGAGTTCTCCTCGCAGTTGGCGTCGAGTCCGTCGTACCATTCATCTTCGGCCTCGGGGTGGACCTCAGCGGGGGTGAGCGCAGGAAAATCGTTGTAAGGCAGCCATTCGGAAGCCTCCTCGATGTCGTCCCAACAATCGCCGGGGCTGTAATAGGCGGCGTCGTGGTCGTACCCGCCGGCGTAGTCGGCGTCCAAATAGGTGTCGCCGTCCTGATCGGCGTCGTTGCCGTCGCAATTTTCGTCGTTGCCGTTGTACCAGACCTCGGGGATCTCGGGGTTGGGGAAGATATCGGGATCGAGGTCATTACACTCTGCGTAGGACTCAAACCCGTCCCCGTCTTGATCAAAATCGTTCTCGCCGCCACAGTCCTGGTCGGTACCGTCGTACCATGTGTCGGTCGCGTCGGGATGGATGTCGGAGGGGTCGATCGCCTCGCCCTGGAGCGGGCCGGAGACCGGGTAGGTGCAGTCCACATCGGTCTCGTCGTAGTTGACGCAGTTTTCGTCCATCACGTCGTAGCAATCATCGCCGTAGGTGGCGTCTTGCCGCGGCCACAGATCCGAGTCGTAGCCATCGCCATCCTGGTCGAAATCTGCCGAGCCGTCGCAGTTGGCGTCAATCCCGTCGTAGTAGATGTCGGTCGCGTCGGGGTGGACATCGGCCGCAGCGAGCTGGACCTGATCTGGCGCCGCCGCGTAGGTCGCCGGGGTGGCGGTGGGGTCGTCCCAGCAGTCGTCGCCGGGCTCGCCCGAGTCCCCGGTGTACCCCACGGCGTCGTAGCCATCGCCGTCCTGATCGAAGTCGTTGTCGCCCTCGCAGTCGGAGTCGATGCCGTCGTACCAGATCTCAGCGGCGCCCGGGTAGATGTCCGCGCCGTCCGGGCCGTCGTCGCAGTCGCCCTGCGCGAGCGTGATGCCGTCGCCATCGCCATCGACGGCGGTCCACTCGGACACGCACGCGGTCATCGCGAGCGGAGTGGTGAGGAGGGCCCAGGAACGCGCGGCCGAGAAGGACAGGGTGTGGAGACGCATGGCGCCATCGTACCCCGGATCTGTAGGGAAAGGGAGCGCTCTGCTTTGATGGGTGCCCCACTCGTGGTACAGCGACAGCATGACCGTGCGCCCCGAGGTCGCCCTCCGTTTCGGCCCGTACTGGCGCCTGAGCATCCTCGAAGCCGCAGAGGGCGGGGTCGTTCCCCCGCTGGACGCCACATGGCTCTGCGGCGCTTGCGCGAGCTCCCAACTCCTCGCGGTCGGCTCCGGCGGGTATGGCAGCGCGGCCGGCGGAGAGCACTGGACCGAGGTTCAATGCGCGGAGTGCGGGGCCATCACCGAATACCGGCATGAGTGGGGGTAGCCCCGACGCGGGAGTACCGGGCGGCGCTCCCGGCAAATGCGCGGCGGACGCGCCGCCCTACTTGTAGTCCTTCACCTCGAGCCCGAACTCCTTCATGCGCGCATACAGCGTTCGGCGCGTGATCCCGGCCGCTTCCGCCGTCTCGATCAATCTGCCCCGGTTCCGACCCAGCAACTTGTGTAGGTACGCGCGCTCGATTTGGCTCACGTAGCGCTGCGTGAGTTGGGGCAGCGGGATGGTCTCGTCAATGAACATGCCCGTCGGCGTGGCCGTGTCCTGAGCGTTCGCGAGCTCGCGGGGCATCAGATCGGCGGTGAGCGGCGCGCCGTTGCACAGGATGACCCAGCGCTCACACATCGCGCGGAGCTGTCGGACGTTGCCGGGCCAGCGGTACGCGAGCACGCGCTCCAACGCCTCCGGTGTCACCTGGGGCGCGGGCAACTCGTACTCGGTGGCGGCGTCCTGGAGGAAGTGGCGCAGGAGGAGCGGAATGTCCTCGACGCGGTCACGCAAAGGCGGCAGAAAGACCGGGAAGACGTTGAGTCGATAATAGAGATCTTCGCGAAATCGCCCGTCCTTCGTCGCGACCTCCAGCGCCACGTTGGTCGCTGCGATGATGCGCACATCGACCTTCACCGACTCGGTGCCCCCGACGCGCCGAAAAGTCATGTCCTCAAGCACCCGCAGCAGGTTCACCTGTACGGAGAGCGAGGTCTCGCCCAGCTCGTCGAGGAACAACGAGCCGCCATCCGCCATCTCGAACACCCCCATGCGTCGCCCCAGCGCGCCGGTGAAGCTCCCCTTCTCGTGGCCAAACAGCTCGCTCTCCAGCAGAGTCTCGGTAAAAGCGCCACAGTTCACGCCCACGAGCGGCTTTTCGCGTCTGCGGGAGCGCTCATGGATCGCGCGGGCAACAAGCTCTTTGCCCGTCCCGGTCTCGCCGCGGATGAGCACCGTCGCATCCGTCCCCGCCACCGCCCGGATGGCGTCGAACACCCGCGTCATCTTTGGGGACTGCGACAGGAGCTGGGTGAACCCGTACCGGTCCTTGGCAGTCGCTCGCGCGGTCGCCAACTGCCTCGCGGCCCGCACCTCGGAGAGCGCGCGGACGACCTTCTCGGAGAGCAGGCCGGGGGAGATGGGCCGACCGATGTAGTCGGCCGCACCGGCTCGCAAGGCTTGCACAGCGCCTTCCACCGTCGCCACGCCCGCCAGCGCGATCACCGGGAGTCGGCCATTCCGCGCCCGAAGCGCCTCGACCATCCGCATGCCGGGCAGGTCCACGGTGTCCAGCGCCGCGACGACCACGTCGGGCTGGACCTGCTGTGCAAGGGCCAAGCCCTCCTGCGCGTTCGAGCAGTGCAGGACCGCGCGCCCCTCCAATTGCAGCGCCACCCGCGTGATCCGCCCGGTCGGGTCACTCGGGTCGATCACCAGGATGGTCTCGCGCTCGGCCATGACAGCGGGTATCTAGAAACGGGGCGGCGGGAAGCGATAGACTGCGGCGATGGCAAAGATGAGTCGTGTCCTCGGGCTGCTCGCGTTCACCGGCGGTGGCGCCATCCTGCTGTGTATGGGCGGGCTCGGCTGGGCGGGCCTCGAGGTGTTGACGCTGCGAAGCACGCAGGCCTACGCCGTATCCGTGGCGTTCCTCAAGGAGAGTCCGGCGGTGAGGGCGCAGCTTGGGGACGACCCTCAGATCAACCCGCTGGTGTGGGGGACGGTGGACTCACGCGTCGATGGCTCGGGCACGGCCACGCTCACGCACCTGGTGACCTCTTCGGCTGGACCGCGACTGATCAAGGTAGAGCTCCAGAAGTCGCAGGACGTGTGGGCCGCGGTCGGCGCCGCGGGGGAGACGGACGGCGCTGCGTTCACGGTGGACGCTGGGCCGCCGATCGGCCAGCAGGTGCACGACCCGACCAAGTCCATCGAGGCGGTCGCCAGGGGCGAGGAGGCGTACGCCACGTCAGACTTCGTGCTGGCGCTCGCCGAGTTCGACCAGGCCGTGGTCCTCGACCCGAACAACCCCGCCGCCTGGCTCGGGCGGGGGCGGTCATACGGGCGGCGAGGGGACACCGAGCGCGCGGTCGCTGACCTGGACGAGGCGGCGAAGCTGTCGCCAGGGTCGGCCGACATCTGGGAGGCG
Organism: Deltaproteobacteria bacterium; assembly: GCA_947483545.1. The sequence goes on along the minus strand of CANKNP010000247.1, from coordinate 3,828 downwards.
TTGGCCTGGGCGAGGCTGCACTCCGGCCGAGATCAAGAGGCGTTGGCGGCGTTGAACACGCTGCTGGAGCTGCGGCCTGGGGATGCGCGGGGGCTCTCGATGCGCGCGGACGCCTACTCGAAGCTGGGCAACAACGCGCTGGCGAAGATGGATGCGGCGGCGGCGTGCCAACTTGGGGATTCGTTCGCTTGTAATCTGGTGCAGCGGCTGCCGTAGTATCCTTGCCGCGAGCTTTCTCGTCAGGGCTGGTTTCCGAACCCGCCCTGCTTTGTGGGGGGCAGGGCCCGCCACGCCCCCCGCGAGCCGAGATGCGCTCGATTACGAGCGCGTGGCCGGTTTCGTCGGGAGTACCCTCCGAAACCGGCCCTCGGCGTTCATCCTGACGGGCTTCGCTAGGCACCCTCCGCACACCCATCCGCCGGCAACCCCTCCGCATCCCCCTGCTCGACCCAGAACGTCTCCGGCTGCGAGAACTCCCCCGCGTACGGGTCCACGACGGTCTCGTCCGCCATCTCGACTTGAAAATGCAAGTGCGGTTGCGACGAGTTCCCGCTCGACCCCACCCGACCGAGCACGTCCCCGCACGCCACGGCATCCCCCGCGGCAACGCTGACGCTCCCGCTCATCATGTGCCAGTAGCGCGTCGTCCAGAGAGCGCCTGAAACATCCATGTGCTCGACAATCACGTAGTTTGCGACCCCATCGTTGCCGTCACAGTCCACACCATCGACGGTGGCGTGACACCGGTCGTAGTGCCCATCCTCGGTGGCGGTCACCGTGCCCGCGGCTGCGGCGACGATCGTCGCGCTGCCGGCGTCCATCGCGTCAAACCCCCCATCCAGCAGGTAGTCTGACCCCTGGTGCTCGTCGTAGCACCAGGGGAACGCCCGACCGTCATAGCTTGTGCAGATGATCGCCTCCATCGAGGCTTCTTCGTAGACGGCCGGGTCGTGGTCCACGCCAACGGTCTGGGTGAACAAGTCCCGCTCCTCGAGCGGCCAGCGGAATTGAAGCGGGCCACGCGGCACGCCTGGCGCGCCGGTCTCGCCCGAGTCGGCGGTGTCGAACCCGGCGGTGCAGGCGAACAGGAGGAGCATGGCGGCAGCGTATCGTCGGGGGCCCTCGTCGGCAGATAGGCTGCCTGGGTGCCGCTCCTCCTCCTCCTGGCCTGCGCGCTCGCCCCCGTGCCCGCCGCACCCGCGCCAGCTCCGCCTTCGCCGGCTCCGATCTCCTACGCGCTGGAGTTGTCGCTCACCCGGATGGAGTACCTCACGCGGGAGAAGGACCTGCACGAGTCGATCGCCGCCACGGCATCGCTCGATCTGCTCGACGGTGGCGTGGCGATCGCCTGCCTGGGCTGGGACACCTCCCGCCGGCTGAACACGAGCCATTTTGCCTCTGCCGACGGTGAGGACCACGTGGATCAGCGAAGCTCGAAGGGCGCGCTCGGACTGCGGGGGCGCTGGACGCCGGGCGCACCGCGAATCGACATCTCGTTTGACGAGGCCGACCGCGGGGGCTGCTCCACTTACGGGCCCAGCGAACCGGTCACCCTGTCCTGCGAGCGGCTCACCGACCTGCGGTTGCCTGGACCTTCTGTGCGTTGCTCGACGACAGATCCTGCCTTCGAGCCGATGAAGATCCCCTTCGAGGCTGCGATGGAGACCCCGGTAGGGACCCACCCCTGGACGCTCCTGTTCAGCGCGCTGCCGGGGCTTCGCGCGCAAATTCAGATCGACCGAGACGGTACCCGCCTGACGATGCAGCCGCTGGGGGCCAGCCCGGGCGCTGCGCAAACAACACCGCACTAAGTCCCAGGCGCGGCTGATCGCCCTCACCTCGCGTCGCGCGCCACCAGCTTGCCCTCGGACAGCCGAAAGCCGACGGGCACGTTCGCCGCAAGCCAAGCGTCCTCCGGGAGAGACCAGGCGTTGTTGGCGAACAGCTCGGCGAGCCGACCACGAATCCGCGTGGACTCTTCCTTCGGGTTCAGCAGTGCGGGCGCCAGGACCGCCCCGTCGCCCCCCTGCGCGGCGACGGCCTCGATCGCAGCGTGCCGCACGCCCTCATCGAAGTCTGGTAGGAAGCGGGTCGCCGCCTCGGCGATCCCCGGGGCCTTCCGCTCGGCGAGGAAGAGGAGCAACGTCCGCTTCTTCTCGGGCTTGAACTCGTCCTCGAGCCGTTGGGCGGCGAGCAGGTCCAGCAGCGCCCCCGTGCCGGCCCCCGCCCCCTCGATGCGATCGATCACGGCCACTGCCCACTGAAAATGCACGCTCGTACGCGCAAAGGCCCGTGCGGCAGCGGCGGCCGGCGCACCGGCTTCCACCAGCAGGTCAAAAACGTACTCTTTCTCTTTCTTGTCCTTGAGCGAGTGCTCAAGCTGGAGCTCGAACCGCCCAAACACGGCCCGCAGCGCTTCGTCCGTGCCGTTCTCGACGAGCCAACGCGCGCTGGCCTCCCGGTCCTCGGGCTGGGCGTCCCGGGTGCTCACGCGCCGCGTGTGCTTTTTGAGGGCACTTCCGAAGATGCTGTCCAGGAACGTCATGACCTGCCTCGTGCGCGGAAGGGCTAAGCACCCGGGGCCGCCGTGGGAAGGGCGGCGGGCCAGCCCGAGCGCTGGACAAACAAGACGGTGCTACGTCCCTGGAAGAAATGAACTTGGAGCCGGGCTGGCCCCTTGCCCCACCGTTCCAGGTGGAAGGAGGCCGGCCCGGCGTCTTCGACGGACCGTCGCATTCCGCCGGTAGGAACGGTGCAAAGAGACCGCCGAGCCGCGAGCGAGGTTACCGAGCGCGCGGGTCGGCGGCCTCGCCCTTCGCCCCGAACCCGATCCCAAGCGTGACGAAGCCGTCCGGGGCCGCCGCGGACAGGCCCGCCCCGCCGCCGAGCTCGATGAACCCGTGGAGAACCCCGATGGGGACGCCACCGCGGGCCCAGGCTCCTGCGGTGATCCGCGCCGGATTTCGCGAGGTCCCAAGGTCGGCGTTCAGAGCGACGCCCGTCGCAAGGCGGCCCGGGGTCCAGCTCCCCGCTAGCCGAAGCGCGGGAACGTCGTCCTGGTTCGCGAAGCGCAGCGGGTTGCCCAGGATCTGCAGGCCTACGCCGCCGAGGATCCGAAAGTCGTCGTGATGGGCTTCCACGGCCGTGCCAAAGGTGATGTCGGTCTCGTCCGTGCCCAGCTCCCCTTCGTCGCTGGCGTCGGGCAGCTTGGCAGACCAGCCGAGCCAGAGCCGGATTGGGCCCGGGTCAACCAGCCAGGCTGCGGCGCCGAGCCGGACGTCGCCTGGGCCGACCTCGCTGCCTGCCGGGGTGCGGTCCCAGAGCCCATCAAAGGCCAGCGAGAGCTGGACCCGGCGGTCCGGCATCCAGCGCCCGCCAACGCCGAAGCTGGTCCGGGTGCGCTCAGCGGCGCGGAAGGGGGGCACGAAGCCGGGCGCGTAGCCGCCTCCCAGGGCCGCCTCCCAGGCGCCCGCGCCAGTCGGGAGCGCGGCAGAGGGCAACCACCCGTCGTCGCCGACGTGACCGGGTCCGAAACCCTCAGCGAGCGCCGGGCACGGAAACGCGGATAGAACGCCAAGCACGACCAGCGCGAGGTGGGCGGCCCCCCGATCTCCTCGTCGTGAACGGTCAGGAAGGGGTTGACGAATGCTAGTCATCATTCGTAAAGTACTTCACCTTACCCATCGGCACCCGTGCCGGTCTCGGAGTCCTGCGCATGCCCCACCCCTCTCGCCCCTTCCTGCTCGCGCTCGCGGGTCTCGGCGTCTCGGCGCTCGTCGGCTGTCCGGTGAAGGACCAGACCCTGAACCCGGGGGAGCCGGCCGCCGC
>CANKNP010000246.1 GCA_947483545.1 Deltaproteobacteria bacterium | reverse complement strand
TACGCCCCCGCACCGTCCCGCCCCCCACTTTCCGGATAGCCCTCCACCCCTTCGGAGCCCCCCATGGCCACCCTCGACGTCCCCGTCTACGCCGACATGCCCGCCCCCACCGACGACGAGCGCCGCCTCGCCTATGAGGTCGGCGCCCGGTCCCGCGCCACGGAAGAGCACATTGTACGCCTGGTGTCGCGCGGCGAGGTGAAGTTCGCCATCTGGGGCCCGGGCGAGGAGATCCACGGCACCGCTACCGCGCTCGCCTTCCACAAGGTCGTTCGGAACGGGCACTTCGGCATGGTCCCGCATTACCGCTCGGGGGCCTTGTGCTCGATGTGGGTGCGGCTCCAGGGCTATGCGAACTTCACCCTCGATCTCTTGCGCCAGCAGTTCTCGAAGGACACCGACAAGATGAGCCGCGGGCGCCAGATGGTCTACCACCTGGACATGAAGGAATTCGGCATCCTTCCTGTGCAGTCCCCCGTTGGCATGCAGCTCGGCAAGGCCGCTGGCTACGCGATGGGCTTCAAGATGAAGGGCATCACGGATGCGTTCACCGTGGGCATCGTCGGCGACGGGACCACCGCCGAGGGCGACACCCACGACGCGATGAGCGCCGCGTCCGTCTGGTCGCTTCCGTTCCTGTTCATGGTCACCGACAACCGCGTCGCGATCTCGACCACGCCCGAAGAGGGTCGTGGCATTCGCGACTTCCGGGAGTACGCCGCCAGCTTTGGCGTGGCGTCGATCACCTGTGACGGTCGGGACTTCGACGACGTCTACCAAGCGATGTACCGCGCGGCCCGGTTCATGCGCGACGAGCAGAAGCCCTGCCTGGTGCACGTTCACTCCTTACCCAGGTTCAACGGTCACAGCTCCGCCGCCGACGTGACCTACGACCTCTCTCAGGATGACCCGCTGATCGCGTTCGGCGCCGACCTGGTCAAGGCCGGGCTGCTCTCGGACCGCGACGTGCTCAAGCGCGTGAAGGGGGAGGGCCGCGACTTCTTCGCCCACCACGACCTTGGCAACATCATGGGCCGGCAGGACGAAGAGCTCAAGGCGATCCTCGATCAAGTCCGCGCCGAGGCCGATCCCCCGCCGGAGAGCGTGATGGAGAACATCCGGAAGCCCTACCCGTCGTGCGCGGAGCCCGTCGCCGACGCTGCCACCGCCCCGCAGACGAACATCACCTACGCGGGTGCGATTCGTGCGGCGTTGCAGAACATCCTCACGAACCACGGCGGGGCGCTTTGGGGCCAGGACGTGGGCCGTCTCGGCGGGGTCATGACCGCGACTGCGGGACTGAAGAAGCGGTTTCCAGACCGCGTCATCGACGCCCCGCTCAACGAGCCGCTGATCCTCGGCACGGGCTGCGGCGCGGGCTTGCACGACGGGATCGTCGCGCTCCCCGAGATCCAGTTCGGCGACTACTCGCTCAACGCCTTCCATTGGCTCGTCCACATGGGAAACCTGTATTGGTGTACCAACGGGCGCTCGAATTTCGCGACCATCGTGCGGATGCCGACTGACCCATTTGGCGGCGGCGCGGTCTACCACTCGATGAGCCTGGACGGGTATTTCAGCTCCATCCCCGGGCTCACGATCCTGATGCCCAGCACCTCGTTGGATGTGTACGGCCTGTTGATGAGCGCCGCCGACTACCGCGGTCCCGTCGTATGTCTGGAGCCCAAGTGGATGTATCGGCAGTCGCTCGGCCCGGCGTTCCCCGGCGAGCCGACCACCCCTGAGGACGTGCTGACACTCAAGAAGGCCATCATGCGGGGCGAGATCCCCGAGATCCCCGCCGACCTGCGCGTGCCGCTTGGAAAGGGGGTGATTCGCCGTCACGGGCGCGATGTCACCTGTGTCGCGTGGGGTCGGGCGGTGTGGACGGCGATGAAGACGGCGGATGTGTTGGCCAAGGAGGGTGTCGAGATGGAGGTGATTGATCTCCGGACGATCGTGCCGCCGGACATGGAGATCATCTTGTCCAGCGTGGATCGCACCGGCCGGCTGCTGGTCGCTGCGGAGGATCGCACGTTCGGCGGGCTGGTGCGCACCATTCAAGGCCAGGTGATCGAGGCGCGTCCGGGGCTGCCGAACCGCGCACTGGGTCAGAAATATGTACCGGGGATCGCCCAGAGCCTCGTGCTCGAAGAGGCGACGGTGCTCACCTGGGAGGACATTCACAAGGCCGCGCACGGGGTGATCGGGCAGCGGTCGGCGGTCGTCACCCGGGCGCAGACTGTGGAAGTTGCGCCTCGGTATTTCTTGATGTGAGCTACGGTCCGTCCGGTCCCACCGCCGGCTCCACCACCACCGGCGCCCCCCACCACTCCGAGAGGTCAAACTCCACGGCGTCAAACGGCCGGATTCGAGCCATGCCCTCGCCGTCCACACCGCCGTGGAACCGCCACCCCACGCCGTCGTGCTCGTACACCTCGACGGACCGGAGCGTCGGATCCACGAGCCAGGCCCACTTCACGCCCGCCCGCCCATACCACTCCATCTTGCGGATGCGGTCGTGATTTGCGGTGGAGGGTGAGAGCACCTCGCAGATCCAGTCCGGCGCGAGCTCGAACGCCGCGATGTCGGGCAGCTCCGGCAGCCGGGTTCGACGCCAGCCGGCCAGGTCGGGCACGAGCACCAGGTCCGTCGGCGCCCCGGGCCCGAGGTGCAGCTCCGGCTCGTCCAGGATGATCCAGCCGCCCGGCCCGGCGCCTCGCTTGCGCTTCCCGAAGGCGCCGCCGACGTCTACGCCAATGACGCTGGACGCCCCGGCGTGGAGAATTCTGGGCCGCGGCATCGCATAAATCTCCCCGTCGATCAGCTCGACCACAAGGTGATCGGGCATGGCGAGCAGGTCTTCGTAGGTGGCGCGACGGTGGGCGGGGAGGGAGACGGCTTCCATCGGCGTAGTGTACCTCGATCGGTGCGTTACCCCCTCACCACCACCGAGACGCTCGCCTGCCGTATCGGCTTGACCACGATCTCGTCAATGTTGACGTGCGGTTTTCGCGACACGGCGAACGCCACAAGGTCCGCGATGTCCTCGGCCACGAGGGGTTCAATGCCCGCGTACGGCTTCGCCGCCTTCTCCGCGTCGCCGTCAAACCGGACGAGGCTGAATTCCGTCTCCACGAGCCCCGCGTTGATCTCGGTCACCCGGATCGGCGTGCCGACCAGCTCCAGGCGCAGGGTCTGCGAGATCGCCCGAACTGCGTGCTTGGAAGCTGCGTAGCCTGAACCCCCGACGTAGTTTTGAAACCCCGCGATGCTGCCGATGTTCACCAGGTGCGAATGCCCCGGCGTGCCGTCCGCGCGGCGACGCTCACATGCGCGACGCAAGTGCGGCATCACCGTCCGGGTGACCCGGTAGAGGCCCATCACGTTGGTCTCCATCATGGCGCGCCAATGGGCCTCGGGGGCGTGCTCCAGGGGTGCGAGCCCGCGGGACAAGCCCGCCGAGTTGACGAGCACATGGAGCGGGCCAACTCCGAGCAGATCGGCGAGCGCCGCGACGCTCTCTTCGCTCGTGACGTCCAGCAGCACGGGGACGCACACGCCGGCTGGAAACTGCAGGGCCAACGCCTCCAGTCGCTCCATCCGACGGCCTGCGGCAAGCACCCGGTACCCCAGCGCGACAAGCCGGTGAACGCTCGCCTCGCCAATCCCGCTGGACGCGCCGGTCACCAACGCCAGGTCCAAGCTCATCCGAGGTCCCGCTGCCGGCACCGCTCGAAGAGCAAAACCCCGGCTGTCACGCTCACGTTCAGGCTCTCCAGACCGCCCGCGAGCGGCACGCCCACGATCGCGTCGCACCGCTTCCGCACCGGGTCCGTCAACCCCTTGTCCTCTCCCCCGAGCACAAACGCGACCGGCCCGGAGAGCGGCAATTTCCAAGGCGCCACGCCGTCCATGTCCGCCCCGACGATCAGCACGCCCGCGCGCTTGAGCTGTGCCAGCGCCGAGCTGATCCCCTCGCGGATCACCGGCACGGCCTCAGCCCCGCCCATGCTCACGCGGTAGACCACGGGCGTGAGCCCCTTGCCGCGTTGAACCGGGATGATCACCGCATCGACCCCCGCGCCCAAAGCCGAGCGGAGGATCGCCCCCAGGTTGTGCTCGTATTGCACCTCGTCGATGAGCACGAAGCAGGGGTCCCGCTTCGCCCGGAACGCGGTCTCCAGGACCTCGGAGACCGTGACGTCGTCGGGAGGCTCCGCCTCCGCGATCACGCCGTTGTGAACCCCCGTCACGCTCATGCGGTCGAGCATCTGGCGGTCCACGCGCGTCACCAACGGGCCGCCAAGCTCCAGGATCTGCCGGACCTTGTCGGTCGGGTCCGACCCCACCTTGGCAGCAGCGTCGAGCCAGATGCGTAGGACCTTGCGGCGCTTTCGCACGAGGGCTTCGAGCACCACGTTCCGGCCCTCCAGCCGGTCGCCCTTGGCCTCAGGCATGGCCTGTCGCACGGCCGCAGGCTTCGTAGGCTTCGGGGGCGGCGAGCGATCGGGACGACCCCAGGGGGTGGTCGGGGTGGGGCGGCGGTCTTTCACGGGGGGGCGGATAACCGCCCCGCCGAGCGCCTGACCACGCCGCCCAAGCTCAACCCCTCTTTCAGCAGGTAGTACCCGCCAAGCGCCACGGTGAACGCGAACTGTCCCAAGTGCAGGAGCAGCGCGAACGTGCGGGACTTGTCGCCGTCGGCGCCGAGCACGGCCAATGCAGCGACACACAGGGCCTCGAAGCCCCCGAAAAAGCCGGGCGTGGGCACCGCCGCGAGGCCCGTGAGCGTGAGGGTCCAGACGAACACGACGTCGCCAGGGCCGTGCGGGAGTCCGGGCAAAGAGGCCAGGGTGGCCCACACCGCGATCAGCGTGACCACCCAAATCATCAGGGTCAGCCCCATTACCTTCGCCATCCGCAGCGGGTCGGTCACCAACTGGCGAACACCCTCTACAAAGCGGCGTACAAGCTGGCCAGCAGGCAGGCGGTCGGTGTACACGAGCCCCCGTTCCCCGAGCCAGGTGAGCAGCGCCAGCACGACCGCACCGCCGGCCACCGTGACCCCGAAGATCCGCTGGCCAGCGAGCACAACGTCGGTCCCACCGACGACAATGCCGCCGGGCGGTAGCTCCACCATGAAGCCGATCGAGAGCAGAAAACACAAGAGCATCAGCACATCGGCCAGCCGCTCCATGAAGATGGCGGCCATGCCCTCGCCCAAGGGCACGCCTTCGTCGGTGAGCAGCGTCGGGCGGACCAGCTCGCCCATGCGCAAGGGGATGACGTTGATCGCGAGGAACCCGAGGCTGGTGATGCTCATCAGGCGCCAGAAGCCGACCGGTCGTGCGAGCAGGGCTTGTTGACGCCAACACCGAAACACCTGCGTGCACCAGTAGCAGGCCCAGGCGACGAGGAAGCTCCCCCAGTGAAACGCCGACAAGCTCTCCTGAACAACGTGCAGATCGATGCCCCAGAGCACGGCGGCCAGGCCCACCACGGTGAGCAGCAGAACGGCAGCGAGCTTCAACGAGCGTCCTTGGCGTGAATTTTCTCGCCAGAGCTGGGCTCCGAACCCGCCCTGCTTTGTGGCGGGCAGCGCTCTTCGCGCCTCCGGTGCGCCCGCCGTGCCCCCCGCGAGCCGAGATGCGCTCGACGACGAGCGCGTGGCCCCTTTTGTCGGGAGTACCCTCCGAAACCGGCCCTCGGCTCGGGTGCGCTTGAGCACCCGCGCGGACGAGCCCCCCATCTCAAGGGTGTCACGGAGGATCCGGCGGCCGGAGCAGATGCAAGCCCAGGAAATCCGGCCGAAGGTCCTTCTTGGGGACGAGGCCGTACTCCGGTGGTGGCACATCCTGAGAGACGTCCGACCGGAAGATCAGATCCCAGACCGGCAGCGCGTTCGCGTAGTTCCCATCGCAGAGATCGGCGTGCCGGACATGGTGCCAGGAGTGGAACAGTGGGTTGTTGAACACGTACCGAAGCCAAGCAGGACGGGGTGCAAACCGGGAGTTGCTGTGCTCCAGCGCGTCGGCGACGATCCCGGGCACAAGGCTGACGGGCAGGACCCAAGCGGGCCACGCGGTCGTGTCGAGGAGGATGCCGAAGAGCAGCACGGGAACGACAGAGAGCTGCACAAAATCCACCGCGTGCATGCGGAAGCCAGTCGTGCTGTCCAAGGTGCGCGCGGAGTGGTGAACCCGGTGGAACCACCAGAAGAACGGCACGCGATGGTGCATGCGGTGCAGCCAGTAGCGGACGAGGTCGAGGAGCACAAAGGCGAAGAGGAGCTGGAGGGGGGGCGAGGTCAACCAGGACGTGGAGAGCAGCCCCACGCGGAGGGTGTAGATGCCCGTGAGGCTGATCAGGAGCCTTAGCGCGAACAGCATCGCGCCTGTGGCGAGGTTGATGACCGAGTCGCGGTCCAACAGGGGGCGGGGGTCTCGCGGCCAGACCGCGGAGAGCAGGAGGCCGCCGAGGAGCGCAAGAACCTGGGTGACGAAGGGGATCACCGGCTCACGAAATCGACGCAACGCGTGCGGATCGTGTCGGTCTGGAGGGCCTCGCAGAGGGCGAGGGCCCGGGTCGGATCGGAGCGCTTGAGCTGGTGGGCGACCCCTTGGGTGCAGTAGTCGGCGTAGGCGCCGTAGCGGGGGCAGGTGGAGAGCGTGTCCTCGACATCCCGTTCCGCGGCCCCCCAACCGAGACCGTGAAAGCAGGTGCCCCGCCAGCCTTCGGTCGCCCGGCCGCAGGAGAGCGCCGCCTCGCGGATGCTCCGACGGGCGAGGTACTTCGAGATGCCGTGCCAGCACGTCTTGCGGGTGAGCTCGTCGTTCGCGGGGTTCGCCTCCTCCGCGGCGCAGAACGCCACCCCGGCGTCCACGTCTACAAGGCTGACCTCGCCGACCACGTCGTGCCGGCAGAACCGCTCGAACGCCTCGGCCTTGGCGCACCGCGAGAGCGCGTAGGCCGCGTCGGTCTCGGCCCAGGCGAGCCCCACCCCGAACCAACACTGCCCGCGCCATTTGCGATCGGTGACGCCCCCGCAGATCTGCTCGGCGTGGCCACGATCGCGCAGGGTGATGGCCTCGGCCACGTCATCCACACACTCGAGCCCAAGCTCCCGATCCACGATGTGGACGCACACGTCCAAGGCCCCGAGCGCATCGACTTCGGCCTGCTGTCGGGCCAGGGCCTGCCAACACACGTCCTGCACCTCTTTGGCCATGGCTTTGCACCCCTCGAAGGAGAGCCGCATCGCGCCGTCTCCCTCGCCCTCGGGCGCGACCTCGGGTCGCTGCCCCAGCGGCTTGGGCGGCACCGCCATCGCCTCGCTCGGCGCCGCGGCCACCTTCGCCCCAGGCAGGGTCGCCCAGCCGCGGGCCAGGGCCAACTGCGCGCCCAGCATCATCGCAAAGACGAGGAAGACCAGGAGCGTGAAAGGCCCACTACGCACGCTAGTCCGTGTACCCCAGCTCCTGCATCCACTGCTCGTACTCTTCCTTCGGGATCTCTGACATCGCGCGATCCGCCAGGGCTTGCTGCTCCGCGTGGTGCAGGTACCAAGCAACCCCCCCAGCAACGCTCAACGCCAGGGCCAGACCCCAGGGGAGCCAACGACGCCACTTTGGTGACAGGGAGTTCACAACCACAAGATAGCCGGTCGCGCCCTGTTCGCGTACGCTCGGACGCCTTTTCCCACCGCGCGGGTTATCAGCCGCGCGTTTGCTATCCCCTGGCCGCGCTGGAGCCCCCATGAAGTCCTCGTCTCTCCTTGCATTGTTCGGTATCGGCCTCGTCGGCCTTCCGCTGGTGGCCCTCGCCGACAACGTCCCGAAGGCGCCCATGCAGCTCTCGCTGAAGCCGGCCGATCCGCAACTTGTGGACTTCAAGTTTCCTTCCGGCATGCGCATCGTCTTCCAGGAGGACCACACTCAGCCGATCGTGTCGGTGACCACCGTCTATGATCGCGGCTCCACAGCCGATCCCCCCGGCAAAGAGGGCATCGCCCATCTGGTCGAGCACCTCTGGTTCCGCTCGCACCAGACCGGCTCTGACGGCAAGCCCTTGCCCAAGATCTGGGACCTGCTCGAGGAGATGGGTGCTG
>CANKNP010000245.1 GCA_947483545.1 Deltaproteobacteria bacterium | reverse complement strand
TCCGCCCGCGAGTACACGGGCACCTTCTCCCGCAAGCGGGAGAAGGGGAGAACCCCCGAAATCCGCCGCTGGGGAGGGAGGTCAAATGCCGCTAACCACATTTCCCCGAAGGCTGCTAGAACCTCGCCCGCATCAAGATGTTGAACCCGATCCGATTCCGCACCAGCGGGTCCGCGGAGGCGTAGGTATTCGCGCCGTCCTCGGAGACGGACACCGACTCGTTGTTGTCCAAGGTGTACAAGACCTCGCCAACGCCGACGACACTCCTGGACACGTCCCACTGAACGCCAAGCACGCTGGACAGAATATCGGCGGGGGTCTGTCCGTCCGGCACGTGCCGAACCGTGCCGGCGTCGTATTGCACGTACCAGGCGTCGCCGGTATTGTAACTGGCCGGCTTCATGTACCCGAAACCGAGGGACGGGGTGACATGCGCCTTCTCGAAATAGTGCGAGATCTTTCCGCGCGCGTACATCTGGGGCGAGGTCTGCATGGTGTCCGGGATGCCGACCTGGCTGGTGATGCCGGGCACGTTGAACACGATGAACGCCAGATCCTTGTACACCAGGTCCACGCCCAACTCCGTGCTTCCCGCAACGGCAAGGGCCTGCAGGTCGCCGGCGACGGCGGTCTCTACAAGGCTCGACCCTGTGTTGGCGGGATCCAGCAAGTTGTGCGCCAGCACGTTGGCCTCGGTCTGGATCAGCACGCCAAACCCGTCAAGCTGGCGATGCGAAATGTAGGTGTCCTTCACAAAGTCCGGGGTGTTCCGGTACAGCTTCAGCTCATTCGAGGTGATGAACTCCAGGTTTTCGGTCGTACGCAGACTGATCTGGCCGCAGCCGCCGATGGCGTTGATCATCGTATGGTAGAGCGGGCTGGAGGTGTCGGTCACGCTCTCCAACTGGCCCTGCTGAAAGCTGCCGAAGCCGCCTTCGACGCGGAGGTGCTTGCCCAGCTCGCCGCCCAAACCGTAAAGCGAGCCGTAGTACGCCTGGCTCGGGGTGTATTCGCTGTCGTCCGTATTGAACTGGCCGATCGCGGTCTTCAGACCGGCGAAGGCGTAGAAGCTGCCGTTCTGGTACTGCAGCCGGGCGCCGGGCGCGGCGATGGGATCGAACACGAACGTGGTCCGGCCGCCCCAGGTCAAATCGTAGCTGTAGCCGAGGCGAAATCGGTTGGCGTCCACGGCGTAGCCGGTGAGCGACAGGTTGTGGTCCTCGCGCTCGCCGAACTTGTAGCCGATGCGGACGTAGCTACCGTCGTCGGCGATGTTCACGCCGGGCTTGGAGCTGTCGCCGTCGATGTAGGGCGCAAAACGCAACACCATCGCGGCTTCGGTGAAGATGTGGGGGTTGAAGCCCTCGTCCTTGCGGTAGAGCACGAGGTAGGACTGCGAGATGTCGTCGCTGTACCGGCTCTCGTAGTTCTCGAAGAACGTGGAGTTCCCGCGCATGACGAAGTTGGGCGCGGCGTCGTCGTCCTCGGGGCCCGCGAACGCGTTGGTGTCCTCGAACGCGGTGGTGACCCACACGTCCATGAAGTCCCCGGCGAAGGCGGAGGGCGCCCAGAGGGAGAGGAAAAGGGCGATCATCGGGACTCCGGAGGGCGGGCGGCCCGGGCTGGGCGGCCTTGGGATGTTTGGGGCGGTGGGGTCGGGCCCGCGGCGATGTCCGCCTCGTCCACGATCACCATCACCCACTTGGAATAGATTTGCTTGAGCATTCCGGAGACGCTGCCAAGGGTCTGTCCGACATATTCGGTCGGCAGAAAATCTTGGGCGGTCGAGCCGCTCTCGACGTAGACGGTGCAGTCGCCGTACGCAAGCGGCCACTGACCGTAGGTCTCATAATCGAGGTAATCCTCGCTCTCGGGCGTGAACGTGTCGGGGACGACCCCGCCGGTCACGACCACGCGAGAGGCTTCCAGCAGCTCCAGCTCCGCCTCGTCGCAGGTGGTCAGCTCCACGGCCGCCGGGGCGTCGTAGATGGCCCCCGTCACGCCCAGCGTGGGGTAGGAGAGCTGCGTGGAGGCCAGGTATTCCTGGTTGATCCCGTTCAGTTGGGTGAGCTGGGCGCCGACCTCATACTCGTCGTCCGGGCGATTGAAGGTGTAGACAAACACCGAATTTCCGGTGCCCACGTCGTCCGCGATGTCTTGCGCCCAGAACCCCGCCGGATCCCGGGCGATCACGATGACCTCGCGATCGCTGACCCGAAGCTCCGCAAACTCGTTCGCGAGCTGGTTGGTCTCGGGGTCGTCGGTCGCCTGCATCTCGGAGATGGTCGGGTAGGCAAAATAGATCGCTTCCGAGACCCCAGCGGCGAAGCTCGGCACGCGGGTGGAATCCTCGTCGCGGTCGCCTTCGTCGGTCGCCCAGATCCGGGTCGGCCCGAAGCCGTCCTCAAACGAGACGTTCCCCGACCAGGTGCCGTCGGAGAGCGTGATGATGGGATCCTCGCTGAACTTGCCCGGACGAACGGTCAGGTTCAGGTCGCCGTTGAACGCATACGCGGCCCCGTTCACGTCGGAGGTCGAGACGGTGATCCCGTAGCTGACCGGCTCGCTGTTGAACGCCTGGGGCTCCTCGGCGGTGCCCGTGGAACCCGACGTGATCGCGACGCTGATGAAGCTCGGCTCGATGCGCTCGCGGGTGCCGGGGGTGCAGGCGGCGAGGGGGAGGAGGAGGAGGCTAATACACCGCATTGATCCGTCCATCTTCAACGCAAATACCAGGCTGCGGCAACGTGGCTCGCTGAATGATCTCGTTTCGCACCACGTCCCGAATCGAGATCCCCGTGTCCACCTGCGTGGTATTTCGCTGCAGCACTTCGAAGCCCGAACCGCCGTGCGCGATGTAGTTGTTCGTCGCCATCTCGTAGACCCCGTTCTCTTCCAGCGGCACGCCGTTGATGAGGATGTCGGTCGCGACCTGGGCGTTGCAGTCCATGGTGAACCCGATGCCCGCCACCTGGATCTGGGACTGACACCCGCGCTCGCTCGACCGTGCGGTGGCAAAATCCAGCGTCTCCTGGATCTCTCGACCGCTCAAGAACATCGTCGTGATGGTGTTGTCGAAGGGCATGGTATTGAACAGCGTGTCGATGGTGATGTCCCCGGCGGGGATATCGGACCGGATTCCCAGGGTATTGGTCAGCGCGATCTCGGTCTCCACCCCCGGGAACGCGCGCATCGCCTCCGAGGTGAAATTGCCGAGCATCGAATCCCCGCCCGTGGACCCGTACCGGTTCAGCTGCTCCTCCGCGTAGCCCAGGATCTGGTCGGTGTTCAGCTCGTCGTCGAGGATGTCCTGGTAATCGCTCAACAACGCGGCCACGTCGGCATCCTCGGGAACGCTGGCGTCGATGGGGAACAGCTCGTACTTGTGCGACAGGATGGCGCCGTCCTGCACCACGATGTCGAGCCGACCCACAAACTTGGAGAACGCGCCCGAATCAACCAGCGGGATGCGCTTTCCGGTGACCGCGTTGGTCACGACGATCGGGGGGTTCAGCGCCACGTGGTTATGGCCGCCGAGGATCAAATCGATCTCCGGGTACGTCTCGGCCAGGTAGCGGTCTTCGTCGATCCCCATGTGGCTCAGCAGCACGATGATGTCGGCGCCCTGAGCCTTGAGCAGCGCGGAATAGTGCGGGATGACGTCTCCCTCGTCGATGGTCTTCAACCCCAGCGAGTTGTTCTCCTCGTCGATGGAATTGAGCGACGAGAAGTTGGCCATGCCGATCACGCCGACGCGGAAGCCGTCCAAATCATACATCGAGGTGGGCTTTGCGATCAGGCCGAGCTGGCTGGCCCAGGGGTCGGTCGCGTCCTCGAACTGGTAGTTCGAGGCCAGTAGATCGAACGTCGCCCAGGTGATCGCCTGCTCGGCGAGGTTGTTCGCGCCGTCGTCGAACTCGTGGTTCGCGATGACCGCGCCGTCGAGGCCCATCGCCGAGAGGGCGCGAAATTCGGCCTCCCCATCAAAATAGTTGAAGGTGACCGAGCCCTGAAAGCTGTCGCCCGAGTCGAGGTGAAGCACCCGGCCCGCCTTGGCGCGCTCCTGTTTCACGATCGTCGCGATGCGCGCGAGCCCGCCGTAGGGTCCGGTCTCGTCCTCGAGGCCGAGGCCGTTGTCGGTGAACGAGGGGTCGAAATCGTACGGGAACGTGCGCGCGTGGATGTCGGAGGTGTGCAGGAACGTCATGCGGACGGCCTTGCCGCTGATGTCGGCGTCCCCGCCGTCGAGGGCCGTTGGCACGCATCCGATCAGACCGGAGAGGCCGAGGAGTGCAGGGAGGCGCGAGAGTCCGAGCACGGGGGTACCGGGGAGGGGCGGCGTCTATAGGGGTGGGGCGAGGGGGGCAAGGGGCCCGCGGATCACCGGAAGAGCCAGAGCTCCTGCGAGCCGTAGACTGCGCCCTGCGAGGCCATGCCGTCGTCCACCTGGGCGAGGCTGAGGCCCACGAGGGCGACGGTCCCGGGGTCGCAGCTCCGACATGGCATCAGGTACACGATGTCGTCCCCTGACATGAACGCCCGCCTGGGCACGCCTTCGTACAGGAACCAGCCGTCGGCGAGCGGCTCTGTGGGCGGCACGGGCCCGACCGTGAGTTCGCCCTCCATGCGGTACCGACCTGGGAGCCACGCTCGCCACCGGTAGGTACCGGGGGTGAGCTCTGGAAATTCCACGTTCCCATCCGCGTCGGTAGCTCGTGCGTACAGCAACGGCGCATCCCCAAGGGACTCCACCCCCGCTGGAAACAGCTCGATCTTCACCCGTCCCAGTGGCTCGTTGCAGGCGTCGCGCACGGAGCAATTCGAGTATTGACCCCACACGCAACTGTCGCCATCGAACACGTAGAAGCTGACAGGGATCTGCTCGTCCGCCCGCACTTCCAAGGGCCAGGGGTAGGGGTCGGCGTGCGCGAGAGGCACCGCGAGCAGAAGCTGCAGCATTCCGCTGCGTAACCGTCCGAACGCTTCGGCGTTCGCCAGGCCATCCTGGGATGGTTGGATTGGGGGGCGGCTCGCTCCCCGCGGCCGCAGGTGCGCCCTGGGCCGCAGAACGCCGCTTCACATTGGCTGGCGGCGGAAAGCGCGCGGTTGGAGTCCGCAGCACCCCGGCTTCGGGCGTTCGACCGGCCCGCGCCCTCGCGGGACGGGTTCCCGCCGGACAGAGGCACCCACCCTCGCGGCCAGGGTACCCACCTGTGTCCGGTGGGCGGGCAGTAGTACCCACCCTCGCAGTCAGGGTACCCACCTGTGTCCGGTGGGCGGGCAGTAGTACCCACCCTCGCGGTCAGGGTACCCACCTGTGTCCGGTGGGCGGACAGTAGTACCCACCCTCGTCGCGAGGGTACCCACCTCTGTCCGAAAGGCGGCAACCACGGAGCCCCCGTAGAGGACACGGGGAGGAAGGGTGGAGAGCGATTGCTCGACGGCGGACGATTCGGTGGTGTGGCGACTGGAGGGGTGCTTGTAGAGATTCCCGTTCGCCCGATCTCGACGCTCGGGCGAACGGGGCCGACACGCCGATTCGAACGCATTCGTAAGGGCCGGCCCCCGCGGCGTGGTTACCAGGGCGGCCACGGAGGCTGGGCAAGAATCGTGCGCCGCGGGGGGAGGCTCACGAAAGCAGGAAGAAGGGAAGGAAGGAAGGGGACGGTGAACCCGCTGCTGTTGGGCGGTTCGATCAGTCCAAGCGCCGTCTATTTGCCTTCCTTCCCCGCCTCCTTCCTTCCTGCGTTCCTTAGCTTCCCCTCTGCGTGGCGTTGACCCCGGGCGGCCGGAGCGGTTTCAGTTCCGCACTACCGGCAGTGTTGCCCGGCCTCACAGGGGGCCGCCCGTACGCGGATCCAACGTCAGGCACCCTGGCCGCCCGATCTGCACGGCCGTCTCACCGCGATGACGACGCCCGCCCGATCGCTCCAAGGCCGCCCTGGGTACGGAGGCGACGGCGAGCATGGGGGGAGTGTACCCCGGTCTCGCGGGTCAGGTGTGGCAGCGGGGACGATGGCAGCACGACGGATGTCGGAGCCGCCCGATGGCTCCAAGGCCGCCCTACCTCGTCGCCGCGTGAACCTCCGCGAGGTTCGTCTGCACGCCAGAGGTCTGGAACCACCTCACCAAGAACCCCGGGACGCTCCCGCCCGCGGAATACTCCAACTGATGGCTGACCTTCACGCCGCCGCGAGAATCGGCGATCGCCTGCCAATAGCCGTCCGAGCGGGCGACGCGCACGTTGCCGTCGATGAGTGTGAGGGCCTCCGACCCCGCGGTGGTCCAACCGTACCGGTCCGCGCCGGACTCGGTGGTATTGGACATCCACAACATCACCTCGCGGTCCGAAATTCCCTTGCTGCGTTGGAGCTGGTAGACGAGCTTCTTGGAGCCTTCCGTGCGGCGAACTTCGCTGGTGACAATCACGGTGAATACGGCAGCGTGCTTGATTGGATCGCCCATGACCGACCGGAACTTGTCGATGGTCACATCCGCCCAGTAGCAATCCGCGTGGACGGGCGTGACGCCGTCGGACATGACGGGACCGAGGGAGATCTCGCAGCCATCGGAGTCGGCGACGTTGACCGTGTAGCCGGCGGGTGCGGCGAGGGCGAGGCTCAGGAGGGTGACAATCATGGAGACCTCGGGGCGATGAAGCTCATGGCGCGCTCGGCCATGGCGGTGATGGAGAGCGAGGGGTTGACGCCGGGGTTTGCGGACATCGCGGAGCCGTCGCAAACATACAGGCCAGGATAGTTGTGGACCTGTTGGTTCGCGTCGATCACGCCGTCCTGATCGGTGCGTCCGATACACGCACCCCCGAGGATGTGCGCGGTGGAGGGGATCCCGAGGACCGTCTCGCTGAGCAGGCTCACGGGGGTGCCGTCCACCTTTTTGGCGAACCGCTGCGCGATGTCGGTCGCCTCGGGGATGAAGGCTTCAGGCGCCTTTGCGTCGGCCAGCCCTGAGGTCAAGCCCTCGCGAAAGCCGGTCAGGGGGGTTCGGGCGCGGCGGAACGTGAGCGTGCCGTCGAGCGTGCGCATGTACAGCAGGATTTGGGTATACCGCGCCCAATCGGGGACGAAATAGGCCTTGAGCAGCGCGAGGGGGTGACGGATCGCCTGCGCGAGGGTGCCGAGGATGCGCGCGACCGGGCCGGAGCCGGTGGCGTGCGGGGCCATCAACAGGCGAAAAAAGCCGGAACCACGGGCGTAGCGGACGGGCTCGACGTGGGAGTGGTCATCGGTGTGGAAGATGGAGGTGATCGCGACGCCGGTCGAAAAATCGACGTCCCTTCGCTCGCTGGTGATCCCGATCAGGCTCTCCGAATTGGTGCGGATGAACTCGCCTGTGCGTCGCGAGAGCTTGGGGAGCCCCGTGGGATCGGCCTTCATCCTCAGCAGCAGATCTACCGTGCCCATCACACCCCCCGCCAGCACGACGCGATCGGCCGTCCAAGTGTGGGGTGTCCGGCCGAACCAACCGGTCGCGGTCTCCGCTTCAAGCGTGTAGCCGCCCTCCGCGAGCGGACGAACGGCGGTCACCTCCGTATCGGCGAGGATCGTGAGCCCAAGCTTCTCAGCGAGCCAGAGGTAATTCTTGTCCAGGGTATTCTTCGCGCCAAACCGGCAGCCGGTCATGCAGCCACCGCAGTGATTGCAGCCGGTACGGTCGGGGCCTTTTCCCTCAAAATAGGGGTCGGGCACGGTCTTGTTGGGCTCGCCAAAATACACGGCGACCTCGGTGGGCTCGAAGTGCTCGGCGCGCCCCATGTCCACGGCGATGGCTTTGAGGATCTTGTCGCCCTCGGTCACGCCCGGGAATCGGGTGGTGCCCAACATGCGCTTCGCGGTCGTGTAGTGGGCGGCGAGCTCCTCCTGCCAGGGTGCGAGCCCGGCCCAGGAGCCGGAGGCGAAGAACGCGGGCTTTGGGACCGGCAGCGTGTTGGCGTAGACCAGCGAGCCACCGCCCACGCCGACCCCGGAGAACACGGTGATGTGCGGCAGGAACGTCATCTGGAAGATGCCGCGGAAGTTCAGCGCGGGCATCCACAGCCAACGGGGCAGGTTCCAGTTGGTCTTTGGGAAGTCCGCGGCGGCGAACCGACGGCCCTTCTCGACCATGAGGACCCGGTAGCCCTTCTCGCAGAGGCGCAGCCCAGCGACGCTCCCGCCAAAG
>CANKNP010000244.1 GCA_947483545.1 Deltaproteobacteria bacterium | reverse complement strand
CCGGAGTCCCAAACTGGGTCCTACCTGAGCGAGCGCGGGCGGGGGCTGCGCGTGCTGAGTAGTCCCATCGTCCGGAGTCCCAAACTGGGTCCTACCCTTCTCCCTCCGGGAGAAGGTGCCGCCGTACTCGGCGGCGGATGAGGGCTCCCCGTGAAATCGGTGTCCCCAGCGCCCATCCCTCGACTTGTCAACTGTGTACCCAGATGAGGCGGAGCGGGAGAAGGGTAGTCCCATCGTCCGGAGTCCCAAACTGGGTCCTACGCTTCTCCCTCCGGGAGAAGGTGCCGCCGTACTCGGCGGCGGATGGCTCCCCGTAGGATCGAACTCCCCGCCGCCACCAGCCCTCGACTCGTCAACCCTGCCGACAGCGAGAGGCGTCGTCAAGACCCCCTCCCCGGGATAGACCGCGCCCTCCCTGCGGACCTTGCTATGGCTGACTTTGACTTCGCGAAAAGTGTGACCCCGATCGGCATCGATCAGGAGCTACGCTCGTCATACCTGGACTACTCGATGTCCGTCATCGTCGGGCGCGCGCTGCCAGACGTTCGAGACGGGCTGAAGCCGGTCCATCGCCGGGTGCTCTACGCGATGATGCGCGAAGGTCTCGCGTCCAACCGGCGCTACTCCAAGTGCGCGGGCGTCGTCGGCGAAGTGCTCAAGAAATACCACCCGCACGGGGATGCCTCGGTCTACGACGCGCTGGTGCGCATGGCCCAGCCGTGGAACATGCGGTACCTGCTGGTCGATGGGCAGGGCAACTTCGGGAGTGTGGACGGGGACAATGCGGCTGCCTACCGGTACACCGAGTGCCGGATGACCAAGGCGGCCGAGGAGCTGTTGGGCGACATCGACGAGGAGACGGTCAACTTCCAGCCGAACTTCGACGGGCAGACCGAAGAGCCTGAGGTGCTGCCGGCGGCCTACCCGAACCTGCTCGTCAACGGCGCGGAGGGCATCGCGGTCGGCATGGCCACGAAAATCCCGCCGCACAACCTCGTCGAGATCATCAACGGACTGCTCGCGTTCGTGGACAACCGCGCGATCACCGTGCCTGAGCTGATGAAGATCATCCCCGGCCCGGACTTCCCGACGGGCGGCATCATTCAGGGGCGGGACGGCATCTTCGAGGCCTACAGCACTGGCCGCGGGCGCATCGTCACCCGCGCGAAGGTGGAGTTCGAAGAGGTCCACAACCGCGAAGCCATCATCATCACCGAATTGCCCTACCAGGTGAACAAGGCGAGGTTGCAAGAGGACATCGCCGCACTGGTGCGGGAGAAGAAGATCGAGGGGATCTACACGCTGCGCGACGAGTCGGATCGCCACGGAATGCGCGTGGTGATCGAACTCAAGCACGATGCGGTGCGCGAGGTGGTGCTGAACCACCTGTGGAAGCACACGCAGATGCAGAACACCTTCGGCGTGATCCTGCTGTCGATCGTGCAGCAGCGCCCGCGGGTGTTGACGCTGAAGGAGATGTTGGAATTCTACCTGGCACATCGCCGGGAGATCATCCTTCGGCGCACGCGCTACCGGCTCCGGAAGGCGCTTGACCGCGCCCACATCCTCGAGGGCTTCCGCCTCGCGCTGGATCACATCGACGAAGTGATCGCGATCATCCGGGCCAACCGCACCGTGGACGCCGCCCGCGAAGGGCTGATCGCCCGGTTCTCGTTCTCCCAGGTCCAGGCCCAGGCCATCCTGGACATGCGGCTCCAACGCCTCACGGGCATGGAGCGCGACAAGATCGAGGAGGAATACGCGACCTTGCTCCAGGACATCGCCTACCTCAAGAGCATCCTTGGGAGCGAGGCCGTGTTGTTGGGCGTCATCACGTCGGAGCTGATCGCGGTCCGGGACCGCCTTGGGGATCCGCGCCGTACGCAGATCGTGGACCGGGTCGGGGATGTGTCGCTCTTGGATCTCGTCGCCGAGGAGGATCAAGCAGTCACGCTGTCCAACTCCAACTACATCAAGCGTACGTCGATGACCGAGTACCGCGCGCAGCGTCGCGGCGGCACGGGCAAGCGCGGGATGGCCACGCGGGACCAGGACTTTGTGCGCGATCTGATGATCGCGAACACCCACGGCAAGCTGCTGATCTTCACGAACCTCGGGCGGCTCTACCAGCTCGGGGTCATCGAGGTCCCCGAGGGTACGGCCACCGGCAAGGGGCGGAACCTCGCGAACTTGGTGAACATGCCCGAGGGCGAAAAGCCGGCGCGGGTGCTGCCCATCCCGGGCTTCAAGGACGGCGCGGATCTCTTGTTCGTGAGCAAGCGCGGCATGGTCAAGCGCACCGAGCTGGAGGACTACGCCAACGCGCGTGCCAACGGCCTGAACGCCGTCGATATCGTCGATGGCGACGAGCTCCTGACCGTGATCCTCACCCAGCGCGACGACGACATCCTGCTCATCACCCGCGAAGGCCGGGCCGCCCGGTTCGCCGGGGACGATGTGCGCCCCGTCGGTCGCGTCGCACGCGGCGTTCGCGGCCTCAAGTTCAAGATCGAGGGCGACCACGTCGTGGACGTCGTCGTACCGCGCGGGGAGGGTCGCCTGCTGACCGTCACCGAGCGCGGCTATGGCAAGCGCACGGACATCTCCAAGTACAGTTGCAAGGGGCGCCCGACGATGGGTGTCCGTGACATCCTCGTCAACGAGCGCAATGGCCCGGTGGTCGGCGCCGTCGTGGTCGAAGAGACCGACCAGCTCTTGCTGATCACCGACACAGGCCGGCTCATCCGCCTGCACGTGAACGAGGTACGCGAGACGGGCCGGGGCTCCCAAGGTGTGCGCCTCATGCGGCTCGACGAGGGTGAGCGCGTCGTGGCCATCACCCGCGCCGATGCGGACAGCGAAGAGGGCGAGGAGGTCACGCCGGTCGTGGAGGATGCCGAGGAGCTGGTGGACGGGCCTCTGGAGGAGGAGGATGCGGAGGATGCGGGCGATGGCGAGGGTGGGGCGGGGGCATAGGGGGCGGGAGAGTCACAAATACCCCTCCCCCCGAAACCAAGCCAGAGTCCTCCGGATCGTCGTCTCCATCGGGGTCACCGGCACCTGGAGCTCGGCCCGAGCCTTGGCCCCGGAGCGGTATCGGCCCTCGCGCATCGCTCGGAGCAGGGCGGGGTCGAGCCCCGCGAAGCGGTGGGGATCCAGACGTTGGAGCATCGTCCCGGCACGGCCGATCGCGCCGATCGCAAGGTCCGGGACGGGGAGCTGCGGTGGGCGTCGGCCGAGAATTCCCGCGGCCATGTGCAAGAAGTCGCGGTAGCTGAGATTGTGGTTCCCGAGCAGGTAGCGTTGGCCAGGGCGGCCTCGCTCTACAGCGTGGATGTGACCCCAGGCCGTGTCCTCGGCGTCGATGAAGCACTTGCCCCCCCGGGGGTAGAACGGGAGCGGATGCTTGGCGAGCGTGAGCAGCGATTGCCCGCTGGTCGGCTTCACGTCCCAGGGGCCCAGCACAAAGTCGGGGTTCACGATCACGCCCCCCCCCGCCCCCGTGAGCCGTTCACCCGCCAATTTCGTCTCGTAGTACGCCCGTAGTGGCCCTCGCGTGCCGTAGAGCGCGTCGGGGTTGAGCGGCGTGTCTTCATCCCCTGGCGCGTCGATCGGCCCGTACCCGAGCGTGATGCTGGACGAGCAGTAGAGGAACGGGACATCGGCGGCCTGCGCGGCGCTGAGCAAGCTGGCGGCGGCATCCACGTGGATCTGACGCATCAGGGCCTCGCCCTTTGGGCCCGGGTCGAACGTCCCTGCGACGTGCAGCACCCCGTCCGTGCCACGCGCCGCGGAGGTGAGCCCCGCCGTGTCCTCGAACCCCGTGCTGATAAGCTCCACATCGAGGCCTTCGACGCATCGGTTGGCTTTTCGCACAAGGCACTTGACCCTGTCCCCCCGCCCCAACATCACCCGCACGAGGTTCGCCCCGACGAACCCGGTCGCGCCGGTCACCAGCCAGGTTTTCAACTCTTCGCCTTCTTCTTTGCCTTTGGCTCTGTGCCCGCCGTTCCCCCCTTCCCCCACATCTGCCACGCCCAACCGGCGGCGCCCAACCCAAGGATCACCTCCGCCCGGTCGCCGTACCCGAAAGCCTGTGTCACCAGGAACGCCCCGAACATCGCCGTCACGCCTTTGATCGCGGGCTGGTGCAAGAACGCGCCGAGCAGTGTCCCCACGAGCCCCGCGCCCCCCAGCACCACCGGCGTGGCTGCCTGCCCGTGCTGTGCGAGCGGCCAGATGACAGACGCCAAGAGCCCCGCCACCGCCCCCCCGAGGACCGCGATGGCAGCACGCTCGACGAGGTAAAAGACCACGGCAGCGCCCACCGCAAACACCGCCCCGGCGAACAGCCCCATCTGCGGATCTTTCATCGCCACGCCGAGCTGCACGCCGAGCGCGACCCCGAAGAAGATCCCTGAGGCGATGCGCACCCAGCGCCACACTCCCGCACCCCACCCCAGCGAGCAGATACCGAGGACCAGGTAGACCCCCGGCAGGACCGGGCCCGCTACGCCCTTGAGCGGGCCGAGCAGGTCAGCGACGGGAGCGAGGGGCAGCGGCAAGGGACCTCCAGAACGGCCAGGGCTATCTCGGCGGCCCTCCCGACACGCCACCCGAAAGATCGGGGGGGCCTCCCTTTCGATGGATCCCAACGATCGGGAGGGCCTCCCGTTCGATGGATCCCAACGATCGGGGGGGCCTCCCGTTCGATGGATCCCAACGATCGGGAGGGGCTCCCTTTCGAGGGACTTGGATTCCGTCGGGTCGGCCAAGCCGGGGTTATTCCCACGGCCCCGGAGATCCGATGTCGACCATCGCCAGCCTCGCACCCCTCGTCGGATCGGCGTGCTGTTGCCTCGCCTTCTTCGTGCTCCTGATCGTGATTGCAGCGTTCCTGTTCCGCGGCAAGAAGGCCGACCCGGACGACATCGAGGGCCTGCCCCCCGCACCCGCCTCCGGCGCTCAGACCAAGGCGAGCCTCACCATGCTGGAGTACGAGCTGACGCAGCGAAGCGAACGGCCCGCCGGCTCGCCGTTCCCCGCCCCACCCCCGCCGCCCCCTGGCAAAGCCTCACTGACCCCAGGCGCGTTGCCCCCGGCGCCTGGCAGGGCCTCGCTCGCCCCAGGGAGCGCCCCGAAGGCTTCGCTGCCGCCCGGTCGTGCTTCGCTGCCGCCACCCGGCAGCCCGGACAGCGCGACTGTCGGCATCGATGTGGGCGGTGAAATTCCAGGTGCCACCACGATCCTAGAGAGGGGCAAGGTGCCCGAGTTGCCCCCGCTGCCCCCTCCCCCTGCGCCCCCTCCGGGCACGATCACGTTGAACCCAGGCGGCCCGCCGCGGCCCCGGATGCTCGCACCCCAGCCGACGATCTCGCCCGGGGAAGCTCACTTGCCCCCACCGCTTCCGAAGCGCGACGGGGAGTCGTAAGCGTGGGAGACCTCAGCGCCCAAGCGCTCTTCGCCGAAGTCGCCCAGGTGCGTGCGGACGCGGGCCTGTTCCTCGGCCCGGAAGGCATCCTCACGTTCGTGGGGCCGGACGCGCGGCGCTTCTGCAACGGGATGTTCACGAACAACGTGCGCAACCTGCCCGTCGGGCGGATGAACCAGAACGCGATGGTGGACGAGAAGGCCCGGATCCAGGGGCTGCTCGACCTCGCGTGTTTGGGCGACGCCCCGGAGGTCGGCGGCACCTTCCGGGTGACCCTCGAAGGCGTCACCGTCGCGCAATTCCTGGCGCGCTACGAGAAGTACATCATCTTCGACGATGTCGAGCTGACCGATGTCTCCGAGGATTTTCGGGTGTACACGGTCCAAGGGCCGGGGGCCGCCGCCGTGCTCGAAGCGGCCTCCTTGCCGGTGCCTGCGACGGAGGGCGACGTGCTGGCCATCGACGGGGACCTGACCCGGGCGACGGTCACCCGCCGGGCTCGGAGCGTGGCCGGTGGCTTCGACGTCTGCGTGCCCAACGTCGACGCCGAGGAGATGGTCGCGCGTTTGGGCCTGCCGCTGTGCGCCCCGGCGACGTTGGAACGCCTCCGCATCGAAGCCGGCCTGGTCCGCTGGCCGGTGGACATGGGCGAGCGCGCGCTGCCCCACGAGATGCGCGTCGTCCCGAGAATGTGCAACTTTGAGAAGGGTTGTTACCTCGGGCAGGAGGTCATCAACCGCATCGACGTGATGGGGCAGGTGAACAAGCAGGTGTGGGGCCTGACCTCGGCGGGGCAGCTCGGGCCCGGCACAGAGGTCAAGATCGGCGAGGATGTCGTGGGCACCGTGCTCTCAGGGGTTCAAGAGGACGGGTTTGCGCGCGCGCTGGTGCTGCTGCGTAAGGTGGCGTGGGAGCCGGGGAAGGTCGTTCAGGTGGGCGAGGGAACGGCGGTGGTGTCCGACCTGCCGTTCGGGTAGCTACTCCCCGCGCACCGAGTCCATCGACCAGACCTCGCGAATCCGGATCTTTGCACCCGGGCCGACGACCCGGGCGTGACAGGCCAACCGGACGCCCTTCTCGGTCTTGTCCGCCAACAGTTTGGCCTCCCCAACGCTCGGTTCGCCGATGCCCGTGCCATCGAGCACGTCCACCAGGCAATTTCCGCAGTGACCGTCCGGACAGCCCGTGTGGATGGGCATCTCCAACGTCTGGCTCGCCATCACCAACGTGTATCGGAGCTCGGACTTGACTTGGGTCTCCTTGCCGTCCGGCGTGACGAATGTGATGGGCACACGCTCATCGACGCGCTCGCCGCTCGTGGGCCGTCCGAGCATGGCCTTCAACTTGTTGCGGAGTCCGAACGGTGTCATGCGCTCTCCTCATTGGCTTCAATCGCGTGGGTGAGAAAGTGGAAAGCATCTTCGACCGAATCGGCGCGGTGCATGAGCAGCATGTCCTTCTCGGAGATCGTGCCCCATTCCACCATCGCGTCCATGTCGATCACCTCGTCCCAGTAATCCTTGCCATACAGCACCATCGGGAGCCGCTTGGTGATCTTCCCGGTCTGGCGAAGCGTGAGGATCTCCGCCAGCTCGTCCAGCGTACCAAACCCGCCGGGCATGATGACCATCGCTTTGGCGAGGTACGCGAACCAGTACTTGCGCATGAAGAAGTAGTGAAACTCAAACGCCAGCTCTTGCGTCGCGTAGGCGTTCACCTTCTCCTCAAAGGGGAGCGAGATGCCGAGCGCGACGCTGCGGCCGCCGGGAACGTCCGACGCACCGCGGTTCGCGGCCTCCATGATGCCAGGCCCGCCGCCCGAGCAGATGTAGTAGGGGCGCTCGCGGCCGAGGCTCCAGCGGGTCAGTCGCTCGGCGAGCTGCCGCGTCTCGTCGTAGTAACGGGCGATCCGATTGGCACGTTGGGCCTGTCGCAGCGCATGCTGGAGATGCTGGACGTGGTCCGGGCGCGGCGCCGCGCCCTCGACGTAGATCTTGAGTTGGTGCTCCGCCTCGCCCAACGCCTCGCCGGACTGGGCCACGGACTTGACCCGGGCGGAGCCGAACACCACGATCGTGTCCTGCACGCCGTGCGCGAGAAACCGCTGCTGGGGCTCCTCATACTCACAGAGCATCCGGATGGTCCGGGCGTCTTCGCTGGTCAGAAAATTGAGGTTCTTATAGGCTTTTTCGGTAATGGTCATACGTCTCGGGCGTGAACCCGGGAAGGTATCCCACAACCCCACGGTGTGCTCGCAATGGAACAATTCTGAGCCCCTCAGTTATGTTCGATCTTCGAGGCACGGGGCCGGCCCGGGCGCTACGAGACCGCCAATCCGCGCGCGAGGTTTGCCGAGCGCGCGGATAGGCGGCGGCTCGGTCCTTTCCCGCAGGGTTCGAAGCGGGCCGTGAAACGCCGCTTCAAATCTACGGAGTTTCCGCCAGGGTCCAACCGAGGCCGAGGCGTTCGGGACGCTGGGTTTCGCAGGGCGGGCACGGGGGCCCGCCCCTACGCACCCGATTGGCCCTGCGTAGGGGTGGCCCCTGTGGCCGCCCTGGTCAACGCGACCGTGGCCGAAACCCCGCGGTTCAAACCATCCTTTTGTGAAGCACCTCCCTCCGCCCAGTCCGATTGTTGCCCAGCCTCTGTGGCCGCCCAGGGTCAAACCGCCGAAACCGCCGGCTCCAGATCCGCCACCAACTTCCCGTCCTTCAACCGAAGCACCCGATCAAACCGCCGGGCCAGCTCCATCGCGTG
>CANKNP010000243.1 GCA_947483545.1 Deltaproteobacteria bacterium | reverse complement strand
ATCCAATGCTCCAGGTCCCCGCGCGAAGGCAGCGCCCCGCGGGCGTGACCGGCGTCGCTGAGCGCCTCCCAGGCCCACGCCACGCGGCGGACGAGCACCAGGTTCGGGTGGTACGCCTGCAGGCAGATGAGCTGGGTCCGCCAATTTGCGCTTCCAAGGCCCACAGCTCCGCGCTCTATCCAATAGGCTTTCAGCGACTCCTCCAACGCTTGCCGTGTCAAGTGGGTGGCCAGCCGCGCCCACCGGCCCCGCGTGTCGGGCGCGTCCTCGGTCAGGAGCGTCCGGGCCTGGGCCAGCAGCTCGGTCGGCGTCGGGCTCACTTCAGCTTCCAGCGCAGGCCCTTCACGAGCTCTTGGGTTCGATCCACAAAGCTCCTGTCGGCGGCGCCGGTGTGGGTCGCCTCCTTCAGCTGCTTGAACAGGTCGGCCGCGCCCGACCCGATCTCGCGGTTCAGCCACCCGTAGACGTCGCCACCTCGCCCGCTGTCGTCAAAGATAGCGAGGGCCGCGAGACCCTGGGTCTTGCCCGCCTGTTGGATCCGCAGCTCGACCTCCTCCGTGCTCACGCCCCGCCCCAGCAACGCGCGCCGGATGGAGGTTTGGAGCGCGAACTCCACGGCGGTTCGACAGAGCGCTGGGATCACCCGGCGGAGCACGTCGCGCCCGGCCTCGTCGGAATAGGTCACCGCCCGGGCATCGTCGAGCATCTGGTCGGCAGGATCGAGGAGCGGCTGGACGGCCACGACGGAGCGGGCGCGCCGGCTGACACCCAGGATGGTCGCGGGGATCTGCATCCGGCGGACGGCGTCGGTGAGCCGCGTGTCGTGGGTGAAGACGATCACCTGGCGGGTCTGGGCGGCGTCGTGAAGGACCTGCGCGAGGCCGTCTACCTTGAACGGATCCATCGACTGCACGGGATCATCGATGACGACGAAGTGAAACGGGCTGTCGGCGTGGACGAGCCGGGGGATGAACAGGCTCAGCGCCAATGCGTTGACCTCGCCCTGGCTCATCACCCCGAGCGGTGCCGGCACGCCGTCCACCTCCAGCTCCAGGTCCAAGTGGCGTTTGTTCCCGACCCCCGCCAGCGCGATCTCCCGCAGGCCAACGCTGCTCTCCTGCCGGAGCGCGGTCCAGGTGGCCTGCGCCTGCGCGGCGATGGGCTTGAACCGGTCTGCCTGCAGCGCCGCCTCGGCACCCTTGAGCCACGTCTCCGCCGCTTTGATCTTGTCCAGTTCGTCGTCGCCCCGCTTGGCAGCCTTCGCCCGGGGGAGCCAGCCAAGCAGGTCCAGCCGGAGCGGGCGCCACGCATCTTCCAGGCCAGCGATCTGCTGGCGGGCTTCGGTGGTGAGCCCCTCGATGGCCTGGAGGAGCGCTGTGCGGTGCGCCTCGACGTGCGAGATCAGCGCGACGGCGCGCTCCGGTGCGGCGTGGAACGTCGTCCACGCGGCGAGCGCTGCTGCGGCGATGGGGTGCAGGTGTAGGTCGGCGGGTGGGGGCGGAGGGCGGAGGGCGACGAGCGCCCGCTTGAGCTGCTGGGTCGCCTCCTCCGCGGCGCTCGCATCCAGCCGGAGCTGCGCTGCCTGACGCGCCGCGGTGTCATGCCAGGCCGCGTCCAAGGTTCCGACGGCGCAGACGGGGCAGGGGCCGTCGCCGGTGTCGGCGTGCCAGCTCAGCGCGTCGGACAGGAGCTTCGCTGTGGCAAGCTGGCGAACAGAGTCGCCCGTCGCGAGATCGGCCAACGCCTGGACGGCGAGGCGGAGGGGCTCGGTGTCCACGGTGGGAGGACGCAGCTCGGCCAGCCGACGAAGGATCGGCGCCACCGGGTCGTCCTTCTCCCCCGCCAACGTGGGCTCCAGGGCCTCCAGATTCCACTTCTTCGCCAACCCCTGGAGGCATGTGGCCGCCCTCGGATCGGCGGACTCCTTCAGCCGGGCGACGATCGGCACGAGCGCGGCTTTGGCCTCCTTCATCGCCCGCTCTCGGGAGGTACGCGCCTCTGTGAGCCGTTGCGTTGCGGTCGTGAGCTCCTCCAGGCCGAGGATCGCCCTCAAGGCGTCGTGCGCCTTCGTCGGACCAGCCTCCAACAGGGTTCCCAGCTCCGCGTACGCCAGGAACGGGCGGTGCGTTTGGACGGCCTGGGTCCAGGCGAGCGCGGTCAGGCCCTCGACGCTGCCTGCTCCAAGCTCCGCATCTGCCGCCCAGCGGCGGGTCACGGTTGTCGGTTGTTGACCCTCGACCGCGAACGTCGCCCGCACCTCCGGGGCGCCCACGGCGTGCAGGCTTCGCCACCCCTCCTTCCAATCCTTGGTCTTGCCGTCCAGCCGACGGGCTCCGCCTGTCAGCAGCACCTCCAGGCCCTCAGCGAAGCTCGACTTGCCCGTGCCGTTCCGACCCGTGACGAGCGTGAGGCCGGGCCCCGGGGCGACCTCCAGCGTCGCTTTCGGGCCCACGCCGCGGAACGACGTGACCTCGACCCGCGCGAGGTAGCAGGGCTTCGGCTTCGGTCGGTCCGTCGGCCGGTCCCCACGGCTGGTCGCGCCGCCGCCGCCCATCGCGGCTTCCACGGCGGACTCGCCGTCGAACGCCGCCTCCACCAGATCGGCGACCGCTGTGGTCACCCCTTCGGCGACGACCTTTTCGTACACGTTCCAGAAGAGCGGCGATCGAACCATGGTGACCCCAGGGGAAGGTCATGTAACCAGCGCGATCACCTCCCGAACACCCGCTCGATCTCCCCCAACGTCTGCGCTTTCAACCAAACCACCTGCCCCCCCAACCGCACCCGCACAACTTGCCGCCCCGCTTCGTCCTTTTCCGTGACGCCGAGCTCCAGCACCTGCTCCGCTCCATCTGGGAGGGTCACCACCAGGCGCCCGGTCGCGCCCTGAAAGCCCCCCTCCGCCGGGATGCCGCTCGCCCGCAGCTCTGAGAGCGCGACAGCGAGCGCATCGGCGAGCTTTGGGTCTACGTCCATGTTCGCGGGCTGGCGGACCTCCCAACCTGCGTCGGATCTCGCGAGCACGATGGTGAGCGCACCCTCAGTGAGCGAGAGCACACGCACATCCTTGGCCTCGAAGCGAAACAGCGTGCGATCCCGATAGGCGTGGGCCGGCTGGAGCAACATTCGGCCGATCTCGGCGCTCACAGTGAACACCTCGGGCCGGTCATCCACCCGCAGGTACGCGCGCTTGTCGTCCGATTCGGAGCCGAGCGCCAGCGTGTGACGCTCGCTAGGGGTGGTCAACACCGCGGTCGCGAGAGGGTTTTCAAACCCGCCTGGAAAGCTCGGCCCGTGGATCTCGCCCGCGCGGATCCTGGAGAGCGCGCGGGCCACCGACTGCACGGTCGGCGAATCGACCGGGAGCGTGCTCGCCTCAGCAAAGCCCCACTTCTCACCGCTCCGCTGAAATCCGAGCGTGCCGTCCGGGTTCGTGACCGTCAGCCCCGTCACCGCGTCCCGATCCACGTCCAACACCACCTTGTCGCGCCAATCTGCGGCGGGCTGGTCGTAGCGTTGGCGGGGTCCGACCGCGGCCCGGTACACCTCTTCGGTGCCCGGCAGCCGCACGAACGAGGTGGACGGTCCGACGGTCCGCCCCACGATCACCTGCAGCGCAGGCGCCTCCGCGGTGGTGTACAGCTCGACCACCTTCGCGTCCTGGTCCTCCAACTGGTAGTCCTTGAGGTTGCCCGAGTCGAGCCGCATGTCCATCGGCACGCCAAGCCCGTAAATCCGCAGGAGCGCGCGCACCTGGGCGACATCCGCCGGGTAGTCCAAGGGCGCGATGATCTGCCAGCGTTCGGCCTCAGGTTTTCCACGCTCGAACGCGGTACGCCGCAGCTCGAGTCGGTCGATAGGCGAGGAGATGACGATCTTCGTGACGTCGTCCGGGATGACCGCGGGCAACGCCGGGAGCTCGGCCTCCTGGGCCACGGGTGAGGCCGTCCACGCGTTCGCCACGCCGAGGGCCCCGGCCAACGCGAGGAGCACCCAGGTCTTGCCCTGGACCTTCATGCCTCCGCCTTCGTCGCGCGGGCCCGGCGACGGTACCGGACCGCCCCGAACGCGAGCAGCAGCAGCGGCGCCCAGAGCAATTGCGCGGCCTTCCACGCCCCTTGTTCGCCGCGCGTCGTCGCGTTGAGCTCTGGGATCGACGCGGTCTTGCCCCGGATCCCAAGCAGCGCCTCGTCCGCGACGAGCCAATCGGCGAGGTTCTCCATGAAGCGAGGGTTGTTTGCGACGAAGTCCGCGGAGCCCGAGATGACCATGCGGGTGTTCACGCCCTCGATGCGCTGCGGGTCCTCGACGGGTGGCGCGCCGTCATCGTTGGGATCGGCGCTGGTCACCGAGGGTGCGTCGGGGTCCGGCGGGGGCACTGGCCGGGACTCGAAGAACGAGCGAAAAGGCCCGGTCATCGCGACGAGCAGAGGGAACGGCCCGCGCTTCTCGCTCGAGAGCACGTTCTGGATCTTCGTCGGGTCGAGGGTCTCCAACATGCCGACCACGCCGGAGGCATCGCTCGATTGTGCGATCACCTCGGCGGTCACGCCGATGGGGAGGGTCTCGGACACTGTCAGGGTCGAGGCGAACGGGAACAAGAGCGCATCGACGCCACCCACCATCACGCTTGTGCGCGAGAGCGTGATCGACTTCGGGATCAGCGGGTAGTTCACGTCGCGGTAGCCGCTCCCGCCGCCGGCTTTCACCGGAAAGCGCATCTGCCCGTTCTTGACGCGGTCCAGGACCAGATCCCGGTTCACCTTCACGCCGAAGCTGCCGAGCAGCGGATCGAGCCCGCTGGACACCCGCTGGGGCCGCATCGCGCGAAGATCCGGCCGCGTGTTCGTCACGAACGCGGCGAGCGCCCCGCCGCGCATCACGAACTGGTCGAGCTGGTAGAGGCCCCGCTCGCTCAACGCGCGCTGAGGCCCGACGATCAAGAGGGCATCGACATCCTCGGGGATGCTGCCGGCCCCGCCGAGCGGAATCTGCTTCAGGATGAACTTGCGGCTGAGCTGGCTCGCGAGCGTGCGGAGGGGCCCCTGCTCGGTCTGGTAGTCAGGCTCGCCATCGCCGATAGCCCAGCCGAGGGTTTTCACATCCTCGCGCTTCATCGAAAGGCGTTGGAACGCCGCGGCGAGGTCACACTCCAGCGTGTTCAAGTCCTTCAACGCCGGCAAGACCTCCTGGCGGTCCCCGTACAGGAGCACGACGCCCATCCAGATCTTGCGGAGCTCGGCGCGGTCCTGCTCCCGGAACGTGTAGTCGAGCTGCTGGAGCCCGAACCCTGCGGCTTTGGCCGCCACATCGGGATCATCGGCGGGATCGGCGACCTCGACGGTCATGCGCCCGCGGGTGTACGCCGCAAACTCGCCAAGCTTGTCCACGACGAATTGCTTGTGGTTCTGGTACGGGGCGCCCAACCCCTGGGTGAAGTACACCCGCGCGACGATCGGGCGGTCCATCTTCTGCACGATCTGCTTGGAGGCTTCGTCCAGCGTGTACAGCCGCTCCTGGGACAGGTCCACACGTGCCACGTGGAACGCTGCGAGCCCGTTCGCCAGCAGCACGATGAGGACGGTCAGCACCATCTGCGCGTGGCTGTTCAAGAGCAGGTTGAGCCGCGGGGTCATCCGAGCCGTCTCCGCTCGAGCATCCAGACGGCGGTGTGCAGCCCGAGTGCGGTGATGCCGCCCCAGAACACCAGATCCCGGATGTCGATGACGCCGCGGGCCAGATTGTCGAAGTGGTAGGCGAAGCTCAAGTACTGGAAGAGCGGCAGCAGCGGGGTCGGCACCCGGTCGAGGAACAAACCGAGCACGTAGGGGAACGTCGTCAACGCGAGCGCGATGAGGAACGCGAGGATCGGCTGGGATGTGCTTGAGCTCGCGCCCAGGCCCACGCCGGTGAGCGCGGCGCCCAAGAGGCAAAGGCCCAGGTAGCCGCCGACCACCGGACCCCAGTCGAGGCGGCACTCGGTGAAAAGGCGCAACAGGAAGGGCGCAGACCCGTCGCCACCGGCCTCGGTCGAGAGCCAGGCGAGCATGACCGGGTAGCCGAACGTGCTCGCGATCAGCAGCAGGACCAGCGCGAAGGCCCCAAGGAACTTGCCAAGGACAACCTCGGACTCCGAGATCGGGAGCGTAGCCAGCACCTCCAGCGTGCCACTCCGACGCTCTTCAGCAAACACCCGCATCGTCAACGCCGGCACCATCAGCAGCAGGAAGAACCCCGACCAGAAGAACACGCTGCGCATCGACGCCGCGCCGCTGCTGAACACATCGTCGAACCAGAGCGAGAACCCGCCGACGAGGATGCCGTAGATCGGCACGAGCAGGTAGGCCAGCGGCTGGTCGAAGGCCGCCCCGAGCTCCCGGCGAAAGATCGCCAACACGTTCTGCATGCCCCTTACGCCACCCCGTTCACTCTTCCGCGCTGCGGAGCACCGTCGAGAGGAAGAACTCGTTCATCAAGCGAAGTTGGGTGGCCAGCGCGTCGATGATGCCACGGCGGAACGCGCCGCCCTCGACCCCGGTGCTGTCCTCCAGCTCGTCGGCCACCTCCGAAGGAAAGAACACGAGCCAGGAAGGCTCAAGCGCGACAACGGAGGTGGTCGCGATCGGCTCCAGCGTGGAGCCCACGCGGCCGAACAGGTGGCCGGGGCCCAAGACCGCGGCGCGGGCGGGAGCAGGGGCACCCTCCGAGCCGGGGTGCCAGACGCCGACGCTGCCGTTGGCGACCATGTAGGCCCCCGCGATGGGCTCCCCACGCGTGGTGATGGCCTTGCCCTTGGGCGCGCCCATGACGGAGAGGCGACCCGCGATGGTGCGGAGCGACTGCGCCTCTCGGTTCGCGAACCCCGGCACGATCCGAAGCACGTCGATCGGGGCCGGCGCCGGTGACATGCCGAACACGCCGACGATGCGGCCCAGCAGGCTCGGTACCGGGATCGGGTCGGGCTCGGTGAGATCGGCGATCCGCACCTCCATCTCCTGCACCCGGCGGTAGAGGCCCCGCAGCGCGAACGCTTCCAGGTTCCGCACCATCGGATTGCCCTGCACGCGCAGAAAGCGCAATGCGTCCTCGTCGAGGATGAGGAGCTTGGTGGGGCCGACCGTCGTGGTGACCGTCGCCGAGCGCCGATCGAACGTGCCGAACAGCGCCATCTCTCCGACAATGTCGCCCATGCCGACGCGGGCCAGTTCGACATCGCCGAGCGAGATCATCAGCTCGCCATCCACGACCACGAGCAAGCTGCGATCGGCCTCCCCCTCGCGCAAGAGCTCCTCGCCCGCGCCGATCACGTAGGGCTTCAGCCCCGCGTTCGCGACTGCGCGCTCTTCGGTGGTCAGACCCTCGAAGAGGCCGATTCGCTCCATCTCACTCTCTTCGATTCGCACGGGCAACCTCAGCGAAGGGTGTTTCCACTCCCAGAGGGGGCGCCAGCGCCAGGCGATCGCGATCCCACTCCTGAAGCCAGGCGGTCTGCTCCTTCATGTGAAGGTTGGAGCCATCCACCACCGAGATCAGGTACGACGCGCCGCCCGTGGTCACACCGCTGGCGGTCACGACCTTCCACAGGATGCCCGCCTCGACGTCCTCCTCAAAGATGGCCTTGTCGCTCTGTATCGTGCCATAGATGGCGGTCGCGAGGCCCGCAGCCTGCGTGACCGTATAAAGCACCCCGCGGCCTGGCTTTTTCCGAAGGTACAGGTCCACGCCGAAGGGCATCAGCGAGAACGCAGCGGGCTCCGCCATCGCGGCGGACACGAGCAGGAGGCCGGGCAACATGCGGCGGCTTAGCCCGTTTCGCGCGTCAGGGCGCCCCGGTCCCGCGAGGCGATCCCCCACGACAGCGCGTTGGCCAGGAAGATCGCGGTGAGCGCGTAGCCGAGCTGGTTTGCGACGTGGTCTCGCGTCGCGAGCGCGAGCAGCACCGTCAGCGCCACGTCGCAGAGCCCGTTCCCGATGCAGACCTGCAGGCGAAGCTCCGGACCAACATCCCGCACGCTGAGGAGCGTGGCGCCCAGCGCGAGCATCATGCCGCCCGCGATTCGGCCGACCACCTCGACATCCGGGCCGCCGAAGCCGAAGAGCAGCAGCAACGGGCCAGGGAGGACGAGCAGGACGGCGCCGAAGAGCACCGCGCTGGCGCCTTGGGTCATACAGGTGGCGCGGAAGTTCATGCGGGGCGGGT
>CANKNP010000242.1 GCA_947483545.1 Deltaproteobacteria bacterium | reverse complement strand
CGTCAAGCATCAGGGCCTCCGGGTCTCCCCTAGAATGTAGCAGCTGCGCTTGACGAGGCAACGGATTTCTGTCTTAGTCCTCACGCCCCGAAGTTTCTCGCCACCCTCCGCGGCTGCAAGTTCCTTCCCTTCTCCCTCCGGGAGAAGGTGGCGCCGTCTTCGGCGACGGATGAGGGCTCCCCGGCGATATTGAACAGCCCTCATCCGCCCGCGAGTACGCGGGCACGTTCTCCCGCCGGGCGGGAGAAGGGTAGAACCTGCGGAATTCACGTGGCGAAGGACTTCGGGGCGTGACCACTAGTGCTCCGGCTGCATGGGGTTGAGGTAAACCCCGCCCGACTGCCAGCCGGTCCCGGCGAGCTCCTGGATCAGCCTCCCGGCCTCGCCGGACACCAGCGCATTCGGATGGGTCCGGGCCTTGTCGAGCAGGTCCAAGTTGGGCGGGGTGGCCCGGGCGTTGACCTCCAGCACGACCAGCGCGACGTCGATGGCAGCGTCGTCGGAGTAGGGGCGGGCAGCCGGGCCGAGGAAAAAGGTCGTCGGCACATTGGAGGGAGGGGCGCCGAGCACGGTCACCATCACGAGGCCGGGGGGCGAAGCGGGAAGCTCCTTGCCGGGGCCGCGGATCTTCAGCCGGGCCTGCACCTGGGCCACCTGCTCGGCGAGCGAGCCTGAGAGCTTGCTCAGCGCGGCCATGCGCATCGTCGCGGCGCTCCGAATCGCAGGCCAAGCGCTCTTCGGGTAGAACGCGAACGGCGTGCCGTCCGGGTCGGGGGACTGGCTGTAGGAGGTCGCGAAGTAGCTGGCCCAATAGCGGTCCGAGTGACGAGCGGCGGCGTCCTTGCTCGTCGCCGACCACGCGGCCTCCACCAGCGCGGCGTCCGCGACGGCCAACTGCGCCTGCTCGCGTGTGGCCTCCGGCGGGGGGACGCTCTCGGGAAGGCCGGCCAGCGTGTGGGACCAACACTCCTGCTGGAACAGGTTGGCGCGACCGCAAAGCGCCGCGGCGGTCGCGTAGCCCTTGCCGTGAAGCGCCTCGGTGGCTGCCTCTGCGGCGTAGAACCGACATTCATCGGCCCATTTTTCCTGGGTGTGAAGGGTGCAGATCGCGTGGGCCGTCGCGCCGTCGCCGCCCTGCGCCGCCGAAATCGCCTTGCCGTCCAAGCAAGCCGACCGGTCCAACTCCCCCTCGCAGGTGGACGCCGGCACGGTCACCTCGGCGAGGGGAATGTCCAGGTCCGGAAAGTCGAAGTCGGGACGCGCCGTGGTCGGCCCCTCCGAGCCGTCCGCGACCGCAGCATCCGCCCCGGGAAGGTCCTTCCGCGGCGTGTGGAAGGACTTGAGATGCGGCCGGTCGTTGATGCGGAAGCATCGATCCCGGCTCATCCCCTCCGGCAACGCGCGGCACAGCTCACCCGTCGGCCCAACGTTCGCCTCCAGCAACGCGGTCACGACCACGATCCGGGCCATCTCGTCCTGCATCTGGACGACGCGACCCGTCACATCCCGCGGGTTCGCCGGGTACTCCCGGACGGCGACAGCAGCGAGGCAGTCGGCGGTCTTGCAGCTGTCCGCCGTGGTGGCGGCGGTGACCGGCTCCTTCGGAGGCGGAGGGGCTTCTCCGGCGCAGCCGGCAAGGAGGGCACCGGCGAGGAACATCAAGCGAGGAGGACGAGGGTCTGAACGGAGCACCGCCGTACAATAGCACACCGGGCCGCGTCAACCGGGCGGGGAGGGTAAAAGCGCGGCGTTCGCCGCCTGCAGCCAGCCTGCCTCCTCCGTCCCCAGGGGCACCGGCGAATCGATGCGGATGTCGGTCCCCGGGAGCTCAAAGTGCCCGATGGTCAACTGCATCGCGCTGCCATCTTCGTACCAGAGAACGGTCTGGATACTACGCTTGCCGACCGTCGGGCGTCCGACCACCCTCGCCCCCACCCTTGCCTGCAGCGCACCCGCCAGGATCTCCGCAGCGCTGGCCGTGCCCTCGTCGACGAGCACCACCACCGGCCCCTTGAACTCGCTGCCTTCATCGTGGCCCAGGTAGGTGCGGGGCAGCTCGGACCGGACCTCTGCCGTCAGGATCACGCCGGAGGTCACAAACCGCTCCGCCATCCGCACGGCCTCGATCATATCCCCGCCTGCGTTCCCGCGGAGGTCCACCACCAGCCCCCCCTCCGCCGGCCCGCCCGCCCACAGGTCGTTGACCCCGGGCGCGAACCGCCGGACCTTGAGCAGCGTGACCTGGGTTGGGAGCGGCCAGAGCTGCTCTTCCAGCGGCGCGCCGTTTCGCCAGGGCCGCCAGACCGCGACCAGCTCGGGCGCGCCTGGCACGGCGCGATCGACCTCCAAGACCGCTCCGGTCCGCTCCTTGCCGAGCATCCGCCCCGCCCGCTGCTCTTCGGGGAGCGCTGCCAACGCGACGCCGTCGATCGTACGAATGCAGTCCCCGACGACCAGCCCCGCCCTGGCTTCGGGGTCGGCTACTGCCGTCACCCGCAGCCCACACGCATCGGCGACGGTGTCGACGCCGATCCCCAGGTCCGGCGGGTCCAGCGTGAGCATCGCCACCTCGTCCGGCGGGTAGTAGCGGGTCCAACGATCCAGCGGCGCCATGGCCCCGCGAATGGCCGCGTACAACAACACCTTCTGATCGGGCGGCCCGGGGTAGCGCGAGGCGATGTCCCCCATCACCCGTGTCATCGTGTCCGCGGGGTCCGGCGCACGGGCCACAGCGGGGGCCACAGCCCCGCGACCGACCCAGCCCAGCAGGATGCCAACGGTCAGGGCCGCGACAAACCCCCGCTCACGCATCCCCGAGCCCCTCCCCCAGCGCCCCCATGATGCCCAGCACTGCGGTCTCCACCAGCCCGGCGCGCGCCACCGGGTCGTCCTCGGCCAGGTACGCCTGCCGGTCGTCCGCGTCCCGAAGCACGAACGGCGCGACCGCCTCGGCGACCTTGGCGCGGTCGAGGGTGGACAGGCCCTGGCGGAGCTCTTGCGCGCGGTCGCCCATCCGGCCGAGGAGCGGCCCGACCAGCGCGAGCAGGCGCGCCCCGGCACGCTCCAACTCCCTGGGTACGAAGGGATCATCTGCGAGCAGGTCCACGCGCGCCATCCGGTAGGGCTCGGCCCGCCCCAAGAGCTCCTCGACGAGTCGCACGCGCCCGACCGGCTGCACGAGGATGTTGTAGCGGCCATCGTCGAGCAGCCGATGCGCGAGGATCTTTCCCACCCCCGCATAAGGGAGGATCGGCGGCGTCAGGCCCGACTCCTCATCCGGGACCATCTGGGGGATCGCGAGAAAGCCATACTCTGCGCCTCCGGTGCGCCCGGCGACGGACAACACGTCCTGCACGAGCTGCCGGTATCGCGGCTCAAACACATGGAGGGGCAGCGCGGGGCCCGGCAGCAGGACACCTCCGGGCAGGGGGAAGAGGGGCAGCGCCACGCAAGCGGCCGAGAGGGTCGAGGAGTCAGTCATGCGGCAGCTCTGGGGTCCCCGAACCGTTAGACACGGCGGCCCGTTCCTTCAACAGCAACAAGCCACGATCCAGGGGGATGAGCACAAGCCCAGCCTCGATCAGG
Organism: Deltaproteobacteria bacterium; assembly: GCA_947483545.1. The sequence goes on along the minus strand of CANKNP010000242.1, from coordinate 4,620 downwards.
CGCATCGCCTCCGCGCCGTCGCCGGCCGCGAGCATGGCGCTCACAACGGCCTTTCGGGCCGCGAGATCCTCGGGCGTCCCCATCAGGCGCGCCTCCCCCGCGGCGATCACCTGGGCGCAGCCCTTCGTGCTCTCCGGTGCACAGATCCCCAACGCCGCCTCCAGCTCCTTCGCCTCGCCGAGCGCGAACAGCCCCAGGGCTTCTTGGCGTCTCCCGACATCGGCCAGGCTGCGGGCACGCAGGGTTCGGGCACGGAGCCCCTCCCCCGTTTTCAGGTTCTCCACGACGGCCGCGGGATCGACGAGGCGCCAGCTTCCCCGGGCGAAGTCCAAGAGTCCGTCCGCATCCGCCACGTCGTCCGGCAGATCCCAGCTGAACACATGGCGGTAGTGGCCGCGCACGTAGACCTCCACGTGGCTCCGCATCGGCACGCGGTCTTCTGCGCCTCCGGTGCGCCCGCCGTTTTCTGCGCCTCCGCCGGGCTGCCGAAGCGTCCGTCGCCAGACGATGTCAAACGCCGCGCCCTCCACCCCGTCTCGGCTCGCAGGCGACCGCGTGATGTTCGCCTCCGGGTCTGCGTCCTCGTAGCCCTCGAGCACTTCCCTCTCGGCCTCCTCGCGGCGCCAGTCCAAGCCCCGCTTCGACGTACCGATCCCCGCCGCCGCTTGGGCCCCGCCATCCGCAGGGTGATCCGCCCACCCCTCCCCGCCGGCCTCCGTCCAGCCGACGGACCACCACGCGGGGCGCTCGCCCTGCGCACCATCCACCCTAGCGAGCTCGAAGGGCATCGCCCGCCACCCCAAGGCCCAGACCACCGCCACTGCCACCCCCACCGCCACGACCGCACCCCCAGCCAGCACACGATTCTCGGACTGGGGAGAGATGGGCCGCAGCATCGCGCCGTACACGACCCCGGCGACCAGCCCGCCGAAATGCGCCCAGTTGTCCACGGCCTCATTGCGGGTCCCGTTGACAAAGGCGTACACCGTGAACGCCGCGATGGCACCCCCGAACCGCGCCCGCGCCGCGACCGGGATGAGGTCGAACCACCGCCATCCCAGCACCGCCGCGGCGGCGAGAAAGCCGAAGTCTGCGCCGCTCGCGCCCACCGAGGGCCGCTCCGGCGATCCCCACAGCGCCAACAACCCTCCAAGCCCCGTGCTCCACACCCAGAGCCCTGCGATCGCCCAACCGCCGACGACCCGCTCGAGCGAAATGCCGATGAAAATGAGGAACGCAAGGTTGCTCATGATGTGTGTCAGGCTCCCGTGCGCGAATGCGTAAGTGAGGAGCCGCCAGACCTCGCCCCGAAGCAGAATGTCCCCCGAGGAACGGGCGATATCCCCATGGGACTCCATGCCGAGCCAAAGGAAACTTCGGACACACAGCCCACAGACCAGGGCGGTCACCCAGGGGATCGCAGGCCGATCCCACGCCGCGCGAAAGCGAGCCGCGGGCGTGCCCGCTACGCCTTGGAAGGCTTGGACATCCCGCGCAGGGACGGCGGCCCGATCCCCCACCCGCACCGGGGTCTCCGCGTCGATCTGTCCGGCACGCACGAGCTCCTCAAAGTCGGAGAGCAGGAGCGCGCGCTCCCGCCCGTCGATCAGCGCGTGCAGGAGCACTGTTTTGTGTGGGGGGCTTGGGGCCCCCCACGCCCCCCGGGCCGGACGCTACCCAAGTTTCGGAGTACCGAAACTTGGGTCCGTGCATCCCGGCTCCGGAGTACCGGACCGGGACGCCCGACGCCGTCCGGCCTGGATTTCAGCATCCGGCTGGTGTTCATTTCCGCGCTGAGCATCTAAATCCCGCAGTCATCCGAGCAGTTCAGGTGGGTCCCGAGGGTATTGCCCGTGAGATCATTCGTGGCGCAAACGGTGAGCGTCGTTTCGTCACACTCCATGCCGTATTCGGTGTTCCCGGTGAACACGTTGTCCTGGATCTCGGCGATGCAACCTTCGACAAGGAGCCCAACCTCACGCCCGATCGCGTCGGAATTGCTGATGGTGAATTGGTCGAGGTCATGGACGGAGATGCCGTTGCTCTCGCCGATGCCTGTCGAAATGCGGTCGAGATCGAGCGTGCCGTCCCCACCGCCAAAGCCTGAGACATACACTCCCGAGCCCTCCGTCTCGCCCAGGGTCACATCGCTCACCAACGCGTCGGTGAACCCGCTGATGTAGATGCCGTAATCGTCCGCGAAGTTGATTTCGACGTCGGAGATGTCGATGTAGGACTCGCTCCGGGCGCTGCTATTCAGGTAGATCCCCGAGGATGTGACCTGATCGGCCGTGAGACCGTCCACCACGAGCAAGGGGGCGACGCCGCTCCACGACCCGTAGAGCACATAGGCGCTGCTGTCCTCACCCCCGGCCGCGCCCACCTCCACGCCCGAGAGCTCTCCTGCGCAATCATACAGGGAGATCACGTCGCCAATGGAATTTTCGACTTCCAAACCGTCCATCACGATGTCACAAGGACTGGCGCTGTAGCCGTACCCGTACACGATCGCCGAGACGGAGCTGTAGGTGGATGGATACCCCTCGTCCAAAACCCCATCGGTGTAATAGGCATATGTGCGCTCCGAGGCGCGGCTGGTGCCCACCACATTGTCGTTCGCCTCGATGGGGCCGTAGGTGTTGTAGATGAAGTACCCGCCGAGGTCGTCACCCACGTTGTCGTTGAACGTCGTACTGGTGTTGGAGCTCGCCCCCATGACGGTGCTCTCGTACCCGGTGAAGGTGTTCCCGGACACGTCGACCTCGGAACCCTGTGTGCTCAGCGCATTGTCTCCATCCGTGAACGTCACGCCGCTCACGTAGACGCCGCTGCTGGACGTAGCGGTGATGTCGACGCCGTAGCCGGTCGCCTCATAGGTCCGGATTTGACCCGTGCCGTCATCGTACGAATAGCTGTAATTGGCGTGGTTTCCGGTGAAACTACCCCCGGTAAGGATCGTGGCTCCGTAATAGTCCCAGATGGTGCCGAGGCTCGAAGGGCCCGAGAACGCGACGTTGGTCCCCTCCAACGCGGAGTAGAAGTTGATGATCGCGGAACAGCCGTTGTCCGCGAAGGTTGTATTGTCGAGCTGCACCTGAGAGGCCGAGCTGGTCATGCCCCAACCCGCGTTGGTGCTGAAATCCGAGTCGCTCATGACGAGCTCTGCGGTGTCCACAATCATTCCCGCGGTGTACACGATCGTGTATTGGTAATCCCCCGCGGTACATGGCTCCTCCAGCTCGGGCTCCCGGAGGTTCGTCACGCTCACGCCCGACGCAGTGATCGAGGCGCCAAAAAGGTACATTCCGATGCGGCCGACATCGTCGATGGTCACGTCCGTCAAGTTCGCGACGATCGCCGTGTCTGTGTACGGCAGGATGAACAAGCCGTGGTTGTTGAACCCCGCGATGCTCACGTTGGAGACCGTTGTCGTGCCATTGCCCGCGAGAAAGGCCCCGCCGCAGGAGTAGTCCCCGCCGAGCCACGCGTCGTACGTAAAATCGCAGGAGGTGGTCGGGTCCGTCGTGATCGTGGTGTTCGTCAACGAGACGCTGTCTCCCGACGCGACGATCCCCCCCATGGACTGCTCCTCCAACGTGCAGCCGTCCACAGTCATGCTCCCACCATCGAGGATCAACCCGTACGGCGACTCCGACCACGTCTCTCCGGACGCATCGAGCGCGCCAGACTTCACCTTGACCGCGACGCTGCCCGCCCCGGCGATCTGATTGCCGGAGATCGTGGCGTTCGCTTCGTTCAGGTACACCCCATACCCATCTTTGTAGTTGCTCTTCTCGGCCACAACGCCGTTGATCACATTGTCCTGGACCGTGCCCTCGGCCCCGGCTGCGAGCTCGATGGCCACCCCGATCGGCAGGTCGAACGTGTTCCCGGTGATCGTGGCGGTGCCCCCCTCGATCAGCATTCCACCCTCGAGGTTTCCGACGAACGTGCTGTTCGAAACCGTCAAGTTGGTGAGCAGGCTGGTGTAGAGCCCGACCGAACCCGTGGTGTCGAACTTCACGCCATCCACCGTCAGGTTCGTGCCCTCAGCCTCGATGCCGCTGTCCTCGCCAGTGATCGTCATCCCCGAGATCATGACATCGGAGGCCTGGATATCAATGGCCGGGTCCGCACCGCCCTCGAGGATCGTCAGGTCGATGCCCGCGCCGATCAGCGTCACCGGCTTCCGGATGGAGAAGGCGCCGGACCATGTGCCCTCGCACAGCGCGATCTCGCTGCCATCTGCTGCGGCATCAAGGGCATCACTCAAGTTCGCGAACCCGCCCCCGCCATCGATCGTGATGCAGCCTTCCTCGTAGAAGGGGCCTGTGTCCTCGGGCTTGCCGCCCGTGTCGCCAGGCACTTTGCCGTCGCAGCCGGTCGCGCCGATGAGGAAGAGAAGGAACAACACGGGGCGGGCAGAGGGCATGGAAGGAGATCTCCGAAGGACCGCGCATCGTAGCGCGGAAGCGGGCGGGACGGCAAACGGGTTAGGCCCCCGGCCCTGGAGAACCCCGTGGATCCCGAGCGCGCCGCCCTCTACGCTGAACTCGACGCCAAGAACGCGGCCGCCCTGAACGCAGGCGGGGCCGATGCCATCCAGAAGCAGCACGACCG
>CANKNP010000241.1 GCA_947483545.1 Deltaproteobacteria bacterium | reverse complement strand
GACTCCCCGGGGAGCGCTCCTCCGCCGACCACTCCCTCGCCCCTCGCCAATTCCGCACGCACGCCTTCCCCCTCGAGGGCCTCCAGTAGACGTGCGGCCCGCGAGCGCAGCACCTCCTCGGACGCGAGGATCGCGAGGGAAACCGGGTTCGGCTCTTCAGCCGCCCAGCCACCGAACGTGGCCTCGAGCGCACCGAGGATGACCTTGTCCACCCGCAGCGCGCGGTAGAGCGGGTGCCGCACCGCGCGCTCCACGAGCTCCGCGCGCCCGACGAGCACGCCAGCCTGCGGTCCCCCAAGCAACTTGTCGCCCGAGAACATCGCGAGGTCTACGCCACTGGCGAGCACCGACCGTACGCCCGGCTCTCCCTGGAAGTCCTCGAGCGCACCCGAACCCAGGTCCTCGAGAAGGAGCACCCCCCGAGCATGGGCCGCAGCGGCTTGAGCGGCGCGATCCGGCGATTCAACGAACCCGCTCTGCCGGAAATTCGACGGATGTACGCGGAGCCAGACCGCTGTAGCGGAGGTTGTCGCCGCCTCAAAGTCGGCCACGCGGGTGCGATTCGTCGTACCGACTTCCACGAGCCGGGCGCCGCCCGAGGCAATGACCTCCGGAACGCGAAAAGACCCGCCGATCTCGACCAACTCGCCGCGCGAGACGACCACATCGCGTCCCCCGGCCAGCGCGCTGAGCGCGAGCAGGACCGCGGCAGCGCAATTATTGACTACCAAGGCTGCTTCTGACCCGACCAAGTAGCGAAGCTGTGCGCTGACGGCATCCATCCTGCCGCCGCGCACACCAAGCGCCAGGTCGACCTCGAGGTTGCAGTACCCGCCTGCAATCGAGGTCGCAGCCCGAATTGCGCGCTGCGACCAAGGGGATCGGCCCAGGTTGGTGTGGACGACGACTCCGGTCGCATTCAGGACCCGATGCAGGCGCCCCGTGAGGAGGAACTCGGCGCGGGCCAGGATCGCTGGCGCGAGATCCGGTATGGCGGAGGCCGTTCCCTCGAGGAGGCGTGCGCGCCAAACAGCGATCTCAGCGCGACACGCCGAAACGACGAGTCGGCGCGGGTAGCCGCCCAGACGCTCGTCGGCGGCCAAGGCATCGACGGCGGGCAATTGACGCAAACGAGACTCCACCTGTCCCCCCCGGGTCGAAGCGTGCCGCCGACGCGGCGAGTCGTCAACCGCGATACACAACACCGGTGACGGCACTCCTCTACTTCCTCGTGTCGGTGGAGGCGATCGGGCTGTCCACCCGAGCTTGGCTGGCGGATCGCCAAGCTCCGGAGAGGCAGGCCTTCCTGCTTCTCGGGACGGTCCTCGGCATCGCCTACGCTGCGTTCGCGCTCTCGCTGCTGCCGGGCCTGGGACTCCTCCGCCTCGGCTTCATGGCCGCCGGGGGGCTTGTCCCCGCTGCGACGCTCGCGGTGGTCGACCGGATCGTGGCGCGGGACGACCTCCCGCGCTCCCGGTACACCCTCCCCCTGTGGACCGCCTCGGCGGTACTCGTCCCCTCCCTCACCGCGCTCCACGCCGCCCGCTGGCTCGACGCGCCGCGGTCCTCCCCCGCCGAGGTCGCCCTGGGCATCCTCGCGTTTCTTTCCTTCTTGTTTGTTTTTCAGCGGTTGTGGCAGGGAGCGGGCCCCGGGGCTCTGCCGGTGGAACGGACTCGCCTCCGCAGCCTCGGCGCGCTCATCGCGCTCGCGGTCGCCACCGCGGCCGTCGAGCAGCTCGCTCGGAGCCTCGGCTCGCCGGTCGACCCCGGCCATCTGTCCCTCGCGAGTCGTGGGGTGGCATTACAGGGTGCCATCCCTCCTTTTTCAACGGTTTTCACCGCAGTCGCCATCCTCTTGATGCATGGGTCGGTGATCTCCTACCGTCTCGTCGATCTCAACGAGGTGAGCGCACGCCTCGCCGCCCTCGGGCTCTCGGCCGGCCTCCTGCTGTTGGTCGACAGCCTGACCTTCGTTTGGGTCGACACCTTCACCGCCTACCCGTTCCACAGCACCTTCCAGCTGTTTCTCACGTCGCTCGTGTTTCTAGCAGCGTACGAGCCGGTCGCGGCGCAAGTTCACCGCTTCACCAATCGACTATTCAACCGGCGCGGCCAAGTGCTCGCCGAGACGGTAGACCACCTGATCGTGGAGCTACCAGGATTCATATCCAGCGACGTCCTGGTGGAGCGGGTCCTCGGAGCCCTTCATGCCTCCGGTCGGGCCTCCCGCTTGAGCATGTACCTGTGGGATCCAAGACTCGAGGTGTTTCGACGCGCCGGCAGTCGAGGTCCACCCGACGACGTCCCGCCCGCGAAGCTGGCAACCGATCCGTTCGCCGGGGGATTTGCCCGGGGAGTTGCAGCGTATCAGCGACACGAACTCACCCGGCGCGGGCGAGTCGATCGCGAGAGCGCCGACCTCGCGGAGATCCTGGGCGCGCTCGGCGCAGACCTTGCGGTGCCGATCCGGGTTGGCTCCGACGTCCTCGGCTGGCTCGCGCTCCGAGACGAGAGCTGGTCTGACGGGTATTCAGCGGACGAAGTCGCACGGCTGGGCCTGCTCGCGGACCGATGCCGGCTGGTCCTGTCCAATGCGCGCGAGATCGCGTCGCTGGAGCAGCGTCGGCGCCTGGCCGCCATGGGGGAGATGGCGGCAGGGCTCGCGCACGAGATCCGAAACCCGCTCGCCGGCCTGAAGGGCGCGGCGCAGTACCTTCAGACCGAAGAAGTGGGCCCGGAAGCACGGGAGATGCTCCAGGTGATCGTCGACGAAGCCAACCGTCTCGACATCGTGGTCGGTAACTTTCTGGACTACGCTCGGCCGCTCCAACTCGAGCGGTCCGAGGCCCCCATCAACACGCTCGTCGGTCGCGCGCTGGGCCTGCTGCGCGCCCAGGGTCTGCCCCCAAACGTCACCCCCGTCGAGTCGCTGGCCGACGATCTTCCTCCGATCGCCGTGGACACGGCGCGGATCGGTCAGGTGCTGGTGAACCTCCTGCACAACGCCATCCAGGCGATGCCAACCGGTGGCGTACTCACCGTGACCACGCGCCGAAGGGAGGACTGGGTCGAGATCGCCGTGGCGGATACCGGGTCGGGCATTACCGCAGAGAACCTGAACAAGCTGTTTGTACCCTTCCACACGACGCGCGCTGGCGGGACCGGCCTGGGGCTTGCGATCAGCCGGCGCCTGGTGGATGCCCACGGCGGAGAAATCCAGGTCTCCTCCGAGCCGGGGCGGGGAGCCACATTCGTCGTTCGGCTTCCGACGCTCACCGGGTGAGCCTGGGCCGCGTTAAGCGTCCGGGGGAGCGGCTCTCGTGCGCTGGTTCACGTGGTGCAATGTCCGGGCAGCCCTCCTTACCCTCGCGCTCGTCGTCCACGGCATCTACGCGCTTCCCTTGCCGCGCGAGATCACCCTCGAGCGGATCCGGGAGGACGCCGGCAAGGAAAATGTGGATCGCTGGCTCGGGTGGTTCGCGAGCGCCGGCTTCCGCCCCGAGCGAGAGTGGTTCGAGGTGACCGTCTGCCGGGTGTCGCGGGGCTTCGAGCAGGCGCACAAGGCCATGAAGTGGCCGGCCAAGCCGTGGATGGAGTTCGTCGGCAATAGCCAGAGCTGGGCACTCTTCGCCATCCCCGAGCGATGGCCGATCCGCCTCGAGATCCGCGTGATGCACGAGGGAATGAACGATTGGGAAGTGATCTACCGGCGTCTAGACCCGGTTCTGACCTCGTGGGATGACATTCTCTCGTACCGGCGGATGCGGGGGATTTGGGACGGACAGGTCACCAAGCCCAAGTCAGGCTACAAGAATCTGACAAAGTGGGTTGCAAAGCGTATTTTTGAGCAGGATGGGTCCATCGCCCGCGTCGAGGTCCGCGGAATCCGCACCCACACCACCTTGCCCGACGAGCCGATCGACCTCGAGACGAAGGTGTTCGGCAGCCGCCCGCACCGACGGGAGAACCACGTCCCGGGGGTCGCCCCGTCGGCCACGGAGGCACGCGAGTGAGCAACGCGGCGGTCCCGTGGTGGGAACTCCCTGTTCGCTGGACGCGATGGGCGGCGTTCTGGGACCAGCGCGAAGCGCCGTGGTCGTTGGCTCTCGTGCGCATCTCCCTCGGTCTCGTCATCCTCGCCGATCTGACCACCATCCTCCGCCTCGACCTCGTCGTGGCGCTGTTCGGGGTGGGCTCCGTCGGCGGGCTGTCGGACGCGAATGTCCGGAACGCCGTGCCGTGGTTCTATGACTTCGCCCCGGCCAGCCTCGGGAGCGCCTGGGCGCTGTGGGGCGCCATGACCGCGCTCGCGACCACGTTCACGCTCGGGTGGTTCACGCGTTCCAGCGCCTTCCTGCTGATGATCCTGTGGGCACAGCAGGCCGCTATCCTGCCCGGGTCGGATCGCGGCATCGATGCCCTGTGCCGCAACATCCTGTGCATCTTCGCGTTCTCCTACGCCGGAGAGGGGCTCGGGCTCGATGGGCTTTGGCGTCGCTGGCGCAAGGGCAGTGCGCTCCCGCGGATCCCCGCTTGGCCGCGCTACCTGCTGGTGCTCCAGCTCGTCGTGATGTACTGGATGGCTGGTATCCAGAAAGTCGGCCTCGAATGGATGCCAATGGGTGACTTTGCCGCGCTGTACGTGATCCTGCAAGACCCGGCCATCGCCGCCAGCGACTTCCGCTGGATGCGGGTTCAACCTTGGTACTTCAGCACTCAGCTCGCGACCGCCGGGACGATGATCTGGCAATGGACGTATCCGATCGTCCTGCTCTGGTACTGGTACGAGCACGGTCCGGTACGACCCGGTGCAGTCCGAATGGCCGCCCGCCGTTGGCACTTCAAGTGGATCTGGGTCGTTGTGGGAGCGTTCTTCCACGTGCTGCTCGCGGTCACGATGGAACTCGGCATCTTTCCTTGGGCCATGATGGCGATCTACCCGGCGTTCATCCATCCCGACGAGTGGCATGCCGGCTGGCGCCGGCTCACGAGGCAAGCTGCGCATGTCTGACTGCACTACCCGTGGCGTGCGCATTCGCGTCGTCCCTGCATTCCATTCCGACCGCTCGGATCCAAGCCGTCACCGCTGGTTCTTCAGCTACACCGTCACAATCGCCAACCTCGGCACCCAACCCGCCCGACTGATCTCGCGGCATTGGGAGATCACCGACGCCACCGGCCAGGTCGAACACGTGCGGGGGGAAGGGGTCGTGGGGGAACAGCCACGCCTTCCACCGGGCGCATCGTTCGAGTACACCAGCTTCTGCCCGCTCCCCACGCCATTCGGGGCGATGCAGGGCTCCTACAGGATGCTTCTCGACTCCGGCGAGTCGTTCGACGCCGTGATCGATCCGTTCTCCCTCGAGGATCCGTCGCAGGTGAACTGACCAGGTCCCCAGGATACACCGGCGACCAACTCGAGGTCTCCCGAATGTCTGACGTCATCGCGAAGGGCAAGGTCGCCGTGGTGCAGTTCACGATGCGAAACACAGCCGGGAAAGTGCTCCTCAACACCGGCACCGAACCCTTCGCCTACCTCCACGGTCGCGGAGGCATGGTAGCCGGGCTCGAGCGGGCACTCGAGGGGAAGCAGGCCGGCGACAACCTCTCGATCGTCGTGCCCCCCGAGGAAGGGTACGGCCTTCCCACCGGTCCCGGGCCGCAGCCCATCCCCCGCAACGAACTCCGACGCGACGCCGATGTGCACCCCGGGGTCGCGTTTCGCGCCACCGGCTCGAACGGGGAACCCATCACGCTGTATGTCACGAAGGTCCAAGGGAGTAAGGTCTGGGTCGACCGCAACCACCCCTTCGCCGGCGAGACGCTCCACATCGATGCGCAGGTGCTCGGCGTTCGCGACGCGACCTACGAAGAGGCGGAACACGGCCATGCGCACGGAATCAGCGGCCAGCACGGCCACTGATCACCGGAAGGTCGAGAGGATCCGGGCCGCATCGCCCCACCGACCGCCGGTGGTCCCAGCCCCGAGCGTCGTGAACGCGAGCTTTCTGCCGCTCGCCGTGCGGACAACGGCGGAAAAGCAGTATCCCGCCGTATCGGTGTAGCCGGTCTTCGCGGCCAGCACCTCGACGTCGTCGCGGGGCGCGAGCTTGTCAGTGGAACCCAGCCATCGCATCGCCTCGCGATCCGAGCGCAAGAGCGCCCACTCCGGCGCTGTGGCGACCAGTGACAGCGTGGGATGCCCGGAAACCGCGATGATCGCCCGGGTCATGTCACGCGCGGTCGAGACGTTATCGTCCTCCAATCCGGAGGGATCGACGAACGACGACAGCTGCATGTCCAGACTCAGCGCGACATCGTTCATCCGATCGATGAAGAGGTCGTAAGGAAGCCCTGAAAGCACCTGCATCCCGAACGCCCCGCGGTTGTCCGAGGCCACGAGTGCGGCCCCCACGAGGTCCCAGCCGTGGTAGCACTCGCCCGTGGAGAGCTTGGATCGCGCCCCGTTGCGATTCGGCCAAAATCTTCGATCAATGCACTGTTCCTGCTCGAGGTCGGGGTCCTCCGACACCATGGCGAGGGCGCTCACCGCCTTGGTCAAGGAGGCAACTGAGCGCCGTTCGTCTGCGGAGCGCGCATACAGCGCGTGACCGGCATCCACGTCCCACACGAACACCGAGCGCGACGACAGACCGAGCTGTGGCGCGTCGGCTGGGGCCGCGTTGAGCGACGGAAGGGACTCGAGCAAGGCGCGATTCGGATGCCAGTCCGGCGGTGACCAAGACGGCGTTGCCGGGAGCACCAAGGCGTGGGCGGAGGCAGGGGTCTGGGAGGTGACGACCAGCAGGGCACTGGCCGAGATCCCGAGGGCGAGGATGGCAGGCGGCAGGAGTCGCATGGGGGGACCTGGGGAAGTCTCAACACTCTCCCACGTCTCAGTTGACGGGTCAAGAGTGACTCATCAAGAACATGAACAATGTCATTTTTATCTACTTTACATCAATACTATTCACCAAAAACTCCTCGATGTCGTCGGTGACCGCTGGCGCGGCCTCGAACATCGCGGTGCCGTGCGCGCCGTTCGGGTACTCCAGGAACGACCAGCTCCCGGGATCGAGGGACTGCTGGGTCACCGACCAGTCTCGCTCCTCGGTCGAGTAGGTAAAAAAGCAGGGAACCCCTGGCATCGCAGAAAATGGGGTATTCGCCTCGGTGTAGCTCCCGCCGGTCATGAACCCAGCGGCAGCGACCCGTGGCAGACCCTCCAGCGGGGCCCACGAAGCGTAGTCCAGGACGGTCGTCGTGCCGTTCGACGCCCCGATGGCCACGAGTGCCCCCGCACCTGCGGCGGCGAGGTGGAGCGCTGCTGCCTCCAGGTCGTAACGACCTTTTTCGCCCAGGTAGGCTTCCGTCGCCGCGCCACTCGACTCCCCAGCGCCGCGCCGATCGAGCGCGAGGACCCACCATCCGTGCCCCTGGAGCCGGCCGATGAAGGCGGCGGGCCACGAGGTGCGGTCCCAGGCGGGGGGAATCATGTGCAGAAGCACCACGCCGGGTGCCCCCGCCGCGCCCGGGTAGAGATCGGCCACCAGATCGACGCCATCCCGCGTGGTCAGTCCAAGCTCGGCTGTCGCGCCTGAGGAGGTCGCGTCGGTGTCGGGGGCGGGGGCCGCATCCCCCGATGGGCCGGCACAGCCGGCCAGGATGAGCATCAAAGGTCGCATGATTCCCACGCTAATACGCTAACTCACTCCGCGCGCAGTCGCTTGATTGACAAGATGACGCCTCCGTCATAAACCATATTTATGACGAACTCGTCATTTATACGGAGGGACACATGCTGGGTCTTCCAATTGGCCTGCTCTATGCGAACGCCGGAGAATGGTTCATCCACAAGCACCTGCTGCACGGCCTGGGAAGGGACAAATCAAGCTTTTGGTCCTTCCACTTCCATGAGCACCACCAAGCGTCGCGCAAACACGACATGCTCGATCCGGACTATGATCGCCCACTTCTTGGCGACCACGCCCAAGGCCGCGAGGCGCTGGGGCTCGCGGCGCTCATGGCAGCCCACCTCCCCTTGCTTCCGGTCGCCCCGTTCTTCACCTCTGCCGTACTCTTTTCTGGAGTGATGTACTACCGACGCCACAAGCGCGCGCACCAGGATCCGGCCTGGGCGCGCACTCACCTCCCGTGGCACGTCGATCATCACCTCGGAGCGGATCAAGATCAGAACTGGTGCGTCACGTGGCCCTGGTTTG
>CANKNP010000240.1 GCA_947483545.1 Deltaproteobacteria bacterium | reverse complement strand
GGGGACCGAGCGGCGACGAGCTGCATCTACGTCCTCCAGCGAGAGGGCTACCTGCGGCGGATCGCGCCGACCGAGCGCGCGGGACATGTGCTGCTCACCGGGCGGGCGGTGGTGATGCGCGAGGCCGACAGCCACCGGAAGCTCGTGTACGACTGGGTTGTAGGCAGATCGGTCGCCGCCCAGACGTTGGGCATCTGGCCGGATCGGATCGGCGAGGAACTGGACCTCTCCCGCGAGCAGGTCACCCTCGCGCTGCGCGGCCTTGAACAGCGCGGGGTGCTCACGTACACCGCGCCCGAGCGCACCGGGGGCTTCGAGCTGCTTCGGGCCGGGCAACCCCTGGCGTTGGACGAGGCGAAGATGCGGGCGCGTCGGGCCCGGGAGCTGGTGAAGCTGCAAAAGATGGTGGACTACGGGCACGCCGGATGCCGTCGTCGGTACCTGCTGGAGTACTTCGGGGACAAGCCTCCTTGGGAGCGATGCGGGGACTGTGACGGTTGCCGCGAAGGAAAACGCATCGCCGTCGGACCCCAGCCGCTCGCGCCAGACGAAGAGACCATCGTCCGGAAGGTGCTCTCCTGCGTGTCGCGGATGGCCGCGAAGCCTGGCAATGCGGAGGGGTTCAAGGTGGACATGGTGGCCAAAGTGCTGGTGGGAACTCGGGACGCGGCGGTGAGCGCGTTCGGATTCGACAAGCTGAGCACGTTCGGCGCCTTGCGGCAATTCACCTCGCGAGAGGTCGAAGGGGTGCTCGGAGCGCTGGAGCGTGCGGGGGCCATCGAGCGGAGCATGATCACGCGGGCGGTGAAAGGGGTGGATCGCACCTTCCCGGTGATTCGCCTCACGCCGCTCGGCCACGAGGTGATGATGCAGCGGGCGCCGGGCTTCGTGATGCCGTTCCCGATGGGCCAGAAGGTGGTTCGGGCACGTCCGGCCACGCGCCCGCCGGTGGGCATCGAGCGGGACCTGCTGGCGCGCCTGAAAGACGTTCGCCGGGAGATCGCGCGTGCCGAGGATGTCCCTCCTTACGTGGTGGCGCCCGACCGCACGCTGGTGGACATGGTCGAAAAGCGACCGGTGACGCGGCAATCCATGCTTGCGATCCACGGCATGGGCGAGCAGCGCTTCAAGCAGTACGGCGCGGTGTTCCTGGAGGCGCTCCGGTCCTGGGCGGGCTGAGATACTCAGTTCAGGTCGTTCCGAGCGGCGCAAATCTGGAGGCCAGGGCCGCCCCCCGCCCAGCAAGGAGCAGCGCGGGCCCTCAGCGCTCCGGGTTGGGTCGCGGTCCGTGCCCGCGCTGAGACAATTCGTGACAACTTCGCTGTAGCAGAAAATCACGCGGTCGGCTTCACTGAAACAGGCCTGCAAGGCCGCTTCTGAGTGAGCCCACCGCACATGGGCGCGTAACGGTTTGTCCTGGGTGCGTAAAAAGGGTTCCACCTGGGTTCCCAAGCGCGCCGAGGGTTGGTATGGTCGCACGTCGCCCGGCCCCCACCCTCGGAGCTCCTCGTTGATTGCCCTCGTTCTCTCCACCTTGTTGGCTCACGCCGCTGAGTTCGGGCCCTCGCTCGAAGGCGAAGTGGCCCCTGAGGCAGACGGGATCGAGGCGCGCGAGGATGGCGACACGGGCGCGGTCGGCTGCTCGGATCAGTACCTGACGGACGGCGTGCAGCTCCCCGATCTGCCGCTGTTCTTCACCCGCCAGGCGCCTGACGCCGAGTGGGGCACCACCGAGATGATCGACGCCATTGTCTCTGCGACGCGCCACATGCGCTGGCTCATGCCCGAGGCCTCCCCGGTCACCATCGGGGACATCTCGCACCAGCGCGGCGGCTACCAGTCGGGGCACATGAGCCACCGCGGCGGCATCGATGCGGACGTCGGCATCTACAGCACCGGCGCCAAGCAGAACCTGCGCGGGTTCGACACGCTTGGGTCCAACTTCGATGTCGTGGCCAACTGGGCGCTGATCTCGGCGTTCTTGGACACCGGCAACATCGACTTCATCCTGCTCGACCGCGCCCACATCGCCCGACTGCGCGCCTACACCCTGCGTGTCGGCCTGTTGACCGAGGCCGAGGTGGAGGACGTGTTCCCGTCCGACCCGCACCCCTGGGATCGCACGGGCATCGTCCGGCACGCCACGAACCACGACAACCACCTGCATGTGCGGGTGTTGTGCTCGGATGGGTCGCGGGCGGAGTAGGGGTTGTTGCGCGATGGGGGCGGCTCGCTCCCACCGCCGCAGAGTCCGTCGCCGCCGTGAAACGCCGCTGGGCATCGCCGACTACCTCGCCTTCTTCTGCCCCTGATCACAAACCCACCGCGTGATCCCCGGCAGGATCCGGCTCGCCGTCACCGTGAGCTGCCCATCCAACCCCGGCACGATCTCGTATTTGCCCGCGGCCATCCCCCCGAGGATCGAGCTAGCCACGGCCTCTGCGCTCATCGTCTTGACATTCCCGGCGATGGCCTTCGTCTCCGCCGGCTTGTATTGGTTCTCAAACGCGAGCTGGGGGGTCTCAGTGTCCGGTGGGGTGCAGACCGAGACCCGGATCTTGTGCGGCCACATCTCCCCGCGCAGCGCCTCGGTGAACCCACACACCGCGAACTTGCTCGCTGCATACGCCGTATAGCCGTAGATCCCGATGACCCCCGCCATCGACGACACGTTCAGCACGTGCCCGCCGCCCCGCTGCACAAGCTGCGGGATCACGGCCCGGCACATGTGTACCGTCCCAAAATAATTGATGTCGATCATCTCGCGGAAATGCCGGTCCTCCAGCTCGAGAAACCGGCCGGGCATGACCACGCCCGCGTTGTTGATGAGCATGTCCGCGGGGTACCCGGCGATGTGCGCGCCCACGCGATCCTTGACCGATTGCGGGTCCGAGACGTCCACCGTCAACGTGTGTGTACGGTCGGGCGCCCCCAAGCTCGCCTTGGCCTCATCCAGCACCGCCTGCCGACGCGCCAGCATGGTGACCGTCGCCCCTTGGCCGAGCAGCTGCTTGCACAGCGCGAGGCCGATGCCCGAGCTGCCGCCGGTGACGAGGACGTGCTTGCCTTGAAAATAGGACGTTGCCATGGGGTTCCTACGGGGAGCGCGGCGGCTAACGCGCGACACGCTGATTTTCCCATCCCGCGGGCGCGAAACGGCACCCGAGTCGAGGGCCGGATTGGGAGGGTACTCCCGACGAATCCGGCCACGCGCTCGTAGTCGAGCGCATCTCGGCTCGCCGGGGGCGTGGGGGGCTTGCCCCCCACAGAACACTGTGACCCCCCGTTGACCACCGGCGAGCGGCGCACCCGCTCGGAAACCGCTAAGGCCCTCAGCCCCCAGGATCCTGCCATGACGGGCCGCGCCCGCATTCTCGCCGCCTTCGAGGGCGGACCCGTTGACCGCCTGCCGATCTGGCTGATGCGCCAGGCGGGGCGCTACCTGCCTGAGTACCGGGAGGTAAGGTCTCAGCTCGCGTTCCTCGACCTCGTGCGCTCTCCGGAGGCGTGTACCGAGGTGGCGATGCAGCCGCTGAGGCGCTTCCCGCTGGACGCGACCATCGTGTTCTCCGACATCCTCACGATCCTCGACGCGATCGGCGCCGGCCTCAAGTTCCAGGTGGGCGATGGCCCCTCGCTTGGGCGTCCCGTCCGCGAGCCCGCCGACATCGACCGTTTGGACTTCACGGGCCTCGGCGAGCGGCTCGGCTACACGTACGGGGCCGTTCGAGAGCTGCGCCTTGCGGCCCCCGATCACGCGCTGTTCGGCTTTGCCGGCTCCCCGTGGACGCTGTTCTGCTACCTCGTGCAGGGCGAGGGCAGCAGCGACTTTGCCAAAGCCCGCACCTTCGCGCGGCAGTTCCCGGTCGAGACCGACCATCTGCTCACGCTCTTGGCGGACGCTGTGACCGACCACCTGGTCGCGCAGATCGACGCCGGGGCAGACGCGGTGCAGATCTTCGACACCTGGGGCGGGCTTTTGTCCGCAGAGGCGTGGCGCCGCCTGTCTTGGCCCAGCCTCAGGCGCATCCGGAACTCGCTTGAGCTGGCGCACCCCGAAGCCCGAACTGTGCTCTTTGTTCGCGCGGGCCACCTGACGGAGATCGCCGAAACGGTAGGCTTTCGAGTGCTCTCTTTCCACGACACGGCCGCGCTCCGCCCCGCCCGGCGTGGAGGCATGGCGACCCAGGGGAACATCGACAACACCTGCCTCCTCGCCGGGACGGACGCCATCCACGCCGAGGTGCGGCGGCTCGCGGACGATCTCGGCGCGGACACCCGCAGCCACATCGTGAACCTCGGGCACGGCATCCTGCCGAGCACCCCGCCCGAAGCGGTGGCCACCCTCTGCGAGGCGGTCGGCCAGATCAAGGTTGACGGCGGCGGATGACGAACCGCCCAGCGGAGATTGTGGTCATCGGTGGTGGGCTGGCTGGGCTCACCGCGGGGCTCATGCTCGCTCGGGGCGGGGCGCGCGTCCGACTGATCCGCCGCGGGCAGGGCCGCGTGGGCTCCTTGCAGCCGAGCGCGACGTTACCAGGCTGGCGGATCGAGGCCGGCGCGCCGAGCGTGACGAATCGGGCGCATGCTGTGTTCCGCCTGGCAGACGCTGTCGGCCTCGGGCCTTGGAACGCCGCGGGTGGGCCCTGGCAGCAGCTCAGCCCGCAGGCGCGGGATCGTTACGTTGCGGACGGCGATCGTCTCCGGCCGGTCGGCGTTGGGACCCTGGGGTTGCGCCAGGCCGCGGTGTTCGGGCGGGGGATGGTGCGGCATCGCCCGCCGGAGGTGGCGGAGACGGTGGCCGATTGGGCGCGGCGGCAGTTTGGCCCCACGATCGCCAACGGGCTCGCCCGGGCCTTGACGGTGGGCATTTGGGGCTGCGGACCCGAGCACATCGGGTTCGCCGACGCCTGGCCGGAGCTGTTCGCCGGGCTCCAGACCTCCTCGCCGATGGGCTTGCAGAAGCGGATGGCGGGGCCGGGGCCGACCAGCGCGCCCACCACGGGGACGTGGTCACTGGCGCGGGGGATGGGGTCGTTGGCGCTCGCGACCGAAGAGGCGCTTCTGGCGGCGGGGGGCACGATCCGGGAAGAGGCGGTCGGGGGCGTCAACGATGTAGACGCGGACGCAATCGTCGTCGCCACGGATGCCACAGATGCCGCCGGCTTCGTTCGTGGGACGGACCCGGAGGCGGCCGCACTGCTCGATCAAGTGCTGCACAGCCCGATGGCGGTGGTGCACTGGCTCGCCGAGCCGCAGGAGCGCCCGCGGGGGTTCGGCTTCCTGGTGCCTCCGCCGGATCCGGTCATGGGCACGTTGTTCATGTCGGACCTGCGTGACCTGCCGGGGGAGCCGTGGGCGCCGCCGGGGTTGCGCGCGTATGCCACGATGATGGGCGGGCTGGCGCACCCGGAGTGGCTCGATCGGCCGGACGCTGAGCTCGTCGCTGAGGTGACGGCGCGTCATGCCCGTTGGTTCGGCGCGGAGCCCCAGCTTCGGGCGTCGCATGTTGTGCGGTGGCCGCGCGCGGTGAGCATCCCGAGCCTTGGGCATCGCGGGCGGATGCGAGCACTGTGCGCGTTGGAGCTGGGTCGTTCGGATCGCCGGCCGCTCGTCTACGCGGGCTCCTACCTTGCCGGTGGCACGCTGGACGATGCCGTCGCGAGCGGTTTTGATGCTGCGCGACGGTTGGGGGCGCTGGTATGACCCCGGGGTTCTTCACCGTGACCGTCACCTGGCGGGACGCACCCTCGGCCGCCCGGGCGCGCAGCCACGGGGTTTTGACCGACCGTTCGGCGCTGGGCCGCATCGGCGCGGACGGGCTCGTCGCGGTTCACACCTGCGCGCGCTCGACCTGGTGGGGGTCGGCGAAGGAGCCGGCTTGGGTCGCCGCTATCGTCGCGACCCAAGTGGAGCGGGCGGTGGGTGTGGCCCCTGTGAGCCGGATCGGCGCGGATGGGCTACGCCATGCGTTGGAGGTGTGCGTCGGCCTCGACTCGTTCGTCCAGGGGGAGGAGGACATCGGGCGGCAGGTACACCGCGCGCTCGACGAGCAGGAAGATCGGCGGGACCGAACGCTGAACCTGTTGGCGCAGGCGACGGAACAGCTCCGCGCACGAGGCCGGGTCGAGGGGTTCGTGCGGCCGAACGTGGGTGTCGGCGCGTTGGCGGTCGAGGCGCTCGAAGGCCTCCCGGCGAGCACGATCGTGGGGGTGGTCGGCCTTGGCGAAATCGGCGTGCGGGTCATTGCGTCGCTGCGTCGGGCTGGCTGGGCGGAGCCCGTCGGCTACAACCGTACGCCGCGCGCGGGGGGCCTCGGGCTCGACGCGCTCCGGCCACATGACGCCTGGGTTGTCTGCACGGCCGGGCCCTCCGGGTGGTTTCAGCCGCCAGCCCCGGCTCACCGGGTGATCGACCTCGGGGTGCCGGCCCAGGTGGGCGCGCTGCCGATGGGGACGGCCCGTGTAGAAGTGGACGCTCTCGTCACCGGCCCGGGTCACGCGCTCCCTGCGGCGATGTTCAACGCCGCCCATGCCGCCGTGGACGAGGCGCTGGCGAACCTTCAGGCCCGGCTCGCCGCGCCGCAGAACCGTCTTGGAAAGGTCCGCGACGTGCGGGACCGGTTCCTCGCCGAGGTGGACCAATACGTAGAGGTGGACGGCCTGTCTACGGCACAGCAGGCCGCGGTGCGCAAAGCCACTCGGGCGGCGCTTCGGGCGTACACGCACCAGATCGTACGCGCGTTGGGGGAGCCATGAAGCCTCTACGGCTCGGCACCCGGATGAGCGTGCTCGCGCTCGCCCAGGCTGGCCAGGTGGCGGCCGAGATCGAGCGCGTGACCGGCCACCCCGTCGAGCGGGTGGGGATTGAGACGGAGGGCGACCGGCTGGTCGATGTGCCGCTCGCGACCGGGCCCTTGGCGAAGGGGTGGTTCACCGGTGCGATCGAGGCCGCGCTCCGCGAAGGACGCATCGACCTCGCGGTGCATTCGCTGAAGGACTTGCCGGTCGCCGACGCGAGCGGGCTCGTGATCATCGTGCCGGAGCGGGCCGATCCCGCAGATGTGCTGCTGCTGGGCCTAGCGGGTGCGCAGCGGCGGTTCACGGCGGGGGCGGACCCGACGGCGGCGGGGGCGAGCCGCCCAACCGTTGGCATCGGGCGGGTCGGGGCCAGCTCCCCGCGTCGCATGGCGCTCTTGCGCGCGTGGTTTCCGGACTGCGAGGGGGCGTTCCTACGCGGCAACGTGACGACCCGGATTCAACGCCTTCGGAACGGGGATTTTGATGCCATCCTGCTCGCCGGAGCGGGCTTGGACCGGCTGGTGCTCGGTTCGGCGTGGGCCGGAGCGCAAGGCGCCCCGCTTTCGGGTGTCCAACGGTACCGGTTGAACCCCGCACTTTGGCCCGGCGCTCCAGGCCAGGGCGCGCTCGCGTTGCAGTGTCGGGCCGATGACCTCGCCACGCGCGGCACGCTCGAGGCCCTTTCGCACCCTCCGACCCACCGGGCGGTTGACCTCGAGCGTGCGGCCCTCGCTGCCTTGGGTACGGGCTGCGCGTTGCCGTTCGGCGCCTGGGTCTCGGGCGATGTCGGTCACTTCGCGCTCGCCGTGGACGATCAGCTCACACTCGGCCGGTGTGCGGCCATCGATTTGCCCCGGGTCGTCGCCACCCCCGACGCCCGAAAGATCCACGCCGTCCCGCTCAGCGGGCCTCTATTGGAGGAATTGCCATGAGTGTTCACCACGATCTGTACCAACGCGCGCTTGTCGTCGCGCCGGCCGGGGTCAACAGCCCTGTGCGCGCTTGGAAATCCGTGGGCAGCGCGCCCCGGTACATCCAGCGGGCGGCGGGCGCCTACCTTTACGGCGAGGGCGGCGAGCGCTGGGTCGATTATTGCATGGCTTGGGGGCCGAACATTCTCGGTCATGCCCCCCCCCCCGTCGTCGAGGCGGTCCAGCGAGCGGCGGCGGATGGGCTCGCGTTTGGGGCGGTGACGCGCGGAGAGATTGACCTCGCGGAACGAATCCTCGTTGGATACCCGAACTTCCAGCGGGCGCGTCTGGTGTGTACGGGCACGGAGGCCGTGTTGACCGCCCTTCGGCTGGCCCGGGCCAAGACCGGCCGTTCGAAGATCCTCAAGTTTGCCGGCTGCTACCACGGGCACGTGGACAGCCTGCTGGTGAAGGCCGGCTCCGGGCTCGTCACCTTCGGCATTGGCGACTCCGCCGGCATCTCCGAGGCCACCGCCGCCGAGACCATCGTCGCGCCGCT
>CANKNP010000239.1 GCA_947483545.1 Deltaproteobacteria bacterium | reverse complement strand
GGGGCGACGCGCGACCCCTCGGCGTCCAGCCACCAGGCGCCCGCGGTTCCCCACACGGACACAGGGGCTCCGGGCAACGCAACCAGGTTGTTCGTGTCCGGGCTCACCCGCCAACGGCCCCCGTCCCGCGACGGCGCGCCCGTCCCCTCCACGCCCTCGATCCACTCGAGGACGCCGTCGCCATCGGTGTCCGCCGCGCCGATCGTGCGCCCTGGCAAGCACCGCGTCTGCGTGAACGGGGCCAGGAGTGCGGCGCGCGCCGCTGGGAGGAAGCTGACAGCGCCGACGACGTCACCCTTGGCGAGCGCCACGTCTGCCGCGGCCTCGCTTCGGGTGTCGGGGTCGAGCGACACCACGGAGCTTCCGAGGATGCGGTCGAGGGCACCCCACCGCTGTCCCCGGCGGTAGGCGTCGACCAGCGCGGAGGCGCCGCGGGTGCGCTCCCGGGCGTCGTCCGTCCCGGCGATCGCCTTGCCGATGGAGGCAATCTCGGCCTCGGCGTCCCCTTCGGTCCGTTGGAGGGCGGCAAGCGCGAGCCACGCCTCTCCGGCCGCGGCCGTGTCGCGGTGGGCCGCGATCGCGGCGAACTGGTCGACCCAGGCCTCCGCCGCCAGGACGTCTCCCTCTGCCCAGAGCGTGTCCAGCCGGTGCCCTGCCACTTCCCAGTCGGAGCGCGCCTCGTGCTCACGGGCAGCGTCCTGCCACCGGCTCGCGGCGAGGCCGCCGATCGCCCCAACCGCGAGCACCCCGATCACGACCGCGGCCGAGATGGGACGCCGCGCACCCTGCCGGACCGTCCACACCGCCGCTCCGGCACGGAGCCAGAACAGGCGACCGTCGACCCACCGCTCCAGATCGTCCGCAAAGGCGCTCAGATCGCGGTAGCGCGCAGCGGCGGACGCCGCTGTGGCGCGGGAGACGATCCAGCGCAGCTCTCGGGGCCCCCCTCCTCCGGGGGCGTGTGGCCCGGGTTGCGTCTCCCCATCGCCGACCAGCTCGGCAAGCAGGAGCCCGGTGCTGTAAAGGTCCACCCGCGCCCAGTCGAGCACATCCCCCGAGAGAAGCTCGGGGGCCATGAACCGACGCGTGCCCACGACGCGCGACGCCATCGTGAGGCGGTCCTGGTCCAGCTCAAGGACCACGCCGAAGTCCGCCAGACGGGGGTCTCGGCCGTCGACCAGGAGCACGTTGGAAGGCTTGATGTCGCGGTGGAAGATCCCGCGGCTGTGCAGCCGGGCGAGCGTTCGCGCCAGCACGAGCACCCAGAGCACCCGCGTACGAAGCGCGGGGAGGTCGCCGCCATCGAGGAGCGCCTGCAGCGAGGGGCCGTCGACCAGCTCCATTGTGAACCAGGGCGTCCCGTCGGCGCTCTCGCCCTCCTCCAGAACGTGGATGACACCGGCGTCGTCGATGCGTCGTTGGACATCGACCTCGCGTCGGAACCGCGCGCGCTGGACCGCGTTGGCCCACGGCCCTGCGCGGAGCACCTTGAGCGCCACCCACTGGCGGCGATGCTCGTTCCACGCGCGGAACACGACGCCGCTCCCCCCCGCGCCCAACTGCCGCTCCACGTGGAGGCCGGGGAACCTGCCGGCCACCGGGCCGGCACCATCGTCGACGGTGTCCGGGCCGTCGTCGCCTACGCGGTCCAAGCGATGCCCAGTTCCCCCGCCCGCAGCTTGAGCCCGTGTTCGGACACGGCGAGCAATCGAGCCCCTTCCGCGAGCGTTCCTCCCCGGGCGAGCGCTTCGGCGATTTCGCTCGCGCCGAGGTCCACCGGGCGGCGAATATTCTCCCCCTCCATCCGTCGTTTCAGTGCGTTTCGACTGATGCCGAGGCGAGCGGCCGCGGCCCCCAAGCGATAGTTGGTCGCCTCAAGAGCGGCCCGAGCGTCCGAATCCACGGCACGAGCAGCCGACACCTCGACCGCCGAGGGACCCGGATCCTGCGGGCTCATCGCCACCCCCTCGCGGTCTGGGAGACCGCACGCGGGCGCGTGGAGGTCACGCAGGACGAGCCTCTCGACGGCGGCCCGGAGCTCCCGCGTGTTCCCCGGCCAGGAGGCGTCGAGCAGCGCTTCGATCACCGGTCTCCCCAGCCACGGCGCACCGTCTTCCCGAGTCGGCCAACGCTGCCGCGTTGCGGCGATGGCGTCTCGCATGAACGCGACCGCCTGCACCGGGATGTCGACCGGACGAGCGCGCAGCGGCGGGATGTGCACCGTGTGGGCGGCGAGGCGGTGAAAGAGCGGGGCGCGAAACGTCCCCTGGGCGCAGGCCTGCTCCAGGTTCGCGTCCGTGGCGGCGATGACGCGCACGTTCACCCGCCTGATCGGCCCGCCGACCACCTGGACCTCGCCGTTCTCCAGGGCCCGCAGGAGTAACGCCTGGACCTCGGTCGGCGTGGCGCCGATCTCGTCGAGGAAGAGGGTGCCGTTGTCCGCCTCACGCCGTCACCTTCCCCGACGGCGCCGACTAAGAACGCGATCTCTTTCCCGCTCTTCTCGCCGTGGTCGCCGCCGAGTACGAGCAGGTAATCAAAGTCGGGGGGCGTCGTAAATACGTGCTTCCTCGTATCGAAAGCGCCGAAGATCCGCCCCGTCGGGTCCAGCTGCTGGATCACGCTCGCCCGGCGCGTGGGGAGGGGCTCCCCCCGCGCACCGTCGACGAGCACCGCGCCGCTCACCTTCGGAGGAGACACGCCCTCATCGCCTTGGAGACGGGCGATCGCCTTCGGGATCGCGAGTCGAATCGGATGACCGTCGGGGAGCAGCGCGACGGGGATCTGAAACCCGGGTTGGGCCATGAACAGCCCAGCGAGCGCCTCCTGCCCAGGGTCCACCTCGCCGTCCAAGAACGCGCCCAGCGCGACAACGCGGTGCACCTGGCCGATCATGGTGGCGTCCAGGACCGCCTCGGCGCAGGGCAAGCGCTCGAGCAGCAGGTCCCGGCCGACGGTGAACGCCGGCGCGTCCAGCCGAACAAAGGCCGCCTCCGCGACCTGCGCGACAGCCGTGAGCCCAGAAGCGCTGAAGCGATCGGGGCACGCGACCTAGTCTGCAGCGAGAGCAGCGGCGAGCAGGAGCATCATCGCGGGGGAGCTTAGCACGCGCGCTCACCCCTGGGCGTTCAAGGCCTCCGCGACCACGCGGTCATGTCGCTGCACCGCGGGCCGGAGCAAACACGACGCGATCAACGCCACGAGCGGCCAGGCCCAGAACCCGCGGGGCACCATCTCGAAGCGCCGCCAGACCTCCGTGCCCTGGGGGGTGTCGCTCAAGATCACCTCCTCGTCGATCCGCGCGAGCAGGAAAGCGGCTGGCGAAACCAACTCCATCGACACGGCGTAGCGTCGGCCGGGCTCAAACCCGGTGATGCACTCGTGGTGGACCGTGTTGTCGGTGTTCTCCACCCGTACGCGGGTGCCCACCGCCAGCGTGCCGTCCGGGGTGGACGCCGCCCGGATGCCGGGTAGCGGTCCGAACCCCCGAAAGGTCGGCCAGTTCCCGAGGGTGGTCATGTAGGCGAAGGTCTCCGCGGGGGACCGGCGGTTGACGCTGCGGGTGATGAAGGCGGGCATGGGCACGCGCATAGCGCCCCAGACGAATTTGATCGAACGTGCTATTGGGCGAGCCCCCAGGTCGAAGCTTCATGCGAAAGAACCTTAGCGTCGCCGCCGTACTCCGTTTCCTCGACGGTTACAACGAGGCCAAGGCATCCAATGTCGCGTGAGCGCCGCGTCGCGGCCTGTGTGTGTGGAACCTTGACGGCGGCCTGCGAGGGGCCCCCGATGCGCATCTCGGTCTGCCATTGCCTCGCGTGCCAACGCCGGTCGGGCAGCGCGTTTGGTGTTCAGGCCTGGTTTCCGCTGTCCCGCTTGTCCTTCGCGGGGCAACCGTCCATTTTCAAGCGCGTGGGCGACAGCGGGGGGGAGGTGACGTACCGTTTCTGCCCCGGGTGCGGCACGACGCTGTGGTGGGAGATCTCAGGGAGACCCGGATTTGCTGCCGTCGCGGTCGGCACGTTCGGCGATCCGGCATTCTTTGCGCCGGGGGTCTCGATCTACGAGGCGCGGCGGCACCCGTGGGTTTCGATCACGGGGGAGGTTGAGCATTTGGATTGAGGGAGGGGCCAGCCCGGGCGCTCGGCACACAACATCGCCATAAGTCCCTGGAAGGACTTGACTTGGAGCGGGGCTGGCCCCAACCCGCACCGTTACAGGTGGAAGGCGACGGGCTCGGCGTCTTCGACGAACCGTCGCATTCCGCCGGAGGAACGGTGCAAAAGAACCGTCGATCCGGGCGCGAGGCTCGCCGAGCGCACGGATCGGCGGCACCTCACCCCACCTCATACAAATTAATATACTTGTTCCCCTGGATCGGGATCCTACCCAGCGGGGTCGTTCCCTCCTCGACCTGGCGCGCACCCACCTCGGTGAGCAGCACGCGGCTGCGATGGGCGGACAGGTTCATCATCCAACGTGCCAGGTAGAACGGGCCCGCCAACTCCCAGCCCTCGCCGGGGCGGTTCGAGTCCGGCTGGATCCTCGCGACCCCGGGCGCCACGCCCACGGAGAGCCGATACCCGGTGTTCGTCGTCGCCCGCCGCAACGCCAGCGCGGTGCGCACGGCCCGCCCGACGGTCTCCCGAAACCCGGAGCTCACGGTCCAACACACGAGCATCGAGCCCTCGCCGCTCTCCCAAATCTCGCCATCGGCGTCCGCGATCATGGCGGTCCACTCTCCGGAGAGCGCTGCGAGGCTCACCTTGGGGCTGGCGAGGCTGCGGGGCGGAGGGGAGGCCTCCATGGCCAGCACGACCACGGGCGTCGGCGCCAACGGCCGCTTTTGAGGCGGGAGCGTCGGCGGGGCCGAGGGCGGGATCTGCTCCTGAACCTCGCGCAAGAACGCGGCGAGATCGTTGTTGGTCGCCCGGTGCCCTTCGCGGACGATGAGCTGACCGAGCGCCTCCAGCATCTCCGTGGCGTTGGGGAAGCGGTCGTCGCGATGGCGGGAGAGGGTCTTGAGCAAGAACTCCTCGAGATCTTCGGAGATCTCCGCGCGGTGGGCACGGGGGCTCGGCACCTCGGCGCGTCGCACGCGGGCGAGGGTCTCATCCCTGTTCCGCGCCTTGAACAGTCGCCGCCCGGTGAGCAGCTCGTACAGCACGATCCCCAAGGAGAACAGATCGCTCCGCCCGTCGAGCGAGCGCGCCTCCACCTGCTCGGGGCTCATGTACGCGTACTTGCCGCGGATGACCTCCTGATTTCTCTGCTGGATCGCGGCGCGCGAAATGCCGAAGTCCGTGAGCTTGACCTCTCCTGCGAACGACAGGAGCACGTTCTGTGGCGAGATGTCGCAGTGGACGACGTGCAACGGCTTGCCATCCTGCTCCGCAGAGTGCGCGAACTGCAAGGCGCGGAGCACCTCGCCGATGATGAACAGGGCGAGGGAGACCGGAAATTCGCCGATCGCCCGAGCCCGGCTGGCGAGGCGCGCCAGATCGATCCCGTTCACATGCTCCATGGCGATGAACAAGGATCCATCGTGCTCGCCAAGCTCGAACACCTGCACGATGTTCACGTGCGAGAGGCACGCCGCGATCTTCGCCTCGGTCTGGAACAGCTCCTTGAACTCGTCGTCCTTGGCGAGGCTGTCGAGGATGCGCTTGATGACGAGGATCTTCTCGAAGCCCATCGCGCCGGTCAGGCGGGCCCGGTACACCTCGGCCATTCCGCCGGTCGCGATCTTCTCCAGCAGTTGGTATTGGCCGAAGGGCTCGGGCTCGGTGGTGGACATCGCGCGGCAAGTATCCCGGGGGCCGGCCCGGGCGCTGCGCAAACAGCAACGACCGCGGCGGGCCCGGCGTCTTCGCCGGACCGTCGCATTCCGCCGGTAGGAACGGTGCAAAGAGACCACCGAGCACCGGCGGCGCGCCGATCACCGAAAGTGAAGTCCATTCACGCGTGCTGCTGCGAATAACCTGCGCCCATGCACCGCGCCTTGCTTCTCCCCGCTCTCCTGGTCGTGGGCCTCACCGCTTGCAAAGACAAGGAGGAGGCCGACGTGCCGCCTGGCCTCGGCCCCCTGGAAGAGAACACCGCCGTGCTGCCGAGCAACGAGACCGTGGCGTTCTCGTCTGGCGAGGAGGACGACTACGTCTACACACACGCCCGCGGCCTCGTGAACGTCGCGCTGGCCGATGTCGCTGTGTGTGTGGCCGATCCGGACGTGGGCGTGGACCGTCGCCGAGTCTCCGAGTACACCGTGACCACAGACGTAGACCCCACCTACGAGGTCTCCTACGACGTGCTCACCACCGTCGAAGACATCGTGACACTCACGTACACGCTCACCTGGAAGCAGGGCGACAGAGGAGACGGCACATATGGCGTACATTGGTCCAAGACGGACGGGGACGACCTGCTGGAGCTGCTCGAAGGGTCCGTCTTGCTCCAACCTGTCAGCGACACGTCTACCGACGTCGGCATCATCGAGCACCTCGAGGCCGCCCTGATCTCGACCGAGGACACCGAGCAGTTCACCGGCGACTTCTACGCGAGCATCCTGGCCTGTTCCCACGGCGAGGCGCTGCCCACGTATGAGTGATCCAGCAGATCATCGGGGGCCAGCCCGGGCGCTGGACAAACAACGCGGTTCTAAGGCCCCGGAAGGACTTGAGTTGGAGCCGGGCTGGCCCCAACCCGCACCGTTACAGGTGGAAGGCGACGGGCTCGGCGTCTTCGACGAACCGTCGCATTCCGCCGGTAGGAACGGTGCAAAGAGACCGCCGAGCCGCGAGCGAGGTTCGCCGAGCGCGCGGATCGGCGGCGATGATCTGTCGGATCGCGTCGCGGCGCTCACGGCTCGGCTCCGTCGCGACTGCCCGTGGGATCGGGAACAGACGCTGGCCAGCATGCGGCCCTACTTGCTGGAGGAGACTCACGAAGTGCTGGAGGCTCTGGATCGCGTGGTTCGCGAGGATGAGGGCCTCGAACAGCTCAAAGAGGAGCTCGGAGACCTGCTTTTCCAGGTGTACTTCCTCGCGGAGATCGCCGGGGAGCAGGCGGGGGGCTTCGGGATCGAGCAGGTGGTGGACGGCCTTGTGCGGAAGATGATCGAGCGCCACCCGCACGTGTTTGCGCCGGAGCAGGGGATCGGAGGGGGCAGCATCGCGGCGTGGGAGGCGCAGAAGGCGAAGGCGCGGCCGAAGGGGTACTCACGGGTCGACGGGGTGCCCGCCGGGTTGCCGGCGCTCCTGCGTGCGCACCGCGTGGGCGAGAAGCTTGCGCATGTGGGCTTCGATTGGCCCGACGTGGAAGGGGTGCTGGCCAAGGTGGACGAGGAGCGCGGGGAGCTCGCGGAGGCCATCGCGACGGGGGATCGCGCGGCGATCGTTCACGAGTATGGGGACCTGCTGCTGGCGTGTGCGAGCGTAGGGAGGTTCTTGGGCGTGTCGGGCGAAGACGCGCTGCGCGAGGCCAATCAGCGCTTCGAGGGGAGGTTTCGCGTCGTGGAGACCCTGGCAGGTGAAGCCGGGGTCGCGCTGGAGGAAGCGGGGCCGGACAGGTTGGATGCGTGGTGGAGGCAGGCGAAGGCGGGCGCACCTGAGGCGCAGAAATCACGGGAATGACGGCCCCGTCGACGTTTCCGGCGCAGGATCTGCGGCTTGTCCTGGAGGGCGCGTTGGCCGCGGAAGGGCACCTGTTGACGGCTGGTGAGGCCGTGATCGGGCGAGCCATCCTCGCGCTATCCGAGGGCGCGTTGGGGCTGTACGCGCGCTTGACGATGCGCCAGCCGCGGGCGTTTCGCGTCTCGGAGCTGAACTATGGGGGCGACGTCGGGGCCCACCTGAGCGAGCTGACCGCGGCCGAGCTGATCCACGCGGGTGTGCCGGACGATCGGTGCGCCGCGGCCTTCTCGGTGGAGGAGCTTCGCGCAGCGTGCGTGCGTCTGGGGCTCCCGAGGCGGGGAAACCGGGACGCGCTGGTCGCCCGACTGGTCGGCCGCCCGTGGGTCACCGAGCCCACGTTCCTGGTCGGGCACCGGCGGCTCCTGGAGCGGATGGACCTGCTCTTTTTTCAGACGCCGCGCTTGAGCCGGCAGGATCTTGTGCTTGAGCGCATCGGCGCGGGCGGGTGGCCCACGTACACCCCCACCGGGGGGCCAGCCCGGGCGCTGGACGAACAACACCGCCCTAAGTACCTGGAACAACTTGACTTGGAGCCGGGCTGGCCCCAAACCGCACCGTTCCAGGCGGAAGGCGGCGGGCCCGGCGTCTTCGACGGACCGTCGCATTCCACCGG
>CANKNP010000238.1 GCA_947483545.1 Deltaproteobacteria bacterium | reverse complement strand
CAAGAGAAAGAGCAGCGCCCAAGCGCACCCGAGCCGAGGGTCGGATTCGGCGGGTACTCACGCCGAATCCGACCACGCGCTCGTAGTCGAGCGCATCTCGGCTCGCGGGGGGCGTGGGGGGCGTGCCCCCCACAAAGCAACGCGGGCGGCATCGGCCCGCTCCGGTTATCCGCCGCGCCCCATGGCCATCCCCCTCCACCGCATCCGGA
Organism: Deltaproteobacteria bacterium; assembly: GCA_947483545.1. The sequence goes on along the minus strand of CANKNP010000238.1, from coordinate 8,114 downwards.
ACTTCGCGATCATCGCGCACATCGACCACGGCAAGTCTACGCTGGCGGATCGGTTGTTGCGCATCACCGGAGCGGTGAGCGACCGCGAAATGCGGGAGCAGTACCTCGACAAGATGGACATCGAGCGCGAGCGGGGCATCACGATCAAGGCCCAGACGGTGGCGTTGCAGTGGCGTGCGTTGGATGGCGAAATCTACCTGCTCAACCTCATCGACACGCCAGGGCACGTGGATTTTGGCTACGAAGTGAGCCGCGCGCTCGCCGCCTGCGAGGGCGTCATCCTGGTGGTGGACGCGGTGCAGGGGGTCGAAGCGCAGACCCTCGCGAACGTCTACCTCGCGATCGAGGCGAACCTGGAGATCCTGCCGGTGGTCAACAAGATCGACCTGCCAGGCTCGGAGCCAGACCGAGTGTTGCAACAACTGATGGACAACGTCGGCGTGGATATTGCGTACGCCCAGCTCGTGAGCGCCAAGACCGGCGAAGGAATCGAGGGGTTGATGGAGGCCCTGGTCCAGCGGATCCCCGCACCGTTGGGCGACCGCGAGGCGCCGCTGCAGGCGCTGATTTTCGACTCCTGGTTTGATTCCTACGTGGGCGTGATCATCCTGGTGAGGGTCAAGCACGGCACGCTCAAAAAGGGCGAGAAGGTTCAGTTCATGTCCACGGGCGCCATCCACGAGGTGCTCAAGGTTGGCGTGTTCACCCCCGAGGCGATGGAGCGCCCCGAGCTGGTCGGGGGAGAGGTGGGCTTCATCGTCGCCAACGTGAAGACCCTCGCGGATGCCAAGGTGGGCGACACGGTCACCCATTTTCAACGCCCCGCCGCCGCACCGTTGGAGGGCTTCAAAGAGGTACGCCCGATGGTCTTCTCGGGCATTTTCCCGACCGACTCCGCGGCCTATCAGGACCTCCGCGAGAGCCTCGAGAAGCTGCGACTGAACGACGTCAGCTTCAACTTCGAGCCCGAGACCTCGGACGCGCTCGGGTTTGGTTTTCGCTGCGGATTTCTGGGCTTGCTGCACATGGAGGTCATTCATGACCGCCTGGAGCGTGAGTACAACCTGGATCTCATCACCACCGCCCCGTCTGTCGTGTACGATGTCCTGCTGAAGACGGGCGAGCAGATCACGATCCACTCGCCGTCGAAGCTCCCGGATGTCGGCCGCATCGAGAAGATCCTGGAGCCCATCGCCCGGTTGACGATCCACACGCCCGAAGCCTGGCTTGGAAACCTGTTCAAGCTGTGCGAGGAGCGGCGCGGAAACCAGGTCAAGTTTGAATATGCGGGCACGGGCCGGGTGATCCTCACCTACGAGATCCCGTACGCCGAGGTGGTGTTCGACTTCTTCGACCGGCTCAAGTCCGTGTCCAAGGGTTACGCCAGCATGGACTACGAGATCATCCGGTATGAACCTGGTGACCTCGTCAAGCTCGACATCCTCGTGAACGGCGAGATCGTAGACGCGCTCTCCAACATCTGTCATCGCGCGGTCGCGCACCACAAGGGCGGACAGCTCACCTCCAAGCTCAAGGATCTGATCCCCCGGCAGATGTGGGATGTGGCGATCCAAGCTGCCATCGGCGCGAAGGTCATCTCCCGGACCACAGTGAAGGCGATGCGTAAGGATGTAACGGCCAAGTGCTACGGCGGAGACATCAGCCGAAAGCGGAAGCTGCTGGACCGCCAGAAGGAAGGCAAGAAGCGGATGAAGCAGATCGGGAGCGTGGAGGTGCCGCAGGAGGCCTTCTTGGCGGTGTTGAGGCTCGAAGACTAAGCTGCGGCATGGCCAAACCCGATCGCCTCGTCCTCATCGACGGGAGCTGGTTCATCTTCCGCGCGTTCTTCGCGCTCCCGTCCAGCCTGATGACCTCCCAGGGGCTGCACACCAACGCGCTGTTCGGCTTTGCGACGATGTTTCGCAAGCTCTTTTCGGGACGGCGACCCACTGCCGGAGCCGTGGTGTTCGACGCCCCCGGCCCGACCCACCGCGAGGTCAAGTTCGCCGCCTACAAGGCCGACCGACCGCCGATCTCCGGCGATCTCCGCGAGCAGTTGCCCTGGATCGACCGCATGGTCGCCGCCTACGGGTTCCCGGCCGTCCGAGCACCCGGCTGGGAGGCCGACGACATCATCGGCACGCTCGCCCGCGAGGGCGTCGCGGCGGGGCTCGACGTGCTGATCGTCGCGGGCGACAAGGACTTTGCGCAGCTCATCAACGAGCACGTCCGCATGTTCGACCCCATGCGCGACGTGACCTTCGACGCACCGCTGGTCTTGAAAAAATGGGGTGTTCGACCCGACCAGATCGTCGATCTTCTCGCGCTGATGGGCGACGCCGTGGACGGCATCCCTGGGGTCGCCGGCATCGGCCAGAAGGGCGCCACCACGCTGCTTGAAAAGTTCGGCTCCCTCGACGGCGTGTACGCAGCGCTTGACCAGCTTCCCGCCCGGCAGCGCGCCACCCTCGAAGCGAGCCGCGACATCGCGTTCCTCTCGCGGGACCTCGCCACCATCGACCTGCACGCCCCGCTCGACATTCACGTGGCTGGGCTCACGCTTCCGCCCGCCGATCCGGCGGCGCTCGAGGCCCTGTTCCGCGAGCTTGAATTCCACTCGTTGCTCGCGGACAGCACCCCGACGAACACGGCTGTCCTTCCCGTCTCCGAGGCGCCGTTCCGCCCCGGGCCCGGCCCTGTCGCTATCGTCCCCGTCTTCGGCGCCACCTCCGGCGGCGCCCAGACCGTTGAGGCGCTGTTCGTCTGCGAGGTCCCGGGCGCTGTACACCGCATGGCCCTCGCCGATGCCAAACACTGGCTGGAAGATCCGAACCTATCCAAGGTCACCCACGAGTGGAAGGCCATCTGGAAGGGACTTGGGCGGGCAGGCATCACGCTCGCCGCGTGTGATGACACACAGCTCGCGTCGTTCGTGGTCGATCCCACCAAGTGTATTCCCCACCGACTCGACCAGGTCGCGCGCGAGTATCTGCAGCAGCCGTTGGGGGCCGATGCGCCTCCGGAGGCCCGCGTGGACACGATCGCAAGGCTCTGGCCGGTGTTGCACCAGCGCCTTGCAGATTTGGAGTCGCACTATCGAACGGTCGAGCTCCCGTTAGCGCGGGTCCTCGCCGAGATGGAGCTGGCGGGGATCCTCGTGGACGCGCCGGATTTGGGCCGTATGGGTGTGGAATTCACCGCGCGGAAGGCCGTGTTGGAGGCGCGTATCCAGGAGATCGCCGGGCACCCGTTCAATATCGGGAGCACGACGCAGCTCGGGACGGTGTTGTTTGAGGAGCTGAAGCTCCCCGTGATCAAGAAGACGAAGACCGGCTGGTCCACCGACGCCGAGGTGCTCGAAGCCCTCGCGCCAAAGCACGAGATCGCGCGGCTCCTGCTGGACCAGCGGATGTTGTCCAAGTTGATCAACACCTACACCGACGTCTTGCAGCGCGCCGTAGATCCCAGGACCGGGCGCATTCATGCGACGTTTCAACAGACCGTCGGGGTTTCAGGCCGCTTGATCTCCACCGATCCGGACCTCCAGCGCACGCCGGTCCGCACGTCCGAGGGAAAACGCATCCGACACGCCTTCATCGCGCCGCCAGGACATCGAATTCTCTCCGCGGATTGGAGCCAAATTGAGCTCCGCGTGATGGCCCACATGTGCGGCGATCCCGGATTGGTCGAGGCCTTTCGCGACGGTCACGACGTGCATCGGCGGACGGCGGGCCAACTGTTCCATGTCCCGTTCGCGGAGGTGACCGCCGAGCAGCGAAACGTCGGCAAGACCATCAACTTTGCGACGATCTACGGACAGGGGGCCACGGCCCTGGGGCAGATTCTGGGCATCCCGCGAAAGGAGGCGCTCGCCCACATCACCGCGTTCTTCGAGACCTATGCCGGGGTGCGCACCTGGCTCGATCAGACCATCGCCGACGCGACCGCCCGGGGATTTGTCACGACCCTACTCGGTCGGCGCCGTCAGCTCCCCGAATTGTCGAGCCAGAGCCCGATGGAGCGCCAAGCTGGAGAGCGCATCGCCGCGAACACCCCCATTCAGGGCTCCGCGGCCGATTTGTGCAAGCTGGCGATGCTCCAAATCCAACGGGGATTGATTGGAAAACGCGCCCGACTGCTGCTCCAGGTCCACGACGAGCTGGTGTTCGAGGTCCCGCAGGAGGAGATCGACGAGGTCACGGCGATCGTGAGGGACGCCATGGAGCATCCAAGTCCCCTGCCGGTGGCGCTGAAGGTTCCGCTGGTGGTGAATATTGGGGTGGGGGGGACGTGGGGGGAGGCGCATTGAATGGCTAGGACTTCAACCGCCCCAACGACACCGCGATCCGGTTCATGCCCGCCGAGACCTGCTCCGACGGTCGGCTGAACGCGACGCGGATGAACCCCTCCTGGCCGACGATGTCCCCAGGCGCCACGAGCACCCCTCCATCGGTGAGCAGGTAGTCGGCGAACTCGGCCGAGGTGTCCACGACCCAACTACTGGCGTCCGTCCGGCCACGAAACTTCCGAACATCGAGCATGCAGTACATCGTCCCCGCCACGGGCCAGGCCACGAGGTCGGGGATCTGCGCCGCGGCCTCCGTCAGCATGTCCCGGAGGGATTGCATCTCTTCGAGCAAACCGAGGTCGTACGGTGCGGTGATGGCCGAGAGCGCGACGAGCTGATCCACCCGGTGTGCAGGCCCCATGCCCACGGTCTGGACGCGCCCGGCGGCCTCGATGATGTCGAAGGGCCCGCACGCCCAGCCGACGCGAAGCCCGCCCGCGCCCCGAAACGCGCGGGAGACGCCGTCCACGAGGATGCAGTAGTCGCGCACGGCGGGCGTAGACGGCAGGTAGGGGTACCGGACGCCGTCGTAGAGGAGCTTGCCGTAGAGCCGGTCGATGATGCAGACCGCACCTGCCTGAGCGCAGACCTCGATGATCGAGACGATCTCCTCCGCGGTGTAGAGCTGCGCCGTGGGGTTCACGGGGTTGGCCAGGAGCACGGCCCGCGCGCCCGGCATCAGCGCGAGGGAGGTCCGGACCTCCAGGGCCGTCAGCTTGAAGTGTCGGGTTCCGAACTCCGAGCCTTGGTGCGGCAGGATCGGCACGGGGGTAGCCCCACCTGCGCTCACCAGCGGGTGAAACACCGTCCATGCCGCCCCATCCACCAGCACGACATCCCCCGCGCTGGTGATCACCGCCAGCACGGCGGAGAGCGCCGACCGCGAGCCCGCCGCGATCAAGACGTTCTCAGGCGACCGAATGTCCCGAAGGTCCAGCCAGTCAATCACGGCGTCCCGCAGGTCCGGCAGGCCGTTGCCCTCGCTGTACCCGATCACCCCCTCGCGCCAGGCGTCCGCGCCCACCTGCCGGAGCGAATGGTCCATCTCGCCGGGCAAATGTCCGCCCTGAAGGTTGATGACGTGGCGCCCAAGCTGCGCGTAGGCTCGACCCTCCCTGGCCAGCTCGGAGGCGGTCGAGGGGCGAACACGATGGTACCGCGGCGAAAGCCGGGGAGCAGGAGGCATCTGCTCGCAGGATACTCCGACCTTCGGGCGGAGGCCACGCGGGCGTCGTGGATATAAGGGCCCCGATGTCCTCCGCCCACCGAATCGCCCTCTTCCTGCTGGTCTGCGGCTGCACCGGCACCGACGGGGCGGGCGCGACCCCCGTGACCAGCGGCGGGAGCTTCTTCGATAGCCCCTGGCCCTCGGACCTGCGCACGGTGGACGGCCATCCGGACGTGAGCGGGTTTCCCCACGCCGGCCAGTATCCGATCGTCGATGCCTACCTCGACGCCACCGCGGACATCGACGGCTTTGGGAACAACAGCCCCCTCTTCGTCCGCTTCGAGGGCGACGTGGACCTGGACCTGCTCCCCTCCCCCGAGGGCTCGACCGGACCGGAGAGCCCCGTCTACCTCGTGGACATCGGGATCGGCAGCCCGCACCGGGGCGAGCGGATCCCCATCGCGTTCGAGTGGACCGACAGCGCCACCACGTGGCAGCCCGAGAACCTGCTGGCCGTAGCCCCCGTCTTCGGGTTTCCGCTGGCGCCCGCCACACAGTATGCGCTCGTCTTTCAGAGCCCCCTCGTGGCTCCCCAGCCGATCGACTGGTCGGCGCAGGGCCTCGCCGCCTTGGAGAGCACGCTCGTCGCGGGAGACGTGCCCCCCGACACGGTCGCGTTCGCGGTCACCTTCACGACGCAGGACCCCATCGCCGAGACCGCGCGCATCGCCCGAGCGATCCGCGACGAGATCGCGATCCCGACACTCGATCAGGAGCTGACACTCTACGCAGACATGGGCGAGTACACGCTCTACGTTGGCACGGTCTTGATGCCCGTCTGGCAACACGGCCCGCGCCCCTACCACACCGTGGGCGACGGGGGATTTTCCTTCTCCGACGATGGCGGCCCCGAGATCTACCAGTGGGAACGCGTGCAGTTCTCGCTCACCATCCCGACCGAAGGCTCGCCGGACGACGGCTGGCCGCTGGTACTTTATAGCCACGGCACCGGCGGCGACAATTTCAGCTTTTGCAACGGCAGTTCGTCGGACGAGGGGCTGATCCTCGCACGCGAGGGCGTGGCGGTGTTCGGCGTGAGCCAACCGTTGCACGGCGACCGCGCGACCGAGGATACGAGCGTGGAGCTTGACAGCTTCAACTTCTACAATCCGCAGGCAGGCCGCACCAACTTCCGGCAGGGAGCGCTCGATCAAGTCTATCTGGCTCGCGCCCTCACCCAAGCCACATCGACGTTCCGCGTAGGCAACGACGAGATCGTGCTCGACCCGACCCGGGTCGCGTTCTTCGGCCACTCGCAGGGCGGTCTGGTCGGCGCGCTGGGCACCCCGTTCATGTCAGAGGATCTGCTGGGCACCGGGCTCTCCGGGGCTGGCGGCGGCCTCACGCTCACCATCCTGTTGCGAAAAGACCCGCTCGACCTCGCGGCGACGTTCGCGGCGCTCTTGAGCTTTGATGAAGACGAGGAGCTCACCTCGTTCCACCCCGTCCTGGCATTGATCCAAACCCTCGCAGAGGCGACCGATCCCATCAACTACGCCCCCTACTGGTATGCGGAGCAGGGGGATTGGGAGATTCGCCGCGCGGCGCGGCCGATGCCGATGGCCCTGACCGAGGGACTGCTCGACGAGTTCACGCCCGCGGCGACCTCAGAGGCGCTGGCCGCCGCTGGCCGGATGCCCATTGTGGGCGATCCCGCGAACGACCCGGATGCGCTCGCCCTGCGTGGGCTCACCGACCTTGGCTTTCCGGTCCAGGACAATGCACGCGGGTGGACGGGCGAGAACGTCACGTCCGGGATGGCGCAATACCCGGACGACGGGCACTACGCGGTGTACGAGAACAATTCCGCCAAGAGATTTTACCGCGATTTTCTGACCTCTCTGCTCGACGGTTCCCCGGTGCTGGATGAGTAGAAACCTGCTCCTCGGTGTGACCGGGGGCATCGCCGCGTACAAGGCCTGTGAGCTCACATCCCTCGCGATGAAAGCGGGGTTTGAGGTGCAAGTGGTGATGACCGCGAATGCCTGCCGATTCGTGGGTCCCCTCACCTTCGCAGGGTTGACCGGCCGGGCGGTTCACACCGACACCTTCACCGACGCGATGGTACACATTGACCTGGGCAAGTGGGCCGATGTCGCGGTCATCGCCCCGCTCTCGGCCAACGTCCTTGGAAAGCTGGCGTGCGGGCTCGCCGATGATGTGCTCACGACCACGATCATGGCGCTGCCTCGCGGCAAGCCCTGCATCCTCGCGCCCGCGATGAACACCGAGATGTGGTTTCACCCGGTGGTTCAACGCAACATCGGCTGGATCGACGGCTTGGGGCGTTACACCTGGGTTCTACCCACGGAAAAACGACTGGCGTGCGGGGATGTGGGGATGGGCGGTTTGGCGGAGGTGGGGGATATTTGGGGGGTGGTGGAGGGGGCTCTGTCCTAGCAGCGCTGGGGGAAACGGGGTTAGGAGTCCGTAGGGCATACCCCGGGAGCGCCGCCCGCGAGGCTCGCAGCGGGCGCCGCGGCTGCTCCCGGAGCCGCAGAATTCAACGTCGCGCGGGCCCCCGGCGCGCGTACTCCT
>CANKNP010000237.1 GCA_947483545.1 Deltaproteobacteria bacterium | reverse complement strand
TGACGGTCGAGATCGAGAGGCCTTGAATACCCACCTCCTCCAGGTACCCGGTCTCGACGCGGACGCTGCCGCCGTCCCGCACCTTCACCGGGTAGCGCAGCGGCACGTCCAGCGTGACTTCGCCGCTGGTCCCATCGATTTCGGTGATCGTTCGGCGAAACATGCCCTTCCACTGGTCGGTGAATTCCACCCACACATCGGTCATGCCATGCTCGGCGATGAAATCGTCGGTGATCGTCCACCCGACGCTCACGTCGTCCCCGACCGCGAGATCGCTCACGTCCGCGAGCCGGATCACGCTGCTGCGCGCCTCGCCATCGCTCTGGAGCAGGTGATCCGCGCCTTGGGCGACCCCGCCGGAAAACGTGATGTGCGAGGTGTCGCTCATGCCCTCGTACTTGGAAAAGTACAAGAATGTGGCGGCCGAGCCCGCGCCTCGGACCACGATCTGGGAGGTGGTGATCGAGAGCACTCCGTCAAGTCGGTAGGTCCCGGCTGGAAAGTCGACGATGGCGGCTGCCCCCGTGCTCACGGCCGCGTCGATCGCCGCCTGGACCGCAGTGGTCGCGTCGGTCGTGCCCGTGGGGTCCGCGCCGTAGGTGGTGACGTCGAAGGACACGCCGGGGACGGGGTCGGGCAGGGCGATCTCGCCGGCGTGGTAGCCCGCGTAGCTGAAGTCGTGCAAGAAGTGACCGTCGGCGGCGGTGGTCTCGGGGGTCCAGTCGTCGGGGTACAGGGCCGAACGCCACGGTGTCGCCGCCGAGTCCGGGGAGTCGACGGCCCCCGAGTCCCCGGGGGAGTCCGAGTCGAGGGGGTCGGAGTCCTCGGAGTCGGAGGGGGAGTCCGGGGGGTCGGAGTCCCCGGGGGAGTCGTTGGCCACGGAGTCGAACGGGGAGTCGGAGACAGCTGAGTGGCGCGAACCCGGCGCAGCGTCTGGAGCAGTGCAGGCTACGAGGAGGAGGAGCATCGCGCCGCCTATCAAGCGAGCCCCGCCGATTCTCCCGCCGCGCGTGAAGGACCCGGCCGAGCCGCTGGATTCGGATTATCGTCAGGAGCGATGAACCGCCGCCCGGACCAGCGCCCTGGCGCGATCCACCGCCGCCTCGGAGCCTCCGCGCTCCTGTGCCTGACGGCGTGCAGTGGCGCCTCGCTCCAGGTCGAAGCGCCGTCTCCCCGCGCGGCCAGCGATTTGTCCACGACGCCAGAGCTGTTCGACTTTGACCTCGTGTTCGTCGGCGACACAGCGAAGGGCCAGGTCGTCCTGGCCAATGTGGGGGAGGGCACCGTCTCCGCGTGGCTGTGGTTCGACGGACCCCAGGCCGACGCCTACGCCATGGACGCGTACACGTCGATCCTCCTCTCCGGGGAGGCGACGGTTCACACGCTGAGCCTGACACCCACCGGGTGGGGTGACCACGCCGTGGTGTTGAACGTCCAGAGCGACACGGGGGCCCACGTCGTCATCCCCATCGACGCCGTCGTGCAGGAAGACGCCGACGGCGACCGCCATGGCAGCGTCGCGACGGGTGGCGACGATTGCGACGACGCCGATGCGACCGCCTTTCCGGGCGCTGATGACGACGGGTACGATGGCATCGACAGCGACTGCCAGGGCAACGATGACTTCGACCTCGACGGCGACGGGTTTGCCGGGGGTGGACAGGGGTCGGACTGCGACGATGCCGACCTCGCCGTGCACCCCGGGGCGCAGGAAGTCTGGTACGACGGCATCGATGGCAACTGCCTCGGCGACGACGACTTCGACCAGGACGCCGATCACTTCGTGCCCGAGGGCTTTGCCGGCTTCGGGACCGAGGGGGTCGCATGGAGCGGGCGGCTCCCCCCGGGCGACTGCGACGACCTGGATCCCACGGCCCATCCGAGCGCGCCGGAGGTCTGGTACGACGGGCTGGACGCCGATTGCGACGGTGCGGATGACTTCGACCAGGACGGCGACGATCATGTCAGCGCCGGGTTCGGCGGCGACGACTGCGACGACACCGACGCGCGGGTCTGGCCCGCAGCGCCCGACCTCTGGTACGACGGTGTGGACAGCGATTGCGGAGGCGAGGACGACTTCGATCAGGACCTGGATGGCGTGCCTTTCCCCATCGACTGCGACGACACGGATCCGCTGGTGTCCGGCAGCGCCGAGGTCCGGAACGGCGAGGATGATGACTGCAACGGGGTGATCGATGACTTCCTGATCTCCGACCTTGCCACCGGCGTGCTGTATGGGTCGTCCGCGGCTTGGCGGCTGGGGGATCAGGGAACGCTCGCGCTCGTGGAGGATGTCACCGGCGACGGCGCGGTGGACCTGATCGCGGGGACGCGGGCGACCGCCTCCGGGTACGTTTGGGTGGTCGATGGGGCGACCGCAGGCACGGCGGACGGGGTGATCGACGGTTTCGCCACGGCCGTAGTGTCTGGTGATTCCGGATATTATCCGTTGTACGCTGTGAATGGACCGGGGGCGGACGTGACCGGAGATGGCGTCGCGGACATGCTGGTCGGCGGCGCGTACGCTTCAGCAGCGTATGGACGCAGCTATCTCTTCGAAGGCGGCCCCGGCCTTGCCGGGAACCTGTCCACGTCGGATCGGATCGCCAGGTTCGCGGGAGACGCTGCGGCGGACAACGCTCAGATGCCGGCGTCGGGGGACCTGGACGGGGATGGTGTCGGCGACGTGGTGATCGGCGCCCCGAACGACGACGCTGGCCGCGACGTGGACGCCGGCTCGCTCTCCATCTACCTGGGGGGCGGGCTGGCCGGTGACCTGGACGATGACGATGCGGACGAACGCATCCTGGGTGCCCAGGCCTACGACGCGCTTGGCGAGAGCGTGGTGGTCGCCGATCTGGACGGGGACGGCTACGCGGATGCGGTCAGCGGGGCCCCCGGCTTGGACGCGGGCGCCAGCGGCGGCGGGGCGGTGTTCCTGCTGCTTGGCTCGGCAGGGACTTCCTGGGCTGAAGACGTGGAGGAGGCGGCGGCGGGCTGGCTGCTGGGCGATGCGGCAGCCCTCGCCTTGGGCGAGGATACCCTCACCACCCCGGGGGACCTGAACGGGGATGATGCGCTTGACCTTTGCGTCGGCTCCGAGGGCGCCGGCCGGGTCTGGCTGTTCCTGGCGGGGGGGGCGGCGATCGTCGGGGCGGTGCCCCTTGCGGACGCGGACCACACGCTCTTCGGCACCCCCGACGATTTCGGATCGATGATCGTGGCGAGCTCGGATCTGGACGGGGATGGCGCCGACGATTTGGTGGTGGGCGCGGATGGGGATGACACACGCGGGACGGCCGCGGGGGCGGCGTATGTGTTCACGGTGGGGACAGGCTGGGCGAGCCTGATGACCAGCAGGGACGCCACAATGACGCTCTGGGGCTCGGCCGGGGACGGGTACCTCGGGAGCGGCGGGGCCGGCGGGCTTGACATGACCGGGGACGGGCGGGAGGACGTTGTCATCGGCGCCTTCTTGAACGACGACAGCGCAACCGACGCGGGCGCGATCTTCGTGATCCCCGGCTGGTAGCTGGCAACGAAAAGGGTGGTGGCTTCGGTCAGACTTGAACTGACGACACCGCGGGTATGAACCGCGTGCTCTAACCAACTGAGCTACAAAGCCGTGGGCGCCTTCTACACGGTCCCCCGGCGGCTGGCAAGGGCGAAAGCGCGGCTGGCTGGATACCCTCCGGCGCCCCTTGGAGCCCGGTTGTCCACGCCCCATTTGCTGCTCGCCGTGCTCCCGCTCACGCTGTCCTGCGCTACGGCTCCGGCGGGCCTCCGGCTCACCCCCGAGGGCTCGGGCCCCGTCGTCACGGTGGACTGGGACGCGAAGCCGCTCGCGAACATCCCGTTCCCGAATGACCTCGCCACACGCGCCGATCCGACCAGCATCACCGGTCTACGCGTGAACATCCCCTTGGAGGCCGCCACCGATCAGGAGGCAGAGACCCGCGCGAAGATCAACCAGCTCGTGGGCTTCGGCATCTACGCGCCGATCACGGTGGCTTTTGAGGCCCCGCTGGATCTCGACAACCTGGCGGCGCGCCATCGCGATGATCGTCACGGCGGCTTCGCGCAGTTCACCGACGACGCGATCTTCGTCATCGACGTGGACCCCGACTCCCCCAGCTACTTGCAGCCCGCCGAGCTGGACATCGGCCAGGGGCGCTTCCCGATGGACGTGCCCAACCCCGACCGGTACTTTCCGAACGACTCCCGCGCGACCTGCCCGAGCCTCGTGTTCGACACCATCGAGGAAGATGTGAACGGCGATGGTGAGATGTCCTGGGGCGAGGACCTCGACAACGACGGCATCCTGGACGCCCCGAACGTTTACCCAGACGGGGGTGATCCGCGGGCCGACCTGCTCACCTGGTACGAGAAGCAGACGAACACGCTGATCCTCCGGCCGGTCGTGCCCCTGCGCGAGGAGGGCCGTTACGCGGTCGTCATCACCGAGCGGATGACGGGAGCCGACGGCGCGCCGGTGCGGTCGCCCTGGGAGTACGTGAACCATCTCCGCCAGACCGACGCCCTCCGCCCCGTCGAAGACGCGCTCCCGGCGCTGGGCTTGAGCGTCGAGGACGTTGCGTTCGCCTGGGTGTTCTCGACCGGTCGGGTCACGGGGGACCTGGTCGACGTCCACTTGGGCCTCCACGGCGAGGGGCGGTATTCCACGCTCGGGACCGAATACCCGGCGGGGGTGACCGAGGGCCACCGGCTGCATGATCTCCCGGAGGAGCCCGAGGGAAACCCCAGCTATTACCGGCTCCCCATCCCGCTGCTGATGGACGAATTGGTGAGCCTCGGGCTGTTCGAGGGCGAGAGCGCCGACGTGCTGGTCGCAAACTACAAGGAGTTTGCGGACGTCGTGGTCGGCGGGACCTTTGAGACCCCGTACCTGCTCGCGGATCGGGACGATGGCGGCGCCTGGGATGCCGATGAGTGGTGGCTCACCGATCCGGTGCAAGGCACGTATGCGGCCGCTGCCCAGCGGGTCACGTTCACCTGTGTGTTGCCGAAGGAGCGACCGGCGGCCGACGGACTCGCAGCGGTGGAAGCGCCCTTTCCTGTTGTGTTGTTCGGCCACGGGTACGGCTCCAGCCGGTTTGATTTCCTCGGCTTTGCGTGGGCGTTCAACCGCCTCGGCATGGCCGCCTGCGCGGCGGATTTCCCGGGCCATGGCATCGATCTGAGCGACGAGGATTTGACCGTCATCCGCGGATATTTGGGGGTGGCGGGGGTGGCGCCGTTCCTGGACCACTTGCTCGATGGTCGCCAGCGGGATCTCGACAATGACGGACTGGCAAACTCGGGTGGGGACCAGTGGACGGCGGATGCCTTTCACACCGCGGATATGGTCCGGCAGGCGGCGGTTGATTGGATGCAGATGGTCCACAGCCTCCAAGCCTGCGGCGACGGCGAGATGACCCTCAGCGACGGCGGCAGCGTGATGTCCTGCGACTGGGACGATGACGGCGCCCCGGATGTGGGCGGGCCCGATGTGCCCTACTACATCGTCGGGGGCTCGCTCGGCGGGATCAACGCGGGCGTGGCTGCGGCGGTGATCCCGGAGGTCGAGGCCTGGGCGCCGATCGTGCCCGGCGGGGGCCTGTTGGACGTCGCCGTCCGGACGGAGATCAGCGGGGCGGTCGAGGCCATGTCCGGTCGGTTGATGACACCGATGTTGCTTGGGTATCCGACGGGCGACGGGGGGCTCTCCATCGTTCAGTTGGTGAATTCCGTGACGGAGATGGTGGAGGTCCCCATCGCGACCCTCCCGAGCTTCCCGGCCGGCGGAAAGCTGGTCGTGGAGAACCTGGACAAGGGCACGAGCCGGGAGGGCTACATCCCAACGGATGGCACGTTCCGCGTCTCGATCGCCGCCGACGGACTCGACGCTTTCGAACGTCAATCCTACGTGGGCGTGGACAATGAGGGATTGGGGGATCGGCTCGTACTGCACTTCTACGATGCCGCCGGGGCCGAGGTCGCGACCATCGACAAATTCGAAGCCGAGGTGACCCATGAGGGCACCCCCATGGCCGCCGGCTCTACGCTCGTCGCGGCCTCGCACGGCTCCGGCTACATCCGCGGCACGCCCGAATTGCGAAGGGTCGCCATGGCCTTCGGCATGTTGCTGGAGCCCGGGGATGCGATCTCCTACGCCCCCCGCTACGCCCTTGACCCGATCCCGGAGCTGGCGTCCATCGGCGGCGGGGTGCCCGTCCCGGTCCTGCTCGTCCCCACGCCCGGCGACAGCATCGTGAGCATCAACTCGGGGATCGCGCTGGCCCGCGCCGCCGGGGCGATCGATCGCGAGACCGTGGACCCGCGCTGGGGCATGACCCAGGACCAGTTCCTGATCGATCGCGGCGTGGTCTCCGGCCTCGAAGAATTCGGACCCTACACGGATGTGAACGGCGCGTCCTGCCTGTTTGACGCGGACGATTTTGACGACGGCGGCGACGGCACCGGCGCGCCCTCCGACGCCCCCGCGCGCTTTCAGATCGAGCGGGATGGCAGCGTCGTGGCGCTCCGCCTGCCGTACGCCAATCGAACCGGGACGCACGGGTTCGGGCTCCCGGAGCCGAGCCTCGCTTTCGACATCAACACTTTTGCCATCTTGCAAATCGCGACGTTCTTCCAGGACAGCGGGGCGTTCGTGTCCGACGACCCCTGCCTCGCCACGGCGACCTGTGACTGGATCCCGGCGGTGTCCGAATGAGCATCACGCTGCTGGCCCTGGCCAACGTGTCGTTCTTGACGTCCGGCGAGCTCCGCTACATCGGCTCGCTGCCCCCTGAACTGTCGCTGGACGCCGAGGGCACCCAACTTGGGCAGGGCGCTGTCTTGGATCAGCGCCTGCGGGCGGGCTTTGAGCTCAAGAGCACCGAGGGGCCGAAGTGGTCGTTGGGCACGTCCTGGGATCTGTTCACGGGCCAGTTGGTCGGCGATACCTGGGATGCGCCGGGGACCATCGACGAGCGGCATCGCGAGGATCTCGGCGTGCTGGATCGCGGAAGTTTTCTGCCGCGTAAGGCGGGCGGCAGCATCGAGATTGGCCCCATCGGCATCTCCGCGGGCCTGACCACCTCGCATTGGGGCCTCGGAATGATCGCCAACGACGGGGCTCACGACCCGGAGTTTGGGCGGTCCGATTTTGGAGACCGGGTTCTTCGGTTGCGCCTCGGGACCCGGCCATTTCAGAACGGGGCGTTCCCGCTGACCGTCGCGCTGGCTGGCGATCGTGTCGTCCAGGACGATCTGGCTTCGATGGCTGCGGGTCAGGTCGCGTGGCAGGGCGTCGCCGCGGTCCTTTACCAACCGAAGCAGGGGACGCTCGGACTGTACGGGGTCTACCGGGATCAGACGGAGCCGATATTGGCCGGGGAGTTTGAGCCGCGAACCACCCGGATCGGGGTCATCGACTTGTTCGGGGAGGTTCGGGCGCCGGTGGGAAAATCGGAATTTCGAGCGGGCGCCGAGATCGCGGAGGCGGGGGGGCGGACGACCAGGTCGCAGAGCTACGAATCGCCCGATGGGCTCGCGGTGCTGTCGGGGGGGGCGACGGGCTACCTCGGGATCGGGCGACCCCGTTGGGAAAAAGGGCGGGATTTTTGCGGCGCGAAGGTCCGGGCAGGTTGGGCCTCAGGGGATGCCAACCCGGATGATGGGACCGCGGCCGACTTCACCTTTGACCGGGACTACGATGCAGGCATGCTGCTCTTCGACGAGCAGATGGGAGGGATCGAGGTGGCCAACTACGCGTTGATCACCGACCCGACGTATACAGGCCACGCGCCCGACGGGGCGGAGGTCACGGTCACTGAGGGCAGTTTTCGACGAGCCGCGTTCGTGCAGCCGGTCGTCGAGGTGAACCCGTTGCCGTGGGTCGGGCTCCGCGCGGGGGTCATGGCCGCGTGGTCCACCGCGCCCATCGCGCAGTCGTTCTACACCTTCCGCAACGGCGGTACGCCCACGAACCACCTGAACCAGCCCACCGCGGGGCGCGCGCTGGGGACCGAGATCGACTGGGCGATACGACTCGGGGGGGTGCCGGTCGGGTCGGAGACCGTCGCGGCGAGCCCAGAGCTCCTGCTCCAAGGCGCACATCTGCTGGGCTCCAAGGACATGGGTGCCGAGCGCGCGACGATGTTGACCGGGACGGTGCGGGCGAGGTGGTAGGGATCGGGAGGGCCTCCCTTTCGATGGATCGGAACGATCGGGAGGGCCTCCCTTTCGATGGATCGGAACGATCGGGAGGGCCTCCCTTTCGATGGATCGGAACGATCGGGAGGGCCTCCCTTTCGATGGATCGGAACGA